>CAYUEM010000009.1:0-30024 GCA_964442925.1 uncultured Hyphomonadaceae bacterium
GCTATGTTGAAGACGTCAATTCCGACCGGGATTTCAACAATATCGAGCGTTATTTCGCTCGCGGCCAACTCGTCTATGAGGGCGACAAGACCGATGCCCGCTTCATTTTCGATTATGCCGAAACCGATGAAGCCTGCTGCGTCGCGGTCAATTTCATTCCCGGCCCGCTCGCACCCGCCATAAATGCCGGCGCAGCAGCGCTTGGCTTGACCGGCATTTCGACCGCAGACCCGCGTGATGGTGAAGTCGCGATCTCTCCCAATCGTGGTTTCGATGAGCAGATCGAGGAATTTGGCGTCTCCGGCCAGATCGATCATCAGTTCGATTTTGGCAAGTTCACCTCGATCACGGCCTATCGCGACTGGGAAGCGGTTCGCGACCAGGATATCGACTTTTCCGGCATCGATCGCGCTTTCCGCGAGGATTACACCGTCACAGACGAGGTGTTCACTCAGGAATTGCGTTTGCAGAACACAAATGGCCGACTCGACTGGCTGGTTGGCGGCTTCTACATGCATGAGGAGCTGAACCTGACCGACACGATACGGTTTGGCACGCAGGCTGACCTGTTTACCGACCTGACCACATCGGGTTTTGCCGGTGCGCAATTCTTCGGCTCACTGCCCTTCGGCTTCAATCCCGATGGCTCGACCTTTGGCGTCCCGCCAATTCTCGGCATCGTGCGCGACCCGGTCGGCAATCCCGTTATCAATCCGGCAACCGGCACACCAATCCCGATTTTCGTCCCGGCAACACCCGTAGGCGGCGGCCAGCAGGCCGACCAGTTCGAAGTGACAACCGACGCTTTTGCCGTGTTTACGCACAATGAAATCGCGCTGACGGATGCGGCCACGCTGACAATTGGTGCGCGCTACAATCGCGAGGAAAAGGACATCGAGGAGAACCTCAACGCGATCACCCCGGGCTGTGATTTTCTGGCGGCCAACCCGGCAGCCCTTCAGGGTCTGGCGCAGGCCGGCGCAATTGCCCTTGCCGGCCTGGTCTGCAACCCGGCCGTCAATACTGAAGGCAATGGACAATTCGATGGCGACCGGACCGACGAAGAGATCACCGGCACGGCGAAGCTTGCCTATCAGTTCACACCCGACATCATGGGCTATGCCTCCTATTCTCGCGGGTTCAAATCCGGCGGTTACAATCTCGACCGCGCCGCTTTCGACAGTCGCCTGTTCGGTGGTGACGGCCCGCAGGTCGAAGATCAGGAGTTTGACGCCGAAACGGTTGATGCTTTTGAGGCCGGCTGGAAATCCGCGTGGATGAACGGACAGGTCACGCTCAACGGTGCGGCCTTCTATCAGGACATTGAAGGCTTCCAGGAAAACTTCTTCACCGGGATCAATTTCCGAACGATCAATACTGAAGTTGAAAGCTATGGCCTCGAACTTGATGCCGCTGCAACACCGATCGATGGCCTGTTGTTTCAGGGCGGGTTTGCCTGGACAATCGCCGAGCGGAAAGGCGACGTTGCGCTTCCGGACGGAACCGGCGGGTTTGATATTCTTGCCGAAGGTGGTCAACAGCTTTCCAACGTGCCGGAATATGTCGTCACCGGCGCTGCCACCTATACATGGCCGGTTTCGGACCTGTTCGACGTGGCATTCCATGCCAATGTCCGCTGGAACGACGAAGCCTTTCTCCCCGCGGCTCCCGAGGTTCGTGAGGCCGTGAAGAATGATTCCTATGCACTGTTCGGTGGGCGCATCAGCCTGATCGAGAAACAGGGCCGTTACGAGATTTCGCTGTTCGGTGAAAATCTCTTCGACGAGGATGATTTCAACCTCTCATCCTTCGGCGTTCCCGAGCAGACCGGAACAGTTGCTGTCTATCCCGCACAGCCGCGCTTCTACGGCGCGGAACTTAGGGTCAACTGGTAAGAACCTGACCCTCGCGGGTCTGATGAGACACCGTAAACAGCGAAAAGCCCCACCTTGCAGAAGGTGGGGCTTTTTTATTCCTGCCGGTAACCATGAGATGGCGATGCTTCAGCCGCAGGCCCGGGCCGCTCTGGTGATCGCGTCCGACGATCCACTCAGCGAAAAATGGTAGGCCACTGCCGTCCCGCGTTCCGACACCGCCTCGACCCGCAATTCCAGACCGCGTTTGATTGCACCCACCAGCGCCGGGTCGTCAGCGTCATCGGCAAAGGCTTCTGCGCCGACATTGAACAGGCTCCAGGTCCGGCGACCGATCCGCGCCCGCGTCGGAAGCTCGGCGCGCAGGTCATAACCGACCTTCAGGCTGGGCTGGTTGCGCGCAAGGCCGCTCTGCCAGCTGGTCAGGTAGAACCAGACATCGCCATGCTCAACCGAGCGGGGTGCCTTGTCATCGGCTTCGGTCGCGGCATAACAGACCTTCGCCCCGTCAACTGTGTTTGTGAAAACCTGCCAGTCCTTGTAGCGCGCAATCGCAACAGGTTCGGCCGCGCTCAAACCCGCCAGGAGCAGGCTTGAAGCCGCGACAATGGCGCTGCGAACAGCTTTCAACCGCATGGTCTTCATGAGTGCAATCCGTTCGAATGGCTTGAAGGAAAAACTATACCAGACTGGTGCAATGAAACAGTCTTGTCGCTGCGATTTGGTAAATGCCGACTGCAAATTGCAGCTATGCGGCATGAAGCATCATTGTTGCGCCGCTGGAAGGTTTGGCTACAATGAGGGTGTAGTTGAGGAAGGCGTCTGATTTGAGCCCCGCGAACACTGAGGCTGCCGAGCCGGACCCGCGCAGGCTGTTTCAAAGCCAGATGCAGCGCATTGCGTCCCAGGGCTGCCGCGAATCCTTTGCGGAACTGTTCGCGTTTTTCGCCCCGCGCCTGAAAAGCTATATGCAGAAGCTTGGCGCCGACGCGGCGCAGGCGGAAGATCTGGTACAGGAAGTGATGGTCACGGTCTGGCGCAAGGCCGAGCAATATGATGCAGAAAAGGCGTCTGTTTCGACCTGGATTTTCAGGATCGCGCGCAATCGGCGGATCGACGCGCATCGGCGCACCAACCGACCGGAACTGGAGCCCGACGAGCCCATGCTGCAGCCTGCAGCGCCCGAAGCGCCTGATGCAAGACTGAACCGCGCCCAGCTTGAGACCCGCGTGCGTGCCGAGATCGGAAAATTGCCGCCCGAACAGCTGATCCTGTTGCGTGCAGCATTCTTCGAGGGTCTGTCGCACCGCGAGATTGCCGAAGCCTATGACCTTCCGCTCGGCACGGTGAAATCGCGCATCCGGCTTGCCTTCAACCGCCTGCGCGGACCTCTTGAGGACGAACGTTGAACCGGCCAGCATGATTCTGAAGGACAGGTTGCTTGACCCAGGGGCCGCGTGCCACATATCGAAGACAATACAAATTGAGAGAAAAGGTAATTCGGCGTGTCGTCAAAGAAAGACGGAACTGTCTTTAGCGAACTCTACAGCGGTTACGCTGCAGGGTGCCTTGATCCGGCTTTCGCATTGCTGGTCGAAACACAGGCGGCTTTGCGCGCGGATATCGCAGATCAGGTGGCGCTGTCGGAGCTGGTCAGTGGTCTCCTGCTCGAAAGTGCCCCGCCTTTACAGATGAAGGCCACTGCCTTGCAAGCCGCGTTGGACGAGATTGACAGGCTTGGCCCTGCTCTTGCTTCACCACACCGGATCGCCGAACGCGTTGGGGAAGATATTGCCGAGTTGCTTGCCCTGCCCGAACCGCTTCGCGAGAAGGCGCTGAATGCGACCGAAATCCGAGGCTGGTCATTCGCAGGTCCGGGCCTCAAGCGCCTGCAGATCGACACCGACGGTCAGGCAGAAACCGAATTGTTTCGCATTTCCCCCGGTGCCAGCGTGCCGCGTCACACGCATGAAGGGGTGGAACTGACACTGGTGGTCACGGGCGGCTTTTCGGATGCTTCGGGGCAGTTCGGTCCGGGAGATGTCGCGGTGAAAACCCCGGATGACACCCACCAGCCGGTGGCCGATCCGGGCGAGGTATGTATCGCATTGGCTGTGCGAGATGGTGGTCTGCGGTTTACGGGAGCAATGGGCTTCGTCCAGCGCCTGCTCGGTCGATAAAGGCTATCCTTCCCTTACGTCAGTTGTCGCCATAGTCTTTGCGAACAGACGGATGCGAGGGAGAGCGACATGAGCGAGACCAACAGGATATGGGTGCTGCGTCGGCGTCCGGTCGGGAGCCTGCGAGAGGGTGACCTTGAATGGGTCGAGCGGCCACTCGATCCGTTGGGCGAAGGTCAGGTCCGGGTGCGCACAGTGTATCTGTCGCTCGACCCAACAAACCGCATCTGGATGAGCGACATGGACGCCTATATGCCTCCGGTCGGCATCGGCGAGCCGATGCGCGGCGGCGCGGTTGGCGTGGTCAGCGAAAGCCGGCACGAGGGCTTTGCGCCCGGCGATATTGTCAATACCGGCCTTGCCAGCTGGGCAGAATACAACACGCTTGCCGCCGCCGGACTGTCAAAACTGCCGCAACTGCCCGGCATACCGCTGACCGCGTATATGGGTCCGCTCGGGGCAACCGGGATGACCGCCTATTTCGGGCTGATGGATATCGGCAAACCAAAAGCCGGTGAAACCGTTCTGGTGTCTGCTGCCGCCGGCGCGGTCGGCTCCATGGTCGGACAGATTGCGAAACTTCAGGGCTGCCGCGCTGTCGGCATCGCAGGCTCGGCCGCAAAATGCCGCTGGCTAACGGAAATCGCCGGGTTTGATGCGGCGATCAATTACAAGAACGAGGATGTCGGCGCGGCGCTCGATCGCGAATGCCCCGACGGCATTGACATCAATTTCGAGAATGTCGGCGGCGACATCATGGACGCGGCGATCGCCCGGCTGAACGATTTTTCGCGGATGCCGCTCTGCGGGTTGATCTCGACCTATAATGCGACTGAACCCGTGGCGGGCCCGTATAATTTCGCCAATCTGCTGATGCGGCGGACACTGGTAAAGGGCTTCATCGTGATCGACTATCTGGATCGGTTCCCGGAAGGCATTCAGGCCATGGCTGGCTGGCTGCTGGAAGGGAAAATCCGGTTCGAAACCGATATTGTCGATGGCCTTGAAAACGCGCCCACCGCGCTGGACCGCCTGTTTACCGGCCAGAATCTCGGCAAGCTGGTTGTCCGCGTTTCGCCCGAGCCCTGATCGCGGAAATGAAAAGACAAAGAAGCGCCGCTGTGATAATGAATTGGAAAGGCCGCTGAACGAACCTGTTCCTGAAATCTCCCTGATGATGGAAGACGACAATGGCAGGACGATTTGCAGATACCCCATGGCATCTCTGGCTGATCGGCCTGTTGGCACTGATCTGGAACAGCTTTGGTGCTTATGATTATGTCATGACCCAGACCGGGAATACCGCGTATCTCAGTCAGCTGACGCCCGATCAGCTGGCCTATGTCAATGCCTTTCCGGTCTGGGCAGAAGCCGCATGGGCCGTGGCCGTCTGGTCTGCAGTCCTGGGCACTGTGCTCTTGCTGCTTCGCAGCCGCTGGGCAGCGCACCTGTTCGCTCTCTCTCTGATTGGCATGGCGATCTCGTTTGGTTATCAGGTCTCTTCTGGCGGACTGGACCTGATGGGCACGGTCGGTGCAATCATGACCGGGGCGATCGTGCTGATCGCAGTCTACCTGACCTGGTATACCTTCCAGTTGAAATCGGACGGCGTGCTGCGCTGATCGGCGCTTTTCCATTGCCTCGCAAATGGGATAGGTCTGAAAGGCACAACTGATCCCAGCCTTGCGAGCCGCGACATGCCCACTGCTCCTGTCGGACCTGACAGTCACCTCTACCTCATTGATGCGTCGGCCTATATTTTCCGGGCGTATCACGCATTGCCGCCGCTCTCGCGCGCCTCTGACGGGCTGCCGGTCGGGGCCGTGGCCGGCTTTTGCAACATGTTGTGGAAATTGCTGGAGGACCTGCGCGGACCCGACCGGCCGACGCATTTCGCCTGTGTGTTCGACCATTCCTCGCACTCCTTCCGCAACGATCTTTACCCGGACTACAAGGCCAACCGCGACGCGCCGCCGGAAGACCTGCGCCCGCAATTCCCGCTGGTGCGTGAAGCGTCCACAGCCTTTGCAACCCATGCGCTCGAACGGGAAGGCTTTGAAGCCGACGATCTGATCGCCACCTATGCGCGCACGGCCGAACGGCTCGGCGCGCGGGTCACCATCGTCTCTTCCGACAAGGATCTGATGCAGCTGGTATCGTCGCGCGTAAGCATGCTCGACACGATGAAGAACCGGTCGATGGGGATCGAAGCGGTGCTTGAAAAATTTGGCGTCGGGCCGGAAAAAGTGGTGGACGTGCAGGCGCTGGCCGGTGACAGCGTTGACAATGTTCCGGGTGCGCCGGGGATCGGTATCAAAACCGCTGCCCTGCTCATCGGGGAATTCGGTGATCTTGATACGCTGCTCTCACGGGCGGCAGAAATCAAACAGCCCAAGCGGCGCGAAGCCCTGATCGCCCATGCCGACCAGATCCGGCTGTCGCGCGAGCTGGTCATGCTGAAAGACGATGTGCCAGTCGAAGTGGCGTTGGAAGACCTCGCCGTTGCCGAGCCCGACCCGGCAGGCCTGCTTGAATTTCTGGAGAAGATGGAGTTTCGCACCATCACCCGCCGCGTTCGGGAGCATTTTGAACTGGAGGGCGTCGATCTCGCCGAAAAAACCGAAGACCAGCAGGGTTTTGACCGCTCAGCCTACGAGACTGTCACCGGAATCGACCAGCTTGACGCTTGGATTGCAAAGGCCGTCGCGGCCGGAGCGGTCGCGTTCGACACTGAAACCGACAGCCTTGATGCGGTTGTTGCCAATCTTGTCGGCCTGTCTCTGGCCACCGGGCCGAACGAAGCCTGTTATGTTCCTCTGGCACATATCGATCCCGATGATCTCGGCGGCGACCTGCTTGGTCAGCGCCCGGCCCCGGACCAGGTCGACAGAACGCGTGCGCTGGCCGCACTCAAACCTCTGCTTGAAGATGCCAGCGTGCTGAAGATCGGCCAGAACATCAAATACGATATCACTGTCATGGCGCGTGAGGGTATCGCAGTCGCGCCAGTTGACGACACGATGCTGATCTCCTTTGCTCTTTATGCAGGAATGCATGGCCACGGCATGGATGAGCTGTCCGAGCGGTATTTCTCGCACAGCCCGATCAGCTTCAAGCAAGTCTGCGGGTCGGGCAAGAAGCAGATCACATTCGACCGCGTTGCGCTGGACAAGGCGACCGAATATGCCGCCGAGGATGCCGATATAACCTTGCGTCTGTGGAAGCAGACCAAGCCAAAGCTCGTGAGCGAAAAACTGGTCAGCGTTTATGAGACGCTCGACCGTCCGCTGATCGCTGTCGTTTCCGACATGGAACGCGCCGGCATCAAGGTCGAAAAGGACGTGCTCTCGCGCCTGTCGTCGGATTTTGCTCAGCGAATGGCCGGTTTTGAGGCGAGCGCACACGAACAGGCCGGCCGGCAGTTCAATATTGCAAGCCCGAAACAGGTCGGCGAGATCCTGTTCGATGAAATGGGGCTGGAAGGCGGCAAGAAGACCAAGACCGGCGCATGGTCAACCGACGCCGATGCGCTGGAAACGCTGGCCGTGGATGGCAACGCACTGGCGCGCAGCATCCTCGACTGGCGCGCGCTGTCGAAACTTCGCTCGACTTATACCGAAGCCCTGCAGGAAGCTATCAATCCGGCAACGGGCCGGGTGCATACCAGTTTTTCGATGGCTGGCGCGCAGACCGGCCGTCTGTCATCGAACGACCCCAACCTGCAGAACATTCCGATCCGCACCGAAGAAGGCCGCAAGATCCGCACTGCCTTCATTGCCGAGCCCGGACATGTCCTGATCTCCGCCGATTACAGCCAGATCGAATTGCGCCTGCTGGCGCATATTGCCGGGATCGAAGCCCTCAAAAAGGCTTTTCATCGCGGGCTTGACATACATGCGATGACGGCAAGCGAGATGTTCGACACGCCCATCGAGGGCATGGACCCGATGATCCGGCGCCGCGCAAAGGCAATCAATTTCGGCATCATCTATGGCATTTCCGCATTCGGCCTGGCCAATCAGCTGTCCATATCCCGCGAGGAGGCCGGGGCGTACATCAAGTCCTATTTCGCCAAGTTCCCCGGCATTCGCGCCTACATGGACGAGACAAAGAGCTTTGCCAAAGCGCATGGCTATGTCGAAACCGCCTTTCGCCGGCGGCTGCACCTGAAAGACATCACCTCGAAAAACATGGCCGCGCGCACCTTTGCCGAACGCCAGGCGATCAATGCGCCGATTCAGGGTTCGGCAGCAGATATCATCAAGCGCGCCATGATCCGCCTGCCTGCAAGGCTGGCCGACGCCGGACTGTCTGCGCGGATGCTTCTTCAGGTGCACGATGAGCTGATCTTTGAGGCACCTGAAACAGAAGCGGAACGCACACTCGCTGTCCTTCGCGAGACAATGGAAAGCGCAGCCCAACCCGCACTGGACCTGTCCGTGCCGCTTGTCGTCGAAGCGAATGCGGCGAAAAACTGGGCTGAAGCGCACTGAAACCGGCGATTTCGGCCGGGGATCAGTCCTCACGCTCGCCAAACAGCGCCGAACCAATCCGAACATGACTCGCGCCAAGCTCTGCGGCGAGCAAGTAATCTGCGCTCATTCCCATCGACACGATATCCAGGCCGCGCTCACCTGCCAGCCGGGCGAGCAAGGCAAAATGCGGTCCCGCCGGCTCGGACACCGGCGGAATGCACATCAGGCCACGCACATCCAGGCCGCATTCGTCGCGGGCCATTTTCAGCAAACTGTCGATTTCGCCGACGCCGACACCGGCCTTCTGCGCCTCATCGCCGGTGTTGACCTGAATGAGGCAGGGCAGATGGCGGCCAAGCCTGTTCATCGCGGCGGCAAGAGCCCGTGCCAGTTTCGGTCGGTCCAGCGTTTCGATCACGTCGAACAGGGCGACCGCATCCTCGGCCTTGTTGGTTTGCAGTGGACCGATAAGGCGCAGTTCCAGGCCAGGCCACGTGTCGCGCCGCATGCGCCAGCGCGCGGCCGCCTCCTGAACCCTGTTCTCACCGAAAACACGCTGGCCCGCACAAAGCGCGGCATCAATTCGTTCATCGGGCTGGCGCTTGGAGACCGCGACCAGCGTCGCCGGCGGGTTACCCATCTGCGCCAGCTGACCAAGAATGTCGCTTCGGCGTTTCGCTATCGCGTTCGATGCAGTATCGCTCATGCATGGATGATGTCGCGTATCGCACTGCCCGGCGCAAGTTTTTTGCCGCCGCACGGGATGCAACAAAGCATCTGCCGGCGGGATTCCCACCCGTTCTCGTGTTCACGGACCCGCAGCGCACCCCCGACCCTGTCGCACTGGCAAGGGCCATTCCGCCAAACTGGGCGCTGGTCTATCGCCATTTTGGTGCGAGAGATCGCCGCGAAATCGCCGGAAAGCTTGCAAAATTGGCGTATATTCGCGGGTTTCAGCTCTGGATCGGCGCAGACCCGGAGCTCGCCTTTGGAATTGGCGCAGCCGGCGTTCACTGGCCGGAACGGCTGGGTCTGGCGGCAAAGAGATGGACCGGCGCGTTTTCGATAATGAGCCTGTCTGCGCACGCGGTGAGCAGTATCGCAGGCCCACCACCGCCCGGCATTGATGCGCGGATCTTGTCAACGGCCTTTCCATCCGGCAGCGCGAGTGCAGGCAAGCCGATAGGCGCATTGCGGCTCAGACGCGCCGTGCGCAATGCCCGCATACCGATCTATGCTCTGGGTGGCGTCACGGCTGAGAATGCCGGTCTTGTCAGCGACATGGCAGGTCTCGCCGCGATCGGCGGCGCGAGCGATATCCTGCTCAGAACTTGAAGGCCGAGCGAAGCTTGATCCCCGCCTCGATCTGTTCATCGCTCCATTTCGAGCTTTTGTTCAGCTCATCTGCGCCGAGGCTCAGATCACCGCCGATCGAGATGCGAGGTGTGATCTGGAACGTGGCACCTGCCGACATTTCTTCGCGCGGAAGCGGAGAGTCCTCCGGTCGGGACCGCAGATCGACGGAGAATTGCCAGCGTCCTGTATTCAGCCATTCCAGCCGAATTTCATCCGCAGGTGAGCTTTGGATGGCCGGATTGGACTCAATATCGGTGCGTGCAATATCAGTCACGGTGAACTGACGATACCAGTCTGGCTGTGCAGCATCCGTTTCCGACGGGCTGGGCGCGTCAATCTTCATGACATCCGGACGCGCATCATCGTCGGCAATCGCGGGCAAAGCCAGCGTGCCGGAAAATGCTGCAAATGTCAGGACGGCCCACCGCATCAAGAACTCCTTGCTTTCTCAATATAGGAGTTGAGCCCTTAACAGAAGATTAAGTTTCGGAAATCAGGCGGTTTTCATTTTGATAGTGTGATTTCGACAACAATCCCGTCGCGATCATTCGGTACTTCGGTGCTTGCAAAAGCGGCGCGGCGCGGCACGGATAGCTCCTGATGCTGATAACCGGCAGCCACACGCAGCCGGTCACCGAAGTCGCGCGCCACCCCGAAGCTGAATCCCTTGCCCGACAAGGCTGTCAGGTCGGCTTCCGCGTCGCTGCGCTCCAGTGACATGGTCCAGTCGCCAAACACCACAGCCGTCTGCGCTGACCAGGCGGTATAGTCGCCCGCCTGCGTGCCCTCATCGGAATCAATCCAGCTGACACCGAAACGAACCCGATTGGACGCAACTTCCGCACCAGCAGACCAGGTTTCAACCCGGTCTTTGTGAAATTCGCCTGATGAGTCATCGATCTCGGCGGTTGACCAGGCAAGGCCCGCACTGAGCTTGAGGTCACTCTGGCGCAACTGGCGTGTCGCATCCAGACCGAATTCGACTGCATGGCTGAGTTCAGGCCCGCGCTCAACCGCCCGGTCCAGCCCGCGCCCTTCCGTCTGGGGCGTGTAGCTCGCACCCGCGCGGACACCAAGGATGCGAGCGCTGGAATAACTGACCTTGGCAGACGGCCCCGTGAGATCATGCCGTGTCCGCGCCAGCGCAATGCCGCTCGGATCCAGCCGGGACTGGGTTGAATTGGCATGCGTGAACACGCTGACATTGCCCGTGTGAACCCGCGCAGCGATGCCAAGATCGCGCCCGACCACCCACTCGCCATAACCGTTTCTGAAATAGAGATAAGCCGTCTCCAGTGCGCCGCGTGGCCCGACATCCGGTTTTTCCTCGCTGCCAAGGCCGGAAAACGCGCCGGTCGGCAGGCCCGCCCCCTCGGTCAAGGCGCCGGCAAATCCTGGCCGTTCGGGATGATCGCGCTGCACGCGCAAGGCTGCGGCCGCGCCAATCCGTGCGCCGGACTGAAGAATGCGCTCTGCCGAACCGCCAAGCGAGACTTCATAGAGCAGAGTTTCAGCGTCAGCCTCGCGCGCACCCCCGTCAAAACCTGGCGCCAGCAGAACGACGACCTCACCCCAGCTTTCCCGCTCCCAGACGGATAAATCGGCGTCTTCCCACAACCCGTCATCGTCTCCGCTATCCTGGGAAAAACCCGGCCCCGCAAGCAAGGGCGCAAGAAGACAGACAAGAATTTGGCGCATATGATCGCTCCCGAATGTGCAAATCACTGGTCGCACCGGCAGGGCCTTGTTATAGGCTTGTCTGTCAACAAGGTCTTTCCGTTCGGGGTTTTTTTAATGTTCATTCGTCATCTTGCTGTTGCTGCGACCTCCTTTGCCCTGCTTGCGGGCTGCGGCCTTGGCGACAATTCATCAGAACGCCAGTTGGTCGCAGAGGTCAGCGGCGGCGTGAATCCCTATCTCTGGCGCGCTTCGCTTGACACGCTCGAAGACCTTCCGCTGGAATCGCAGCCTGACCCGATCGGCGGCGTCATTGTCTATGACTGGAAAAGCTTCGAAGCCACGCCGGACGAGCGGATCAAGGCCACGGTCTATATCCTGGATACACGGTTGCGCGCAGATGGCGTAAAGGTCTCGGTCTTTCGGCAGGCGCGCAGCGCTTCCGGGACGTGGGAAGACGCACCCGTCGATCCGGCAACGGGTATCCAGCTTGAAAATCGAATTCTCGAACGCGCCCGGCGACTGAAAGTGTCTGAAGTGCGCTGATCACGGGCGCAAGACCCAACGGAGTTGCTATATATGGCCACGCGTTATGATCCGCTGACTGCGGAACCCAGGTGGCGTTCTGCCTGGCAGGAAGCCCGGCTTTTCGAGGCGGTTCCACCCGGTAAAGCCGGTGACAAGCCCAAGGCCTACATCCTGGAAATGTTCCCATATCCGTCCGGGCGGCTGCATATGGGCCATGTTCGCAACTATTCGATGGGCGACGTGGTGGCACGCCACAAACGCGCAAAGGGCTATAATGTGCTCCACCCGATGGGGTGGGATGCTTTCGGAATGCCGGCAGAGAATGCGGCAATGGAGCGCGGCACGCATCCCGGCGCCTGGACCTACGCAAATATCGAAGCCATGCGCGCGCAGTTTGCGAAACTGGGGCTGTCGCTCGACTGGAGCCGCGAATTTGCCACCTGCGACCGCGAATATTATGCCGACCAGCAACGGCTCTTCCTGAAGCTGATGGAAAAAGGCCTCGTTTATCGCAAATCTGCCAAGGTCAACTGGGATCCTGTCGATCAGACCGTTCTGGCCAATGAGCAGGTGATCGACGGCAAGGGCTGGCGCTCCGGCGCGCCCGTGGAAAGCCGGGAGCTGACGCAATGGTTCCTGCGCATTACCGACTATGCGGATGAACTTCTTGAGGGCGTCGAAAAGCTGGATCGCTGGCCCGAAAAAGTCCGCACGATGCAGGCCAACTGGATCGGTCGCTCCGATGGTCTTGTGTTGAGGTTCGCCTTTTCCGGAAAGGCACCGCAAGGTGGGATCGAGGTTTTTTCCACCCGTCCGGACACCCTGTTTGGCGCAAGCTTCATCGCCCTGTCGCCCGACCATCCGATTGCGCAGAAGCTGTCGGAGTCAGACACAGAACTGCAAGCCTTTCGGGAAAGATGCGCGCAGGTCGGAACGTCGGAAGAAGCCATCGAAAAGGCTGAAAAGATCGGTTTCGATACGGGTCTGACGGTCAGGCATCCTTTCGAGGATCGCGAATTGCCGGTCTGGATCGCGAATTTGGTGCTGATGGGCTATGGAACGGGTGCCATTTTTGCCTGTCCCGCGCACGACCAGCGCGATCTCGATTTCGCACGAAAATACGAACTGCCTGTCATACCGGTCGTGCTGCCGCCGGACGCAGATGCGGAGACTTTTCAAGTCGGCGCGCAAGCCTATACCGGTCCGGGTACGATCATCCGTTCCGGCTTTCTCAGTGGCAAAACCATAGATGAGGCGAAAGCCGCAGCGATCGCAGAGGTCGAATCGCGCGGGGCGGGGCAAAAAACCGTGAATTATCGTCTTCGCGACTGGGGGATTTCGCGTCAGCGCTATTGGGGCTGTCCGATCCCGGTGATTCACTGTGCGGCATGCGGGGTCGTTCCCGTACCAGAAAGCGATTTACCCGTACAATTGCCCGACGACGTCAACTTCGAACAGCCCGGCAATCCGCTGGTCCATCATCCCAGCTGGAAAGAGACGACATGCCCCTTATGCGGCGGAGATGCGACCCGGGAGACCGACACGCTCGACACCTTTGTTGACAGCTCGTGGTATTATGCGCGTTTCGCCTCCAGCAATGATCTGCGTGAACGCGCTGACTGGATGCCGGTCGACCAGTATATCGGCGGGGTCGAACATGCGGTTCTGCACTTGCTGTATGCACGTTTCATTGCGCGCGCGATGCGCGATGTCGGCCTGCTCGACCTGCCGTCCGGTGAGCCCTTTGCCGGGCTTTTCACACAAGGCATGGTCACCCACGAGACCTATCGCGATGCGGACGGCAACTGGACAACTCCGGCAGAGGTAAAACGCGAAGGCGACAGGCTGGTTCACGCCGAAACCGGTGCGCCGCTGACCGTGGGCCCGATCGAGAAAATGTCGAAATCGAAACGCAATACCGTCGATCCGGACGCGATCATTGCGAAGTTCGGGGCCGATGTGGCCCGCCTGTTCGTTTTGTCCGACAGTCCGCCCGAGCGTGATGTCGAGTGGACGCAGGCGGGCGTTGAGGGTTCAGCGCGCTTTGTCCAGCGGATCTGGTCGGTATTCGAAGAGCTGGCGGGTGCGGACGCATCCGGTTCTCCACCGCAAGGCGCGTCGGAAATTCGCAAGGCCAGTCATCGCGCCGCACATGCAATTGACGCTGCGATCACTGATTTCCGCTTCAATTCGGCGATCGCGATCCTGCATGACTGGGTCAATTCGCTGAAGCGTCAGGCACCCGGTGCCACACCGGCAGAAAGACATGAAGCGGCTGGAATGCTCGCACGCTGCATCACCCCCTTCATGCCGCATCTCGCCGAACAGGCCTGGCAGCAGATTGGCGGCGAGGGTCTCGTGTCTGCAGCAGCCTGGCCGGACATTGACCAAGCACTGCTGGAAGATGACAACATCGTGCTTGCGGTCCAGGTCAATGGCAAACGGCGCTCTGAAATCTCTGTCCCGAAGACGGCCAAATCTGACACGGTCGAAGCGATGGCGCTTGCCGATGCGGTGATAAGCGCCTTCCTTGCTGACAAAAGCGTCAAGAAAGTGATTGTGGTCCCGGGCCGGATCGTGAATATCGTAGCATCATGAAACAGTATCGAGACCTGATCCTATGCGTCGCTGTCGGCTCGCTTACGGCATGCGGATTTCAGCCGGTTTACGGACCGAATTTTGAGGCGCAATCCGATCAGGTCAGCATTGCCGAGATCCCCGGCCGGACGGGACACGCACTGCGGAAGGCCCTGACGCGTGAACTCGCATCCGGTCTCGCCGAGACATCCGGACCGGTCGTCCTGCATATCGATCTGAAGGAGAAGATCCAGAGGGTTGGCTTTCAACCTGATGGTGCCGCCTCACGCTCCAGCGTCCGACTGACCGCCCGATATGTTGTCGAACTCGATCAGAATGCACTTACCGGAAGCCAGTCGAGCGAGGTTTTCTACAATGTGCCCGATGAAGTTTTCGGAGACATTGCTTCGCAGAATGACGCCGCTGATCGCGCTGCGCGTGACCTTGCCCGGCGCATCCACGACGATTTGAAAATAAAAATGAAGTCGTCTGAATGAAGCTTAGTGGGCCGAAAGCCGAGGCTTTTGCAAAAAGACCTGATCAGACCATTTGGGCCGCACTCTGTTTCGGCGATGATGAAGGTGTTGCAGCAGATGCCGCTCACGCACTGATTGCGAGCTGGTCGGGCAAGGGCGAGACGGAAACCGTTACGCTGACAGAAGATGACATCAGCCGCGATCCGGCTGGTTTTTTTGACGCCCTTGAAGCGCGCTCCCTGCTCGGGACCTCGCAAATCCTGCGCATTCGCCTTTCAGGCGAGCGACTGGCGAAACACTTCATCGAAGCGATTGAACTGGGCGATGCGCGGCCCGGCAGATTTGACAATCGACTGATCCTGATTGCCGGAAGTCTCAAAGCTGCATCAAAACTGCGCAAAACCTTTGAGGGGGCAAATTTCGCGGCCAGCCTGCAGGTTTTCCCGGACGAAATCCGCGACGCGCGCGAACGGGTCGAGGCGGCTTTGCACGCTGCCGGCAACGAGATCGAGCCGGACGCACTCGCGCGCTTTGCTCAGTCCTTGCCGGGGCACCGCCGCCTTGCTCATTCGGAAATCGAGAAGCTGGTACTTTATGCAGACGGGCTCGCACGACCGCTGAATCTGCGTGACATCGTTGCAGTATCATCTGTTGAGATCGATCAGGCTATGGGCGATCTCGTGTCCGCAACCCTGTCAGGAGAAGCCGCGCGCGCCTATAGCGAACTTGAACGCCTCGCGCTCGCCGGCACGAATTCGATCGCCATTCTTCGCGGCTTCCAGCGCGAAGCCCAGCGTTTGCTGGCGGCCCACGCTGACGGCGGCGACGATCCGCGCATCGGCATGAAACTTCGTCCCCCGGTTTTTGCCCGCGAATGGCCGGAGTTTCGCGCGCGCCTGCGCAAATGGAATATGGGTGCGCTGACCCGGCTGCTCGAACGCGTCAATGACGGTGAACTGGCGGCAAGGCGCTCCGGTCAGCTGGCCGACGCGATTGTCAGGAACCTGGTCAATGACCTTTTGCGCCTCGCATCACGCTGACGAAGCGGCCAACACGTTTAACGTCGCGCGGTCAGCCGCCGGCAAACATCGTCAAGCTGCTCCAGATCGCGATAGCGGATTCGCAATTCGCCACCATTGGCCTTGTGTCGAATATCTACCGACAGGCCGAGCGTCCGGGTCAGGTCCGCTTCCAGCGCGTGTGTATCGACATCCTTTTCAGCCGATGCGCCGGTTTTCGGCTTCTGAGCCGCGTCCGCCTCCGTCTCGCGATCGAGGCGCGCACGTTTTTCAACCTCGCGCACAGACATCTGTCGCTCGATTGCGAGCGTTGCCAGCCCCTCAGGATCCGGCGCCGTCAGCATGGCACGTGCATGGCCCGCCGTCAGCCGACCTGAACGCAGATGATCGCGCACCGGTTCCGGCAGACCCAGCAGACGCAGCGTATTGGCAATGTGAACGCGGCTCTTGCCGACACTTTCTGCCAGCCCTTCCTGAGTGCGGCCGAACCGCTTCATCAGCGCGCCGTAGGCCTCGGCCTCTTCCATCGGGTTGAGATCGGTGCGCTGCACATTTTCAATAATCCCGATTTCGAGAAGTTCCAGCTCGTCCAGATCGCGCACAACCGCCGGGATTCGCGCCAACCCGGCACGTTTCGCCGCCCGCCAGCGACGTTCACCCGCGACAATCTGGTATTTGCCCGACTTTTTCGGATCCGGCCGCACGAGGATTGCCTGCAACACGCCCTTGGCCCGGATCGATTCCGCCAATTCATCGAGAGCCGTTTCATCAAAATCCTGCCGCGGCTGGGAAGGATTCGGACGGATGTCCGAAATCGCAAGATCATTGGCCGGACGCGTATCGGGCGAGGCGGCATCTGTTTCGTGCGGGCCGACGGCTTCGACCTCACCTATCAGTGAAGACAGGCCACGACCCAGCCGGCTCGGCTTCGGCTTGCTTTCGGTCATCGGTCAGGCCGCCTGAATGGCTTTTTCCCGCTGCAGGACTTCCGAAGCGAGCCGGATATAGGCCTCACTTCCAGGGCAGCGATAATCATAAAGTATGGCCGGCTTGCCGAAGCTAGGCGCTTCAGACAACCGGACATTGCGCGGGATTACAGTGTTATAGACCTTGTTGCCAAGAAAGGCGCGCACCTCGTCAGCGACCTGGTCAGATAGATTGTTGCGCCGGTCATACATCGTCAGGACAACGCCCTGGATTTCTAGATCCGGGTTCAGCCCGCTGCGGACAATCTCAACCGTGCGAAGCAGCTGGCTGAGGCCTTCAAGCGCCAGAAACTCGCATTGCATCGGCACCAACAGCGCATCCGCCGCCGTCATCGCGTTGATTGTCAGGGATGAAAGTGACGGCGGGCAATCGATAAGGATGTAATCATAACCCGCACCACCTGTTTCCCGGGTTCGCTCGATATGGCCGCGAATTGCGTTTTTCAGGCGATAAGATCGGTGACTGTCCTCGGCGAGTTCGGTTTCGACCCCGGACAGGTTCTCATCGCCCGGAACGATATCGAGACGCGGGACCAATGTCTGGAGCACCGCATCTTCCAGCGCAACCCCATCAACCACCATGTCATAACTGGTCAGTTTGCGGTCGGCCCGGCTGATGCCCAGCCCGGTGGATGCATTGCCCTGAGCATCAAAATCAACAACCAGGACGCGGCGACCCACTGCGGCGAGTGCCGTTCCAAGATTGATGCTCGTCGTTGTCTTGCCAACGCCGCCCTTCTGGTTGGCAATGGCCAGTATTCTTGTCTTATCCGTCATTTCGGTTGACCTTCGAAATCTCGAGGACCGCGCCCCCCTCATGGGTGCGACTCGGTCTCGCTTGACAGGAGAATTTCCACTTTTGTTGCGCCGCCGTCAATTCCTCATTCCAGCGCGCGCCCTTGGGAAACAGCCCCTTTCCACCTTTTTCCAGCCAGGGCGCGGACAATTCCAGCAAACGGGGCAAAGGCGCCAGGGCCCGCGCGGTGACAAAATCAACCGGCCATCCCTGCAGCGATTCGATCCGCGCGCGCATCACCCGGGCCGGCAAGCGAGCCGCCGCGATGGCTTCGCTCAAAAATGCACACTTCTTGCCGACGCTTTCGACCAACACCACCTCGCCGCCTTCAGCTTGCGCGGCGGCCAGAACCAGGCCCGGAAAACCTGCGCCTGATCCGAGGTCAACGATCCGGGAGGGAACCGGGATGAATTCGGCCAGCTGCAGGCTGTCGGCGACATGCCGCTCCCAGATCACTGGCCACTCACGTGGGCCGACAAGATTGAATCGCTGCCGCCAGTCATCCAGCACGGCAAGAATGATGTCGATCCGCGCGAGTGTTTCACGTGAAACATTGAACCTCGCGGTAATCTCGCGGCGCGCGGCCTCGCTCATGCTGAAACTTTGCGTTTCGGCGGCTTGCGGACATGGCCAAGCAGGGCGGTCAGCGCGCCCGGCGTCATCCCCTCGATCCGTGAGGCATGGCCAATCGTCGCCGGGCGGACCTGCTCGAGTTTCTGGCGCACTTCATTTGATAGCCCGCCAATCTGCGCATAGTCGATTGTCTCAGGGATCCGCAGGTGCTCGTCGCGCCTCATCGCCTCGACATCTGCGGCCTGACGGGAAATATACCCGGCATACTGCGCCTCGATCTTCATCTGCCTGCGGATTTCGGGCGATATTTCGGCAAGGCCCGGCCACGCCGCGATCAAGTCGGAAAAACCGATATCGCGATAGGCGAGATAGTCCATGGCGGAGCGTAGGCGGCCGTCCTGGTTGACATCCCAGCCAAGATCCATCGCACCCGAGGGAGCCATTCGCCGCCGCTTGAGCGCAGCGCGCGCCTGTTCCAGACGCGATTGTTTCACGTGAAACATCGCAGCGCGCCTGTCTGAGACAACCCCCCAGTCCTCACCGCGCCCGGTCAGCCGCTGGTCGGCATTGTCCGCCCGCAAAAGCAACCTGTATTCCGCCCGTGAAGTGAACATCCGATAAGGCTCGGTGACCCCGCGGGTGACAAGATCATCGATCATCACGCCGATATAGGCCTCGGCGCGATCAAGCACGGCCGGAGCCTTGCCCAAAACATGTCGCGCAGCATTCAGGCCCGCCATCAGCCCCTGCGCGCCGGCTTCCTCATAACCGGTTGTCCCATTGATCTGCCCGGCGAGAAAAAGCCCGCTGACCGCTTTCAGTTCCAGACCCATCGTCAGCGCACGCGGATCAACATAGTCATACTCGATCGCATAGCCATATTGTTTGACGCGGGCCGATTCCAGCCCGGGAATGGTGCGCAAAAATGCGTCCTGAACGGCCTCTGGCAAGGATGTCGAAATCCCGTTCGGATAGACGGTGTCATCATCAAGCCCTTCCGGCTCAAGGAAAACCTGGTGGCGGCCACGGTCTGCAAAGCGCTGCACCTTGTCTTCAATCGACGGACAATATCGCGGGCCGCGCCCGGAAATCGCGCCCGAATAGACCGCAGAACTGTTAATATTCTCAGCGATCACACGGTGTGTTTCAACATTGGTATAGGTGATGCCACAGGCAACTTGCGGGACAGTGATCTTCGCGGTCATCTCCGAGAACGGTATCGGTTCGCGGTCGGCTTGCTGCCTCTCGCACACCGACCAGTCAATGCTTGTGCCATCCAGTCGTGCCGGCGTGCCGGTCTTGAGCCGGCCCATCGGCAAGCCAAGCCCGTAAAGGCGCTCAGACAAGCCGATCGCCGGCGCCTCGCCGATCCGGCCTGCCGCGATCCGTCTGGAACCAATATGGATCTGACCTTTCAGGAAGGTGCCCGTGGTGATGACAACTGAGCGCGCACGGTATGTTTCCCCGCCGAGCCCGACGACCCCGGCCACCCGGCCTGCATCCGTCAGGACATCTTCGACACCATCCTCAATCAGGACCAGTCCGGCGCAATTGCGCAGAGCCGATTGCATGGCGAGGCGATAGCGTTTCCGGTCGATCTGCGCGCGCGGACCCCAGACGGCCGCCCCCTTCGACCGATTGAGCATCCGGAACTGTATGCCCGCCTGATCCGCGACGCGCGCCATCAATCCGTCCAGCGCATCGATTTCACGGACAAGGTGGCCTTTGCCGAGACCGCCAATCGCCGGATTGCACGACATTTCGCCGATGCTTGCCAGTTTGTGGGTGATCAATGCGGTTTGCGCACCCGCGCGCGCCGCCGCCGCCGCCGCCTCGCAGCCGGCATGTCCTCCGCCCACCACAATCACATCAAAAGCTGAAAGCTCTGCCACGTTCTCGACACCTGTCCAGTTCCTGTACCGGTCTGCTGTATAATCGACTGCGAGCCCGGCGTCACTTGCCGATGCAGAATTGGGAGAAGACAGCGCCGAGAACGTCTTCGACATCGACGTGTCCGATGAGGCTGGAAAGTGCTCTTGCGCCGAGACGGATGTTTTCCGCCGCCAACTCCGCGCCACCGCCCTCGCGCAAGAGATCTCTGGCAGTGTTCAATTCGGCAAGAGCTTGACCGAGTTTCTGGCGATGGCGCAGGCGGGTGATGAACGGTGACGGTGCAGCCTCAACCTGGCGCGTCAGCCGTTGTGCAATCGCCGCTTCAAGCGCATCAAGGCCCGATCCATCCAGTGCGCTGACCGGAAATGTTTCACGTGAAACATCGATCGCTTCGGATGGCGTTTGCAGGTCGCACTTGTTCAGGACGACGAAATCACCCGCTCCAAGTTCCGCCGCAGCCATCGCCTGCAAATCCGCCCGTGACGACTGCACATCCCAGACGAGAAGCCGCAGATCGGCCTTTTTGGCCGCAAGCCGCGCGCGCCGGATACCTTCCACCTCGATCAGGTCGCCCGTCTCGCGCAACCCGGCCGTATCTGTCAGCCAGACCAATTGTCCGGCCAGTTGCAAACGCACCTCGACGAGATCGCGAGTGGTCCCCGGCAAAGCGGTCACAATTGCCGCATCGCGCCCGGCGAGCCTGTTCAGCAGGCTTGATTTGCCGACATTGGGCGGACCGATCAGCGCAACACGAAACCCGCCGCGAACCTTTTCGCCAATATCGCCATCATCCAGGGCGCGAGACAACTCATCACTCAAAGCCACCAGACGCTCTATCACCGGCTCATGCGTGAAATCCGGCGCGTCTTCCTCATCGGGAAAATCCACTGACACTTCGACGAGGGCGAGGATGTCAACCAAAGCGCTCCGCCAGGATCTGAGCCGGTCTGAAAGCCCGCCGCCCAGTTGCCGCAGCGCCTGCTCTCTCTGCCCGCGTGTGTCCGCGTCAATAAGATCGGCCACCGCCTCGGCTTCTGTCAGGTCGAGTTTGCCATACTCGAAAGCGCGGCGGGTGAACTCTCCCGGTTCGGCCAGTCGCACGCCATCGATTGCGAGCAAGGCCTCCAGCGTCGCGTCCACAACCGCGCGGCCACCATGTAGGTGAAGTTCCAAAACATCCTCGCCGGTATAAGATGCGGGACCCGGAAAAAATATCGCAAGGCCATCATCGACCTTCTCACGATTTGCGCCAAGCACGCCGACGCGCACGGCCTTGCGCGCCTCCATCTCACTGCGGCCAAGACAAAACCGGATACAATCCATTGTTTTTGGCCCCGACAGTCGAACGATCGCGATCGCTGATGGGAGCGATCCAGACGCAAGAGCGCAGATTGTATCGCTTGCAGACATCACCAATCCAATGCGTTTGCGAACCAGGAAACCCAACAGCGCAACGACACAAAAGCGAGAGACAGGAAAGCCCTGATCGCGAATGCCACCTCAACCGGTTTGTTCGAAACGAACCTCACTGATCGCGGTTCGACATTCAGGGTGAGTGCCGTCGAAACGCGCCGACCACAAGGGCGCGGCGCCTGTTAAAGGTCACAAGGCGCCTGGCTAATTCTTCATTGCGGCGAAGAATTCCGCGTTGTTCTTTGTCTGGCGCAATTTATCGAGAAGGAAGTCGGCCGCGTCCGCTGTCCCCATCGGATTGAGAATTCTGCGCAGGATGAAGATTTTCTGCATCTCGTCCTTTGCCGTGATCAGCTCTTCCTTACGCGTACCGGACTTCATGATGTCGATGGCGGGGAAAACACGTTTGTCGGAAATCTTCCGATCAAGGACAATCTCACAATTGCCCGTGCCCTTGAATTCCTCGAAAATCACTTCGTCCATGCGCGATCCCGTTTCGATAAGCGCCGTTGCGACAATTGTCAGTGATCCGCCATGTTCGATATTGCGCGCCGCGCCGAAAAACCGCTTCGGCCGCTGCAGCGCATTGGCATCGACACCGCCGGTCAGCACTTTTCCGGAGCTGGGAACTGTCGTGTTATAGGCGCGGCCAAGCCGGGTGATCGAATCGAGCA
Organism: uncultured Hyphomonadaceae bacterium; assembly: GCA_964442925.1. GTDB lineage: Bacteria > Pseudomonadota > Alphaproteobacteria > Caulobacterales > Hyphomonadaceae > UBA5336. Next base: position 22,498 of record CAYUEM010000009.1, read on the forward strand.
GAATGACGACATCGCGGCCGTGCTCAGCCAGACGTTTGGCCTTTTCGATCACCATTTCAGCGACCTGGACGTGCCGTGTGGCCGGCTCATCAAATGTTGACGAGACCACTTCGCCCTTGACCGTCCGCTTCATGTCCGTGACTTCTTCCGGGCGCTCATCAATCAACAGGACGATCAGATAACATTCCGGGTGATTGTCCTCGATCGACTGGGCAACATTCTGAAGAATAACCGTCTTGCCGGTGCGCGGCGGCGCAACAATCAGGGCCCTCTGGCCTTTTCCTATTGGCGCGACGATATCAATAACCCGCCCGGTGCGATCCTTCTTGGTCGGATCGGAGGATTCCATTTCCAACCGCTCTTCCGGGTATAGCGGCGTCAGATTGTCAAAATGGACCTTCTGGCGCGCTTTTTCCGGGTCCTCGAAATTGATCGTCGTGACATCGGAAAGCGCAAAATAGCGCTCATTTTCTTGCGGCTCCTTGATCCGGCCCTCAATCGTATCGCCCGTGCGCAGGCCAGCGCGGCGCAGCACCTGCGGGCTGACATAAATATCGTCGGGCCCGGGCAGATAGTTGGACTCCGGCGAGCGCAGAAACCCAAACCCGTCTGACAGCACTTCCAGGACGCCTGCGCCGATGATCTCGACATCGCGGTCAGCCAGTTCTTTCAGTATCGCAAACAACATATCCTGCGTGCGCAGGGAGGAGGCGTTCTCGACCTCAAGCTCTTCTGCATAACTGAGGAGTTCCTGCGGCGATTTCGCCTTCAAGTCGCGTAGCATCACCTGTGTGATGTTATCAAAGGATGTGTCTGGCATGTTTCCCGAGAGGATTTGGCCCGGCTGGTCGCAGAACGCATGGGCAGGGGGAATTGGGGAGAACGCCCTGTTGCAGAACGAACAGGCGAAGCAACTTATGCGCATTCCCCCCAAAGCCCGTCAAGGGCCTGGCAGGATTAATCTGCTTCAATCAGAAACCCGGGCGCACGATGACGAGGATCACAACGGCAATCATCAGCACGAATGGCAGCTCATTCAGCATCCTCAGCCGCTTTTCCGATACACCCTCGCCGCCGGCATCGACCTTGCGCCCGATTGAGATGACCCAGCCATGTATACCCGAAATGACGAGAACAAGCAGAAGCTTCGCGTGGAACCAGTGAGCCTCAAGCAACGCTGGATTGAGCCAGATCATCAACAGACCCAGCACCCAGACAATAATCAGTGACGGATTGAGTATGATCACCCGCAACCGGCGCGCTGCATCGCGCATCGTCTCGAACAAGGCTTCGCCGGGCCGGGCCGACAATTGGTAGATGCGCAGACGCGGCGCCATCAACAGGCCTGCCATAAGCGCAATGACGAAGATCAGATGCAGGGCTTTCACCCACAGATAAACTGTTCCCATCACGCTGTTTCCCGGTTTGGACAGTCACGATAATCCGCAGGACACAGACGGCCACCCTGGCAGGAGCGCACATGCTGGTGATAGGAAAGCGTCGCCAGCGTCTCACTGGCCAGTGCGCTGATAAAGCCATCATCTGTTCCGAGTGCGGGCACAACCGTGTATCCTGACGCTCCGTTCTGCACCGCCACGTGGCGGTATTCTTCGCCTAGCTCGACCAGGGTCTCAATATGATCGGAAACAAACGCCACCGGCGCGATCAGGATATGATGCCCAGCCTTCGCGGCCGCTTCGATTTCCGTCTCGGTATCCGGGCCGATCCATTTCAGCGGACCGACGCGTGACTGATAACTGACCTGCGTTTCCCACTCCGGAGGCAGGAACTGTACCAGCCGGCGCGCCATTTCCTCAACCTGGAACTGGTACGGGTCGCCGCGCCGGACAACGCTTTCCGGCAGGCCATGGGCTGACATCAGCAATTTCACATTTCCTGGCTCACCGGCATCGCGCCAGGCTTGCACGATCTTTCTGGCATGCGCATCAATGAAGCCCGTATTGAAAGGATAACAGCACAAAAGACGCGCTTGCGGCCCGCCCGCATTGTTCCAGGCCGTCAGCGATGAACCTGTCGTGGTTGATGAGAATTGCGGATAGAGCGGCACAAGAACGGTTTCATCAGCGCCCCAGGCTCGAACCGCATCGGCCGCTTCATTTGTAAATGGATGCCAGTAACGCATCGCAATGAAACAGCGAAACTCATCTGCGGGTGCCAATAATGACACGGCATCCTCAAGCGCTGCGGCTTGCTTTTCTGTTTCCGCCAGCAGCGGCGAACCTCCGCCGGGCGCATTCATCAGCGCGTAGTTTTCAGCGACCGCAGGGGCGCGCAGACGCGAAATCAGCTGCGCCAGAACAAACCGGATCGGTGCCGGTGCGCGGATGATCGCCGGATCGCTGAACAGATTCCTGAGGAACGGACGGATCGCCGAGCGATTGTCTGGACCACCGAGATTGAACAGGACGATTGCAATCTTTTGTCCCATGACGCTGCTGCCCCTTCCATAACCCTCAGTTTTCGATGGCCTTGACCGTTGAGACAACAGTTTCAACATGCGCAATCGGCGTGTCGGGCATAACGCCATGACCAAGATTGAAGATATGGGGTCGCTGCCGATAGGCGGCCACAAGTTCCTTTGTACGTGCGACAAGTTGCGGCCCACCCGCCCGCAGGCTTGACGGATCGAGGTGTCCCTGCACCGGGAAATCTGGTGCCAGCACCCGATTGACATGCTCGGGAACCGCCGATGTGTCGAGACCCACGGCACTGATGCCGGTCCCGGTCACGAACTCGCTTAGCATAGCACCCGCCCCGCGCGGAAAACCAATCACCGGAGCGCTCACGCCCAGTTCACGCAGCCGCGCAACAATCTTGCGATTGGGCGCAATAATGATCTCGCGGAACACATTATCGGCCAGTCCCTCTGCCCAGCTTTCAAAAAGCATCAGGGCCTGCGCGCCTGCCTCTGCCTGCGCTGCGAGATAATGCGCTGTCGCTTCAGCCAGGATATCGAGGGCAGCTTCAAGCTCGCCAGGTTTTTCATAGGCCCACGATCTCGCCTTCTCCCGGTCGGTTTTTCCGCGCCCCTCAATCGCGTATAGCAGCACCGTCCAGGGCGAGCCGGCAAACCCGATAAGTGCGGTGTCCCGCGGCAGTGCGCTGCGCACCCGTCGCACGGTTTCATAAACCGGCGAAAGTCGCTCAACCGCTGTGGTGATGGCAACCTTTTCGAGATCAACTGCAGATTGGATCGTTTCGACCAGTGGGCCGACGCCCTTCTCAAACCGGACTCCGCGGCCAAGCACGTCAAGGATCAACAGGATATCGGCAAAAAGGATCGCGCCATCCATCCCGTAACGTCGGATCGGCTGTAGTGTCGCTTCGCTGGCAAGGCTTGGACTGTAACAGAAATCAAGGAAATTATCGGCACGTGCGCGCAATTCGAGGTATTCCGGCAGGTGTCTGCCGGCTTGCCGCATCATCCAGACAGCCGGCCTTTCGGTTCTTTCTCCAGCCAGCACCCGCAGGAGGAGTGATTGTGTTTCATTTGTCATGGGGCACCTTGAACGCGATTCCGATTGAAACGGAACTGATGATGATTAAGCCGTGCAAGCCGGGGACAACTGCTACAAGTGCGTGCGTGTCAACATCTCTCCACCGCGGTTCCACAGGTCGGGCAGACCGTCATCAAACTGTTAACCTTCTGGTAAGTTTTTGGTTTATGACACCTTGGCAACATTGTATCGACAGCCGGAAACGAAAGGGGATTCCGGGCAGGGGGATTTTGCGCAAATGTGGAGAAATTGTGTGAGCATCGGGAAAACGACAGTCTTGCACAGTGATGCACAGGGCTTGCGGTTGGGCATTTCCCACGGTTAACAATCAGCGCGGGCCCACACGACGGCCCTAGCTTGGATTGACCGATCTTGCCCATGCCACTTTCCATTTACTTCAATGTTCATCTTGTCTCCGACTCCACTGGCGAGACGCTGAATGCTGTGATGCGCGCAGCGACCGCCCAGTTTGACGCCGCCCAGCCGCTAGAGCACAATTATTACCTTGTGCGCTCAGAAAAACAGCTGACCCGTGTGATGCAGGAAATCAAGGCCGCTCCCGGTGTTGTCTGGTATACGATTGCCGACGAGACCTTGCGCCACAGCCTCGCAGACCAGTGTCGCGAAGCTGGTATAGCAACACTCGCTGTGCTCGATCCGGCGGTGCATATGCTCAGCCGCCATCTCGGCATTGTCGCCAGCGAGCGCGTGGCGGGCCAGCACATGCTTAATCAGGAATATTTCGACCGGATGGAAGCGGTTGATTTCGCGCTTCGTCATGATGACGGGCAGAGTGTGGCCGGGCTGAAAAATGCAGATGTCGTGCTTGTCGGTGTCAGCCGGACGTCGAAAACACCGACATGTGTCTATCTCGCCAATCGCGGCATTCGCGCCGGAAACGTTCCGCTTGTGCCAGGTGTCCCGCTTCCGCCCTCGGTTCTTGAACTGACGAAACCCATGGTCGTCGGTCTGAAGATCAGCGCAGAAAGACTTGTCCAGATCCGCCGGCAGCGGTTGATGGCACTGAATGAAGACAATCAAACCGACTATGCTGACGAAGAGGCCGTGCAGCAGGAAGTCACGCAGGCCAATCGCCTGTATCAGCGGATGAAATGGCCGGTTATCGATGTGTCGCGCCGCTCGGTCGAGGAAACCGCTGCGGCAATTCTCAACAAGCTGAATGAAGGGCGCGGGCATTGACACGAGATCTTCCGCTCATTCTGGCTTCAGGGAGCGCAAGCCGCCGGGCGTTACTTGCGAATGCCGGGATTGAAGCTGTCAGCATCGCGCCCAATGTCGATGAGGACAGCGCGCGGACGGCCATGCGCGCTGAACGCCTCCCGGTTCGTGACCAGGCGATGCAACTGGCTGAAATGAAGGCGCGCAAGATCTCGCAGTCCCATGCCGGTCTGGTGATTGGCGGCGATCAGATGCTTGCGCTGGATGAGCATGGCTTTGACAAGCCGGTCGATCTCCAAGCGGCCCGCGCTCATCTGCTTGCTCTGTCGGGTAAGACCCATGTACTGGAAACCGCACTCATTGTCTGTGAGGCAGGTGAGCCGGTCTGGCGACATCTTGCCCGACCGCGCCTCACCATGCGCACCCTGTCTGAGCGATTTATCACTGATTATGTCGATGCGTGCGGGCAAAGCCTGCTGTCAACTGTCGGCGCGTATCAGCTTGAAGGCCGCGGCAGTCAGCTTTTCACCGCTATTGAGGGTGACTATTTCTCGATCCTCGGCCTGCCGCTATTGCCCCTTATGGATTATCTGCGAACACGCGGGATACTGGCCTCATGACCCGGATGTTTGGCGTTATCGGTGATCCGATTGCCCATTCGCTCTCACCCCTGATCCATCGCGGCTGGATCCGGGAACATGGGCTGGATGCCGACTATCGCGCCCTTCGCGTCGGCGCAGATGATCTTGGCGACGCCATGGCGACGTTTACACGCCAGGGCATTCGCGGCCTCAATGTCACGCTGCCACACAAACAGGCGGTGATCGCCCATTGTGACGCGGTCAGCCCGCTTGCCCAACAGATTGGCGCTGTGAATACGCTCTCGCGCACAGCGGACGGCGGCTGGCGCGGCGACAATACCGATCATGACGGGTTTACAGATGCGCTCGACGGCCTGCTTGGCCGTTCGCCGCATGGGATGCATGTTCGGGTTCTTGGTGCCGGGGGTGCGGCGCGCGCTGTCGTGCTGGCGCTGCATCATGCGGGAGCTGACATTTCACTTGCCAACCGAACCCGCGAGCATGCGCAGGGCCTGGTCGACAGCCTTGGCCTGAACGACATCGAAATCCTGTCACTGCAAGATGGTCTGGATCAGATGCAGACGGTGGATCTTGTCGTCAATGCGCTCAGTCTCGGCCATCAGGCGTCGCATCTTGCACTGCCCGAAGGCGCGGGCCGGCTGTTTTATGACATCTCCTACGGTCCGGCCGCACGCGCTGTTCTGGAGCCTGCCCGCGCGCGGGGCTGGGCGACCGTCGACGGGCTCGGCATGCTGGTCGCACAAGCTGCACGCAGTTTCGAAATCTGGTTCTCGACCCGCCCGGACACGCAGACAGCCCAGGAGCGGTGCCGCACAGCCGTGGAGGCGATTTGATGAAGGTGCTCGGTCTGACAGGATCGATTGGCATGGGCAAATCTGCCACCGCAGCGATGTTTCGTGATCGCGGAGTACCGGTCTATGACGCTGATGCTGCTGTGCATGAGATCTACGAACCGGGCGGGGCCGGTGTTGCCCCGGTCGAGGCAGCCTTTCCCGGAGTGATCGGAGAGGATGGCGCGATTGACCGCGCCCGGTTGCGTGCGCGCGTGCTCGGCAGGGATCAAGAGATCTCCCGCCTGAATGCGATTGTGCATCCTTTGGTTGCTGGCACACAGCTGCAGTTTCGAAGTGACGCACAACAGGCCGGGGCTGATTTTGTTGTGCTTGACATACCGCTGCTGTTCGAGACCGGCGGCGACCAGCGCTGTGATCATGTCTGCGTCGTGACTGCGCCACAAGATGTGCAAGCCAGCCGTGTCCTGGCGCGTGACGGCATGACACAACAGGCTTTCGAGGCCATTCTCGCACGTCAGCTTCCCGACGCCGAGAAACGCGCCCGCGCCGACTTCATCATCAACACCGCTTTCGGTTTCGAATTCGCCCGTGACATGGTGGGTGCTATAAGCGAGCTAATGATTCGCCTGAACAGGGAGCCGACCGAATGAGCGAGATGCTGCGCGAGATTGCCTTCGATACCGAAACAACCGGGCTTGATCCACTGAATGGTGACCGAATCATCGAGATCGGCGCGGTCGAATTGGTCAATCACGTTGCGACCGGGCAAACGCTCCGCATCCTCGTCAATCCTGGCAGGCCGGTCTCGGCTGATACGGTCCGCATCACCGGTATCACCGACGACATGCTGAGCGGTGAGCCAGAATTTGAGCATCCCAACATCGTTGAGCGGCTGCTCGATTTCATCGGTGACGCCAGCATTGTCGCACACAATGCGAGGTTCGACCGCAGCTTTCTGAACATGGAGCTTGGCCGGTGTGGCCGTGCCGAGATTGCCGAAGCCCGCTGGATCGATACGCTCGCCCTGGCACGCAAACGCTTTCCCGGCGCGCCAGCCAGCCTTGATGCTTTGTGCCGCCGCTTCAATATCTCGCTGGAAAGCCGCACTTTGCACGGTGCGCTTCTGGACAGTCAGCTGCTGGCCGACGTCTATCTTGAACTGCTTGGCGGGCGCGCGCGCGCCTTCGAGTTTGACCCCGCGCCTGCCACCGGCGATAGCGTACGCCGGCAGGTTGCTCGTCAGCGCCCGGAACCACTGGCCCCGCGCCTGACGGCTGAGGAAGCCCGGCGGCACGCTGAATTTCTCGAAAAACTGGGGAAAAACACCCTCTGGACGTCACATTCACAAGACAGCTAGAGCAGTTTCCGACCAAATTGCACCACTTGGCCACTTGCCTTTTCCGCCAGGATCGTCGTCGCGCGCCGGTCCGACGA
>CAYUEM010000010.1:0-29144 GCA_964442925.1 uncultured Hyphomonadaceae bacterium
ATCGAGCCGCCGCCATCGCTGGCATGCGCAAACGGCACCACACGCGCCGCCGTCAGCGCCGCCGCGCCGCCCGATGAGCCACCCGGAACATGGCCCAAGTTCCACGGGTTTCGCGTCGGTCCCGTCACAAGCGCTTCGGTCGAGGCGGTCAGGCCGGCTTCCGGCGTGGTCGACTTGCCGAGCGATATCGTGCCGGCCCTGCGCCAGGCCGCCGCGACCGCGTCATCACCAGCGGCAACATAGTTGCGAAAGCCCCGGCTGCCGTAAAAGGTCGGTTCTCCCTTGCGGTCATTGAGGTCCTTGATGAAGGTTGGCACGCCAGCCAGCTGGCCGCTGAGTGCGCCGCGAGCACGTTCCCGCGCAGCCTCGAAAGTGGGTTTGGCAATCGCATTGATCTCCGGATTGACCGCTTCGGCGCGCGCAATTGCCGCCTCGACAAGCTCCAGCTTCGTGGCCTCGCCATTGGCGACCATCTGCGCCATCCGCACACCGTCGGCAAAACGCGCACTCTGGCCTGATGCGTCCGCCGTTGTGGTGCGAGGCGAGGCGCATGCCCCCGCCAGTGGCAGGAAAGCCGCGAGCGCGCCGCCCTGTGCCAGCAGCCTCCGCCGTGTCAAATCGTTCATCATGTTCGCCTCCCTTTTCCGTCATTGCGATCAAAAGTGACGCCACTGTTCAGCTTTGGCAAGGCGCTTGCGCAAGCGCCACGAAAACGCCAGAACCCCTCAGCATGAAGATCGACCGGTTGCTCCTGCATGAAGGCCTCGCCGTGATCCGGGCCGCCGCCATTGCCGGCGACCAGCCTGTGGCGCTGTATTGTGAGCCTGTGGCCGGGCCGCCGCGTGTCCGGTTGGGTGAGCGCCATGCGGCGCGCCTGCTCGCCCGGCCTGGCGATGGCAGCGGCGCTTTTGCGGAGCTTGACAGCGGCGAGAGAGCGTTTCTGCGCAAACCTCCGCCAAACCTCAGCGAGGGGGCGCGGCTCGACCTCATCATCGTCTCCGAGGCGCGCCGCGACAAACCTGCACGTGCGCGACCGGCAGAAGGCGGCGAGACAGGCGGGAGCAGCGATCCGCTCAACGCATGGGCGCTGCGTCTTGCCGGGCCAGGCGCACCTGATTTCGACACCGGCAAGGCCGCAGCTGAAGCGATCGATGAGGCGCTCAGCGAGGCGCTGTCCCCATGGGTCACGCTGGAGGGCGGCGGGCAGATCCAGATCACGCGGACACAGGCGCTGACAGCGATCGATATCGACACAGCCGGTCGGCAGGCGCGCGGGCGTGCCCACCAGCGTGCGTTTGCGATCAACCGTGCAGCAATGACCGCGATCGCGCGCCAGCTTGCCCTGCGCGGGCTTGGCGGGCTCGGCGTGATTGACTGCGTGGCCCCGCTGACACGGCCGCAGGGGCAGGCGCTGAAATCGGCCTTTCTGTGCACCTTTCGCGCCGTCTCCAGCCGCCGCGCCGAGGCGCTGGCTCCATCCGCCTTCGGATTGCTGGAAGTGTCACTGGCCTGGGGCGAACGCCCGGTTGAGGAGGTGTGGCGCGACGCGGCCGGCCGGCCGACACCGTTCGGCGAGATGCTTGATGGCCTGCGAGCACTCGAAATCGAAGCCGAGGCCCGCCGTGCAGACACGCTGACGCTGGCTCTGCCCGGTGCCGCACATCACATTCTGACGGCTCCGGGCTCGCCCCTTGCAGACAGAATCACCGCAAGATATGGCACGCGGATCAAACTGGTCGCCAGCGCGACGGAAAGGATCGAGGTCTATTGATGAACCCGCCGCTTTGCCCGGTCTGTGAGCGTCGCCGCGCCGACGCGGACTACAAACCCTTCTGCTCGAAACGCTGCGCCGATGTCGATCTGTCGCGCTGGCTGAAGGGCGCTTATGCCATTCCCGGTCGCCCGACCGACGATGCCGAGGAAAGCCCGGCGCGGTGCGAGGAGTCCGAGGGCTGAAATTGCCGGCGCGAAGGGCATAGACAAACCACGCGCCCGCCTATATCTAACGCCTTCCCTGCTGGCCCGCCCGGGTAGCTCAGGGGTAGAGCAGCGGATTGAAAATCCGCGTGTCGGTGGTTCGATTCCGCCCCCGGGCACCAGTAGAAAATTTAACATCAATAAATTCAACGCGCTAGCAACCAAAAGTGTCCCGCTTTTCAATCCGCGCCAAAAAAGTGGGACACTTTTGTGCGTCAAGAGTTCGTGTGGTGAGGCGTGTTGAACTCGCGCCACTCGCCTGAAAACGTCTCTTCAGATTGGAACGATCACCTTGAAACGCCGCTGCCAAAATTGCCTGTGGCCTGCCCCTCGGGTATCGCTTTATCGGTTGCTGCAGCGCCCTTAACTGATCCCCGCGAACTGGCTTGCCGGTGACGCACGCACAAGGGGGGCGACAGCATGGAAACCTGAACAGACGCCGCTGCTTATAATGGTTACATTGCACACCAGCGCGATCGCCGGGATCACGCGGTAGTCTGCGCGGCCCATTGATCGGCGCGATGGCCTGCGGGCAACAGGAAAATGATCGCTCTGGAGCGCAGAAAATAATTGTTCCCGACCTGATGAATGTCATGCCCGCAGACGATGGCAGAGAGTAACAAGGGACTGAATTCAATGATAACCTGATAAAAACAATGAATGAACGGCTGGGAAGAATGTGTCTGGGCGAGCGTGATCTTCCTTGTCGCGCACAGCCTGCCTGCGCGCCCGGCTGTCCGCGGGTGCCTTGCGCGGTTGGTGGGACGGCGCGCTTATATGGGCGTCTCGCCCCTGCCGCCGCTTTGAGGCACGGTTTGCAAACATCAACACATCGACGAAGGCAGGCATGAAGATCGGCTTTTACGGACAGATTGGGCAACGCTTCGAAGGTTCGGCAACCATTGACCTGCCGGGAGAGGGTATCAGCGTCACCGGGTTGCGCCGCCTGCTTCTGGAGCGCTTTGATGGCGTGGCAATCCTCGAACGCTCGGTCTGCGCGGCGGTGAATGACGAGATCGTTCTCGATGCGCACCCGGTCTATCCGCACGACACGGGTGGTTTCATGAGCCCGGTTTCAGGCGGATAAGGGATCCATGGACGACCTGAACATCGCCCGCGCACTGCATGTGCTCGCCATCGTCCACTGGATAGGCGGGGTGTCCTTCGTGACGCTGGTATTGCTTCCGGGCGTGCGCAAGCTCGCCGTGGCAGAGGATCGTGCGCGCCTGTTCGAGCAGGTCGAAAGTGCATTCTCCTGGCAGGCGAAAATTTCGGTGACCCTGGCTGGGCTTACCGGCTTCTACATGACCCACCGGCTTGACGCTTGGTACAGGTTTCTCGATCCGGGCTTCTGGTGGATGCATGCCATGGTCGCGGTCTGGCTGGTGTTCACGCTGGTGCTGTTCGTTTTCGAACCGCTTATCCTGCATCGCTGGTTTGCAGAGCGTGCCGAACGTGCGCCGGAAGCGACCATGGCGTTCGTCTGGCGCGGACATCTCATCCTCCTGACGCTGAGCCTCGTGACGGTGCTGGCTGCGGTGCTCGGCGCACATGGTGCGCTGTGGTGAGGGCAGAGCGGCAGGCTGAACCGGCTGAAGCGCCCGTTTAGCCTTCTGTTGCTTGACGAGACGTTTGATGCATATCAAGCCGCGGCCCGACCCATGCGCTACTATAATCACGGGGCGCGCACCCTCCCTCGTGCCGCACCGAATCAGAGAGCCTGATCGTCCCTTCGCATTCACAAGACAAGGAAGATCGCCATGGCCTTTGACACGCCACTTGCGGAAGAAATCTGGGACAAGAAGTATCGCTTCAGGTCCGACAAGGATGAAGATGCCGATCTCGCGGCCACACTGGACCGTGTCGCTGATGCTGTTGCGAAAGCTGAAAAGCCCGCCATCCGCAAACTGTGGCGGTCCCGCTTTCGCGAAGCACTGACGGATTTCCGCTTCATTCCTGCCGGACGGATACTTGCGGGGGCGGGAACGGCGCGCAACGTCACGCTGTTCAACTGCTTTGTCATGGGCACAATCCCAGACTCGCTGCCCGGCATTTTCGAGCATCTTCGTGAGGCCGCGATCACGATGCAGCAGGGCGGCGGCGTCGGCATGGATTTCTCCACCATACGCCCGTCGGGCGCGGCGGTGATGGGCGTCGGCGCGCAGGCGTCGGGACCGCTCTCCTTCATGGACACCTGGGATGCGATGTGCCGGACGATCATGTCGGCAGGCCAGCGGCGCGGGGCGATGATGGGCTGTCTGCGCATCGATCATCCCGATATCGAGGCATTTATCGATGCCAAGCGCGACGGCGCGCGTTTGCGCAACTTCAACCTGTCGGTTCTGGTGACAGACAGCTTTATGGATGCGCTTGAGAAGGGCGGCGACTGGACGCTGAGCTTTGACGGCCAGCCCTACCGCACGCTGCCGGCAGCTGACCTCTGGGACCGGCTGATGCAGGCGACTTACGATGCCGCAGAGCCGGGTGTGATCTTTATCGACCGGGTCAACGCGCTCAACAATCTTGCCGGTATCGAGACGATTTCAGCCTCCAACCCCTGCGGCGAGCAGATGCTGCCGGCCTATGGTGCCTGCCTGCTGGGGTCGATCAATCTGGCGCAGCTGGTGGCAGCGCCCTTCGAGGCGCAAGCCGGGATCGATGAGAGCGAACTGGAAGACCTGACCGAAACGGCGATCCGTTTCCTCGACAATGTCATCGACATCTCCCTTTATCCGCTGCAGGCGCAGGCAGATGAAGCACGCGCCAAGCGCCGGATCGGGCTCGGGTTCACAGGGTTTGCTGATGCGCTGATCTTTTGTGGGGTGGCCTATGGCTCGGATGCGGCGGTCGAACTGACAGGGCGCTGGATGGGTGCCATCAAGCGCGCCGCTTACCGGGCCTCAGCGAAGCTGGCCGCCGAAAAGGGCACTTATCCGCTCTACGACAAGGCCATTCTGGAGCGCCCGAACCTCACGGGGCTCGATGACGAGACCCGCGCGATGATCGCCGAACATGGCCTGCGCAATGGCTGCCTTACTTCGATCGCGCCGACCGGAACGACGTCGCTGCTTGCCGACAATGTCTCCTCCGGCATAGAGCCTGTCTTCGCCTTTTCCTATTGCCGCAAGGTGCGTCAGGCGGACGGGTCGAGCATTGACGAGCCCGTCACAGACTATGCGCTGCGCCTCTGGCAAAGACGGCATGGCGAGACCCCGCCGCCGGAAGCTGTTTTCGTCAGCGCGCAAACCCTCAGCCCGCAGGATCACCTGCGCATGCAGGCAGTATCCCAACGCTTCATCGACAGTTCGATCTCCAAGACCGTGAACTGCCCGGCCGATATCAGTTTTGATGCCTTCAAGACTGTCTATCGCGAAGGCTACGCGCTTGGATGCAAGGGGCTGACCACCTATCGCCCGAATGCGATTACCGGTTCGGTGCTCTCGGTCGCGGACAAGCCGGAGACGCCGGAGGCGACCGCGCAGGCCGTGCTGAAACCGCGCGCGCGCCGGCTGGAAGGGGCGACCTACAAGCTGAAATGGCCACCGAGCGCGCATGCGGTCTATGTCACGATCAATGACCTTGATGAAGGTGCGGGCGCGCAGCCTTTCGAGATCTTCGTCAATTCCAAGAATATGGACCATTACGCCTGGACACTGGCGCTGACGCGCATGATTTCGGCGGTGTTCCGGCGCGGCGGTGATGTCAGCTTCGTGGCTGAAGAATTGCAGGCCGTGTTCGATCCGCAAGGCGGGGCCTTCATGGATGGGCGCTATGTGCCCTCGCTGCCGGCGGCCATCGGGCAGATCGTGGCCGAGCATCTCGGCGATGCTGAGACCAAGGGTGAGGCGACAGGTTCGCTTGCGTCAGACGCCGTTTGCTGTCCGAAATGCGGTCACAAGGCCCTCATCCGCAAGGAAGGTTGTGACACCTGCCTTGATTGCGGTCATTCGAAATGCGGGTGAGCGTTGAAAGGTAACGAGATATGATGACCAGTGCTGAGCGCATCCGCGCCTATACGGGGCCAGCCCTGTTCAGCCTCGGCCTGCGCCCTTTTTTCCTGCTCGGCGCGATCTGGGCGGCAATTGCCGTGCCGCTCTGGATCGCCGCCTATGCGCTGGGGCCGGGGGCGCTGCCGGTTGAAGCCGGGCTCGTGTTCCATGTCCATGAGATGGTGTTCGGCTATGGAGGGGCGATCGTTGCAGGCTTTCTGCTCACCGCCGTTCCGAACTGGACCGGAAGGCTGCCGGTCTGCGGCCCGCCGCTCATGGCGCTTGTCGGGGTCTGGATTGCAGGGCGGCTCGCCATGCTGTTCCAGCCGGGGCCCGATTGGCTTTTCGGCCTGATCGAGAGCGCCTTTCTGATCAGCTTCGCAGCGATCATCTGGCGCGAAGTGATTGCCGGCAAGAACACGCGCAACCTGAAGGTCGCCGGCGCGGTCAGCGTGCTGGCGCTGGCCAATCTCGCCTTCCACTGGACCACGGTGACCTCTGGCGGCCTCCCGCAGGTCGCAATCCGCACCGGCCTTGCTGCGCTCGTTTTCCTGATCCTGCTGATTGGTGGCCGGATCACGCCGAGCTTCACGCGCAACTGGTTGGGCAAGCGCGGCGGCAGCATGCCGGCACCCTTCGGCCGATATGATAGTGGCACGCTGATTGTTTCGCTCGCGGCGCTGGCTGGCTGGGCGATCTTCGATGCGAACGCCGCCACGGGTACCGGGCTCATTCTTGCGGGCGGGATGAATGTCATCAGGCTGGCGCGCTGGCGGGTGGAGCGCACGCTCGCCGAACCGCTCGTGACCATCCTGCATGTGGGCTACGCCTGGGCGGCGCTGGCGCTGCTCCTTGTCGGGCTCCATGGTCTTTTTCCGGCGGTCGTTCCTCGTGTGGCGGGCATCCATGCTGCCGGGGCCGGCGCTGTTGGCGTCATGACTCTGGCCGTGATGAGCCGGGCAAGCTTGGGTCACACCGGGCACGCGCTGACGGCTGGTCCCGCGACGGTGCTGATTTATGCGCTGGTCAATCTCGGCGCGCTGATGCGTGTCGCCGCGCCGTTTCTTCATTTTCCGCTGCAAGGCCACGCAAATCATCTTGCCGCCGCGTTGTGGGCCGGTGCCTTTGCCGTGTTCGCGCTGGCCTATGGGCCGAAACTGGCCGCACGGCGGCGGTGAATTCACTCAGCGCGAAAGCGCATCAATCAGGCCGCATTCGGGTGTATCGCCTCGGCTGCATGCGTTCGTCATTTCGCGGAGGCGTCGTTCAAGCCGGCGCAGATCGGCGATGCGGTCGCGAACATCGAGCCGGTGGCGCTCGGCAATCTCGAAGATCTCTGCGCAAGTGCCGGGCCCGGTGGAAAGGCCGATCAGGGAGCGTACATCCTCAAGCCCAAAGCCAAGGTCTCGCGCCCGGCGGATGAAGCGCAGCCGCTCCACGGCCTGCCCGTCATAAAGTCGCCTGCCGCCCTCGGTCCGGGGCGGTTTCGGCACGAGGTTGATATTCTCATAATAGCGGATGGTCTCGATATGAACGCCGGTTTCAGCGCTCGCGCGTCCGATTGTGAATTCGGTCATGAAATTCCCACTTGCTTCTGTAGTGGCTACAGATCTTAGACAATGCTGATGACACATCAATTGGATACAGAGAAGACTTTGCCGGCGCGTGGCTGGCTTGCGGGCGGCGGGGTGCTTGGTGGCATGGCGGCGTTTCTCGGTGCCTCGTGCTGCGTGCTGCCAATCGTTCTTGTGAACCTTGGCGTCAGTAGCGCCCTGGTCGCCAATCTGGCGTTCTTTGCCCGCTACAAGACTGGGTTCATGGCCGTTGCGGCAGTGCTTCTTGCGATTGCAATCGGCTATGCATTGCGTGGTGGACGACGGCCGCGCGCGCGCTTCTGGCTGAGCGTGCTTGCCGGCGTTCTGCTGCTTGCGGGGGCTTGGATACTGCCATCTTATGAAGTGGAATTGTTGCAATGGCTGAACCTGAGATGAGCGAAGAATTTCTTCCCAGATCGACGCTGAGCTGTCCGCAGTGTTGTCATCGCTCCACTGACACCATGCCGACCGATGCCTGCCAGTATTTCTATGACTGCAAGGGGTGCGGGGCGGTGCTGAAACCGCATGCCGGCGATTGCTGCGTCTATTGTTCCTATGGCGATGTAAAATGTCCGCCAATTCAGATGGGCGATGGCTGCGGCGGTTGACGGGGCTGGCTGATCTTGCGCGAGTGGCTTGAGGCCCATGGCTAGCGCCCGAAACCGCGCGGCGGTGACGATGGCCCGGCGGTGGAATTCACCCATCCGGCGCGTGCCAGGCGGATCGGCCTGATCGTACCTCATGCGGCCGGCTTCTGCGACGGCTGCAACCTTGCCCAGACGGGCGGCTGACCGGCTGCCGGAAGCCGGAAGCCGGGCATCGTGTGGCCATCTTTCGGGACGCGGGCCTTGCGGCCCGCTCGTCAGGATGATGGCCTCGTCAAGGCTGGTAACGGTCGAGCACGCCTTGCTGGCGTTCGGTATGGGCCTTGCCGAGCGTGTTGCGCGACTGCGAATAGTGATTGTCGATCAGCGGGCTGGGGCGGGCCAGACGCTCAAGCGCATCGACCTTGCTGAAGCGTACCTGGGCACCATCGACGCTGACCCCCTTGTCCGAAAGTTTCGCAAATGCCCGCGAGAGGTTCTCCGGCGTCATGCCAAGCAGGGCAGCAAGCACGCGCTTCTCGTGTGGCAGAGTGATCACGTCGCTGTCATCCTGCCGGGCGCGTTGGGTGAGCAGGTAATTGGCAAGCCGTTCAGAGGAGTCGCGCAGCTTGTGGTTCTTGATTGAACGCACGAGCCCGCGATAACAACCGGCCAGTTCTTCCGACACGGAAAACGCGAAACCGGCATTGTCTCTCATCGACTGGCGCAGGGACTCGCCTGGCACCATCAGGATTTCCGAGCGCTCAAGCGACGTGGCACTCATCAGCGCGTCCGATTCCAGCACGACGGCAGCGAGGATGAATGTCGAGACCGGTCGCAGGATAGCCAGCGTTGTGTCCTTCGACTTCCAGCCCGCGCCAAGCTCTACCGATCCTTCGAGGAGAATGTAAAGAAAGTCGACCGGGTCGCCCTCAAGCAAAAGCGTCGTATGGGCAGGAAAGCGCTGAAGGAAAGCGCCGGCCAATGCCGTATTGAAAGTTTCATCATCTGCAATTGAGAAAAATGAAAGCTTCCTGACGCGCTCAGCATCCGTATTTCTGATCGTCATTTGATCGTCCTCAACACCTGATCGAAACGGGATGACCAGCCCCGAACCGGACATCGCCAGTTCAGAATAGTTGAAGCTGCTATAGGTGGTTTGATATATGTCAATAACAGGCTTGGCTTTTTCCGCCGGGAACGACGGCACTGATCAGGCGTGCGCGTGCCCTGCGTCAGGCCGATAAAGATCGATTTCAAATCCACCGCACAAGCCAACATCCGGCAAGACCCCGCTTCACAAATATCAAGGCCCGGTCGCGAAGCTGGTGGCACCCCTCGTTCATCATCAATGAACCAATGCCCGAACGGGGGGCCATTTCATGACACTTGCGACCACAACTGAGAACGCGCCGGGCGCATGGCGTGCGCTGGGTCTCAGCACATTTGCATTTACCGTCTGCTTTGCCGTCTGGACGATTTTCTCGATCATTGGCGTGAAGATCAAGCAGGATCTTGGCCTGTCGGAGAGCCAGTTCGGTCTGCTCGTGGCAACGCCGGTCCTGACCGGCTCGGTCAGCCGGATCTTTCTCGGTGTCTGGGTTGAGCAATATGGCGGCCGGCTGCTGTTCCCGATCCAGATGCTGATCACGGCAGGATGCGTCTGGTTGCTGACATCGGCGAACACCTATCCGCTGTTCCTGCTGGCCGCTCTCGGGCTCGGGCTGGCGGGCGGTTCATTCATCCTCGGTGTGGCCTACACATCGCGCTGGTTTTCAAAGCAACAACAGGGAACGGCTCTCGGCATTTTCGGCGCTGGCAATGTCGGCGCTGCGGTGACCAATTTCGCGGCGCCTTTCCTCGTGGTCGCGGTCGGCTGGGAAGGCACCGCGCGCATCTATGCGATCGTCCTGGCGATCACGGCGGTGCTGTTCTACCTGCTCGCCAAGGATGATCCCGTCCATGAGGCGCGGCGCAAATCCGGCGAAGGGCCGGTGTCTGCCGGCTCCCAGCTTGCACCGCTGAAGAACATCCAGGTCTGGCGTTTTGCGACCTATTACTTCTTTGTCTTTGGTGCGTTCGTGGCGCTCGCGAGCTTCCTGCCGCGCTATTATGTTGGCGCTTATGGACTGGAACTGACAACGGCCGGCGTGTTTGCCGGGCTCTATTCGCTGCCCGGATCGATCTTCCGCGCCCTTGGCGGCTGGCTGTCGGACAAATGGGGCGCGCGCTTCGTGATGTACCTCACATTCATTGTGTCGCTGATCGTCCTGTTCATCATGAGCTATCCCGAAACGAGCTACATCGTGTCGGGAATTGAGGGTCCGATCACCTTCAATTTCGGCATTTCAGTCGGTGTCTTCGTCGCGCTGACAGTCACTCTCGGCTTTGTCATGAGCCTCGGCAAGGCGGCGGTCTACAAGCACATTCCGGTCTATTATCCCCACCATGTCGGATCGGTCGGCGGACTGGTCGGCATGATTGGCGGGCTCGGCGGCTTCTTCCTGCCGATCTCTTTCGGCCTGCTGCTCGACTATACCGGTGTGTGGACCGCGCCTTTCATGTTGCTCTTCTTTCTGGTCGCCGTCTCCACGGTCTGGATGCACGTCGCGATCCGCCGGATGGAGCATCGCAAGCACCCCGCGCTGGCCGACGAAAGATGGCTTTCGGATGTGCCCGACGGCCCGGTTGGCCCGCCTGAGCCCTCCGGCACGTCTGTCGCCGCAACACCGCGCACCGTCAGCTGAACGCATTGCCGGTGCGCCATCGTTCGCGCGCCAGCCTCCCTGAATACGCCAAAAGGATTACGACCATGTCACATCCAACCGCAGCCACCGGCCACACCCTTCGCGACTGGCGACCGGAAGAGGCAGATTTCTGGCAGTCTGAAGGTCGAAAGATCGCTGGTCGCAATCTCTGGATTTCCATCCCTGCGCTACTGCTGGCGTTTTCGGTCTGGATGGTCTGGTCCGTCGTGGTCGCGAAGATGCCGGCCATCGGCTTCGACTTCACGGTTGACCAGCGCTTCTGGCTGGCGGCCCTGCCGGGCCTTTCCGGCGCAACGCTGCGCATTTTCTACAGCTTCATGATCCCGATCTTTGGCGGGCGGTTGTGGACAACCCTCTCGACGGCGTCATTGCTGATACCCGCGATCGGTATCGGAATGGCCATCCAGAACCCGGAAACGCCGTATCTGGTCTTCATGCTGCTCGCGCTGGCCTGCGGGTTTGGTGGCGGCAATTTTGCGTCCTCGATGGCCAACATCGCCTATTTCTTTCCCAAGAAGGAAAAGGGCAACGCGCTCGCGCTGAATGCCGGTCTCGGCAATCTCGGCGTCAGCGTGATGCAGTTCCTTGTGCCGATCGTGATTTCCGTGGGCGTGTTCGGGGCGTTGGGCGGTGAACCGCAACAGCTTGCCGACGGATCGAGGCTCTGGCTGCAAAATGCCGGCTTTGTCTGGGTGCCGTTCATCATCGCCGCGACGCTGGCGGCCTGGCTCGGCATGAACGACATTGCCTCGGCCAAGGCTTCGCTCTCTGACCAGCTCTCGATCCTGAAACGCACCCACAACTGGATCATGTGCGTTCTCTACACCGGCACTTTCGGCAGTTTCATCGGCTATGCTGCCGGCTTCCCGTTGCTGATCAATACGCAGTTTCCGCAGGTGAGTGCCCTGTCATTTGCCTTCCTCGGCCCTCTTGTCGGTGCGCTTTCACGCGCAGGCACGGGCTGGGTGTCGGACAAATGGGGCGGCGCGCGGGTCACCTTCTGGACCTTCCTCGGCATGATTGTGGCGGTGTTCGGTGTCCTGCAATTCCTTCCGTCGGATGGGCCATCGGGCGGAGACAGCGGCAATTTCTGGGGCTTCTTTGCCTGTTTCATGGCGCTGTTCTTCCTGACCGGTGTCGGCAATGCCTCGACCTTCCAGATGATCCCCTCGATCATGCGCAAGGAAATCGCGCGCCTGATGCCCGGCGTCAGCGACGATGATCGTCTGAAAACAGCCGAGCGGGAAAGCGCCGCGATCATCGCCTTCACCAGCGCAATTGCCGCCTATGGTGCCTTCTTCATCCCGAAAGCCTACGGCACCTCGATCACGATGACCGGTGCGCCGCATGGCGCGCTGTGGGCCTTTTTCGGCTTCTACGTGATCTGCCTTGCGCTGACCTTCCTCGTCTATTCGCGCCCCGGCGGCATGCTGTTCGACATCGAACGCGGCCGCGCAGGCACCACGGCCTGATCTTTTCCGGAAAGGAATACCCCCATGAGCCACACACTCGACAGACTGACCTTCTTTCGGCGCCAGACCGAAACCTTCTCTGAAGGCCATGGTGTTCTCAATGACGAGGATCGCACATGGGAAGAGGCCTATCGCAACCGCTGGCGTCATGACAAGATCGTGCGCTCGACCCATGGGGTGAACTGCACCGGTTCGTGCTCGTGGAAGATTTATGTCAAGGGCGGCATCGTCACCTGGGAAACCCAGCAGACCGACTATCCGCGCACCCGCGATGACATGCCCAATCACGAGCCGCGCGGCTGCTCACGCGGGGCCAGCTATAGCTGGTATCTCTATTCGGCCAACCGGGTGAAATATCCGCTGATCCGCGCACGCCTGCTCAAGAGCTGGCGCGACGCGCGCAAGACGATGGAACCTGTCGCCGCATGGAAGTCGATCCAGGACGACCCGGCAAAGCGAGAGGATTATGTCACGCGCCGGGGCCTTGGCGGTTTCGTCCGTGCACAGTGGGACGAGGTCAACGAGATCATCGCGGCGGCCAATGCCCACACGGTCAGGCAATGGGGCCCGGACCGGGTGTTCGGCTTCTCGCCCATCCCGGCCATGTCCATGGTGTCCTATGCGGCGGGTGCGCGGTACCTGCAACTGATCGGCGGGGTGACGGGCTCCTTCTATGACTGGTATTGCGACCTGCCGCCGGCGAGCCCGCAGACCTGGGGTGAGCAAACCGATGTTGCCGAGAGCGCGGACTGGTTCAATTCCAATTTCCAGATCCTGTGGGGCTCCAACGTGCCTCAGACGCGCACGCCGGACGCGCACTTCTACACCGAGGCGCGCTACAAGGGCGTCAAGTCTGTGGTGATCTGCCCGGACTATTCGGAAGCCTCGAAATTCTCCGATCTCTGGCTCGCAGCCAAGCAGGGCACCGACGCGGCGCTCGGCATGGCGTTCGGCCATGTCATCCTGAGCGAATATCACCGCGACCGGCAGGTGCCCTATTTCCGCGATTATGTGCGCCAGTATACCGACATGCCCCTGCTCGTGCGTCTCGTGGCGCAGGAAGATGGATATGTGCCTGAACGCCTGCTGCGCGCGTCGGATTTCGACGGCGATCTTGGCGAGAGCAACAATCCCGACTGGAAGACCGTCGCGCTCGACGAGAAGACCGGGAAGATTGTCGTGCCGAACGGCTCGATCGGCTTTCGCTGGGGTGAGGACGGCAAGTGGAACCTTGAAGAGCGCGAAGCAAACGGCGCTGAAACAGAGCTTCGCCTTGGCCTCAAGGGTGTCGAGGACGATGTGGCGAAGGTTCGCTTCCCCTACTTCGCCAACACCGCCTCCAACGGCTTTGCCTCGACCGATCATCCAAGTGTCCTGACCCGGAACATTCCGGTCAAGAAGGTCAAACTTGCCGACGGGACCGAGGCGCTGATGGCCTGCGTCTATGACCTCCTGATGGCCAATTACGGCGTCGATCAGGGCTATGGCGGGGAACATCTTGCCAGCTCCTATGACGACATGGAGCCCTACACGCCCGCCTGGGCCGAAGCGATCACAACCGTTACCCGCCAGAACATCATCGCCACGGCACGCGGCTTTGCCACCAATGCCGAGAAGACCAATGGCAGGTCCATGATCATCGTCGGTGCCGGCATCAATCACTGGTATCACATGGACATGACCTACCGCGCAGCGATCAACATGTTGGTCATGTGCGGCTGTGTCGGTCAGTCCGGCGGCGGGTGGTCGCACTATGTCGGTCAGGAGAAACTCCGCCCACAGACGGGCTGGGCACCGCTGGCCTTCGCGACCGACTGGGTGCGCCCGCCGCGCCAGCAGAACTCGACCTCCTTTTTCTATGCCCATACCGACCAGTGGCGTTATGAAACGGTTCCCGTCGGCGAAATCCTGTCGCCAACCGCCGAGCCCGGCGACTGGCAGGGCAGCTTCATTGATTACAATACCAAGGCCGAGCGCATGGGCTGGCTGCCATCGGCCCCGGCGCTGAAGACAAACCCGCTGGAAGTGGCAGCGATGGCAAAAGCCGCAGGGCAGGAACCGAAGGATTATGTTGCCAGCGCACTGAAGTCGGGTGAGTTGGAAATGTCCTGCATGGACCCGGACGATCCGCACAACTGGCCGCGCAACATGTTCGTTTGGCGCTCAAACCTGCTGGGCTCATCGGGCAAGGGTCATGAGTATTTCCTCAAGCATCTGCTCGGCACCGATCATGGCATCCAGGGCAAGGATCTTGGCGAAATGGGGCGTGACAAGCCACGCGACGTCAAATGGCATGAGGAAGCCCCGCGCGGAAAGCTCGACCTGCTCGTCTGCATTGATTTCCGCATGTCCACGACGGCGGTCTATTCCGACATCGTCCTGCCGACAGCGACCTGGTACGAGAAAAACGACCTCAACACTTCCGACATGCACCCCTTCATCCACCCGCTCGGCGCGGCAGTGGACCCGGCCTGGGAAAGCCGCACCGACTGGGAAATCTTCAAGGGGATTGCGAAGGCATTTTCCGAGGTGGCACCGGAAGTGCTTGGCGTTGAGACGGATGTTGTCCTGTTCCCGATCCAGCATGACAGCGCCGGTGAGATGGCACAGACCCATGGCGTCAAGGACTGGTTTCTCGGCGAATGCGAGCCAATACCGGGCAAGACCATGGCGACGGTCGTCGCCGTCGAGCGCGATTACAGCGATGTCTATGCCAAGTTCACGTCACTTGGACCTCTCCTCGACAAGCTCGGCAATGGCGGCAAGGGCATAGGCTGGGACACGCAGGAGGAAGTTCACAAGCTTGGTTCGCTGAACGGCGAAGTGCTCGATGACACGGTCTCTAAAGGCCGTCCCCGGATTGAGACGGACATTGATGCCTGCGAGACAATCCTGATGCTTGCGCCGGAGACCAATGGCCAGGTTGCCGTCAAGGCCTGGCAGGCGCTGGAGAAACAGACAGGGCGTGAACACACCCATCTTGCCCGCCCAAAGGAAGACGAGAGGATCCGCTTCCGGGACATTGTTGCGCAGCCGCGCAAGATCATCACTTCGCCGATCTGGTCGGGCATCGAGAGCGAGCATGTCAGCTACAATGCCGGCTACACCAACGTCCACGAACTGATCCCGTGGCGCACACTGACGGGCCGCCAGCAGCTCTATCAGGATCATGACTGGATGCGTGCGTTCGGTGAAACGCTGGTGGTCTACAAGCCGCCAATCGACCTGAAGACCCTTCACGTGAAGGGCGACAAGCCGAACGGCAACCCGGAAATCACCCTCAACTTCATCACGCCGCACCAGAAATGGGGCATTCACTCGACCTATACTGACAACCTTCTGATGCTGACGCTGAATCGCGGCGGCCCGGTGGTCTGGGTTTCGGAAACCGATGCGAAGCGGGCCGATATTGTCGATAATGACTGGGTTGAGGTCTTCAACGCCAATGGCGCGCTGACGGCCCGGGCGGTCGTCTCCCAACGGATCCGCGAAGGCACGATGTTCATGTATCACGCCCAGGAGAAGATCGTGAACACGCCGGGATCCGAGATCACCGGCAAGCGTGGCGGCATCCACAATTCCGTCACCCGCGCGATCCTCAAACCGACGCACATGATCGGCGGCTATGCCCAACTCTCCTACGGCTTCAACTATTACGGCACCGTGGGCTCGAACCGCGATGAATTCATCGTGCTGCGCAAGATGAACAAGGTCGACTGGCTGGAAGAGCCGGCAACGGCGAAGGAGTTGGCACAATGAAAATCCGCGCACAAATCGGCATGGTCCTGAACCTGGACAAGTGCATTGGCTGTCACACCTGCTCGGTGACCTGCAAGAATGTCTGGACCAGCCGCGAGGGCGTTGAATACGCCTGGTTCAACAATGTCGAGACCAAGCCCGGCATCGGTTTCCCGAAGGACTGGGAGAACCAGAAGCGCTGGAATGGTGGCTGGCGGCGCAAGAAGAACGGCCGGATCGAGCCGAAGATGGGCGCGAAATGGCGCATCCTTGCCAAGATTTTCGCCAATCCGGACCTGCCCGAAATCGACGATTATTACGAGCCTTTCGACTTCGATTATGCTCACCTGCAGACCGCACCGGAAATGAAGGCGGTCCCGACCGCGCGGCCGCGTTCGAAGATCACCGGCGAGCGCATGGAGAAGATCGAATGGGGTCCGAACTGGGAGGAAATCCTCGGCGGCGAGTTCGAAAAGCGCAGCGCCGACTATAATTTCGAGGGCGTCGAGAAAGCGATCTACGGCGCTTTCGAAGAAACCTTCATGATGTACCTGCCGCGCCTGTGCGAGCATTGTCTCAACCCGACCTGCGTGGCCGCCTGCCCATCGGGTGCGATCTACAAGCGCGAGGAAGACGGCATCGTCCTGATCGACCAGGACAAGTGCCGTGGCTGGCGGATGTGCGTGTCGGCCTGTCCTTACAAGAAGGTCTATTACAATTGGGAGAGCGGGAAGTCGGAGAAATGCACCTTCTGCTATCCGCGCATGGAGGTTGGCCAGCCAACGGTGTGTTCGGAAACCTGTGTCGGGCGCATCCGCTATCTTGGCGTGCTGCTTTATGATGCCGACCAGATCGAGGCTGCCGCCAGCACCCCGGATGAGAAGGATCTCTATCAGGCGCAGCTTGATGTGTTCCTCGACCCGAATGATCCGGAAGTGATCGCCCAGGCCCGCGCTGATGGTGTGCCCGACGCCTGGCTGAAGGCCGCGCAGGAAAGCCCGGTCTACAAGATGGCGATGGAGTGGAAGGTCGCTTTCCCACTGCACCCGGAATACCGGACCTTGCCGATGGTCTGGTATGTCCCACCGCTCTCGCCGATCCAGTCGGCGCTGGCCTCCGGTGCGCTGGAAACCGATGCGGAAATGCCGGACGTCGCCTCGATGCGCATTCCGGTGCGCTATCTCGCGAACCTGCTGACGGCGGGCAAGGAAGAGCCGGTCATTGCCGCGCTGGAGCGGATGATGGCGATGCGCAAATACATGCGGGCAAAGACCGTCGAGGGCGTCATCGACCATCCCACAGCCGAGCGGGTCGGCCTCACCGCCCGCCAGATCGACGAGATGTACCGCTATATGGCGATTGCCAATTACGAGGATCGTTTCGTCATCCCGACAGCCCATCGCGAAACCACTGAGGACACTTACGACCTGCGCGGCGGATGTGGCTTCACCTTTGGCAATGACTGCTCCGGCGGTCGTACCGAGATGGGCCTGTTCGGCAAGGACAAGCGTCCCCGCGCCAAGACCAAGACACCAATGGAGATCTGAGCCATGGCCATGACGTATCGCGCATTATCGCGCCTGTTGTCCTATCCCGAGCCGCAATTGCTCGGCGAGGCGAGCCTTTGTGTCGATGTGATCAGGGGCGAGGGGCTGGTGCCCGGCCCGCTTGTCGCTTCGCTCGGCAAGCTTGCCGATCATCTGACCGGCAGCGATCTTTATGAGGCGCAGGCAGCCTATGTCGATCTGTTCGATCGCACCCGCAGTGTCTCGCTTCATCTTTATGAGCATGTCCACGGCGAGAGCCGCGAGCGCGGGCCGGCCATGGTCGGGCTTGTCGAGCTTTACCGCTCACACGGGCTGGAAATGGAGGTCAGCGACCTGCCGGACTATCTGCCGGTCTTCCTCGAATTCCTGTCGATCTTGCCGGACGGGGAAGCCGCTTCGCTGATCGGAGAGGCGGCGCATGTGCTCGAAGCCATCGTTGCGCGGTTGAAGAAACGCCAGAGCCCCTACCGCGCCGTGTTCGGGGCCTTGCTGGCAGTGTCTGACAAGCCCGCCGACCGGGATGCCGTGAACAGCCTGCTCGCTATCGCCGATGATGATCCTGGCGATCTCGAAGCCCTCGACAAGGCCTGGGAAGAGGAGCCGGTCACCTTCGGTCCGGGCGACGACGCAGATGGCTGCCCGAAGGCACAGTCAATGCTGAACGCCATGAATGGTGCGGTGCAATGAGCAAGCTGAAACACATGTTGGCGACGGGATCGATTGCCGTGATCTGTGCCGGGGCCGCCTTTGCACAAACCCCGCAGGGCTCCGACACGCCGGCGATCACCGCGAAACCGGTTCTTGATCTGCGCCTGCGCGGTGAACAGGTCGATCAGGACGGGCTCGACGACACCACGGCGCTGACGCTGCGCGGCCGGTTTGGCTATGAGTTCGCGTTTACCAGCGGCTGGAGCGCGCTGATCGAAGGCGAGGCGGTGGGTCATCTCAGTGATGATTTCTCCGATACGGTCGACAATGTGCCGGGTAAGGCCGTTGTTGCCGATCCGGAAGCGTTCGAGCTTAACCGGGCGCAGATTGCCTGGAAGGGCGATCGCGCCAATGCCACACTCGGGCGCCAGCGCATCATCTTCGACGATGCCCGCTTTGTCGGCAATGTCGGTTTCCGCCAGAACGAGCAGACCTTCGATGCGGTGCGGCTCGGCTTTACCGGGCTGGAGACCATAACGGCGGAATATGTCTTCATAGACAAGGTGCACCGCATATTTGGCGATGAAAGCCCGCTCGGCGAGTTCGAGAGCGAGTCGCACGTCGTCCGGTTCGGCGCGAAGACGGCATTTGGTGACTTTGTGGCAACCGGGCTGTTCCTCGATTTCGACGAATCCGCCGCAGCCTCAGGCCAGACCCTTTCCATTGGCTGGTCAAAAGCCTGGGAAACAGACGCTGGCAAACTGGGTTTGAGGGCCCGTTTTGCCGAGCAGAGCGAATATGATGGCAAGGGGCCGCCGTGCGATCTTGGCTACCAGTCCTATGGTGCCAGTTTCGCGCGCGGAAAACTGACCCTCATTGGCGGTCTGGAAGTTCTTGAGGGCTCGGGCGGGCGCGGGTTTGCAACCCCGCTGGCGACCCTGCACGCCTTTCAGGGCTGGGCGGATGTGTTCCTCAATACGCCGGCAGCCGGCGTTCGCGATATCAGCGCCGGGATCAGGGGCGGCGGTGTCAAGCTGCTCGCCAATGCCAAGCCTGCCAACTGGGCCGTAATTTATCACGACTTCGAAAGCGACAATGGCGCGATGTCCTATGGCTCGGAATTCGACGCGGTGTTTCGCCTGCCGGTCAATGACTGGCTGACGCTGGAAGCCAAAGGCGCGGTGTTTGACGGTTCCGACACCGGGCCGGCCGACAGGACGAAATTCTGGCTTGCGGTTGAAACCCGCTTCTAGCCGATCATTCAAAGGAGGCCAGACATGGCTGAACAACACATGAGTACACTCGCCAGCGCCGGATGGTTCGATCAGGCGATGTTCGGCTATTACCCCTATATCGCGCTGGCTGTGCTTGCCATCGGGTCGGTGCTGCGCTTCGACCGCGAGCCCTATACCTGGCGCTCAGGCTCGTCGCAGCTGTTGCGCCGCAAGCAACTGGTGTTGGGATCGGTTCTGTTCCATGTCGGCGTGCTGTTCATATTTGGCGGGCATTTCGTCGGTCTTCTGACGCCCATCCAGGTGTTCGATTTTCTCGGCATCAGCCACGGTGCCAAGCAGATACTCGCCATCGTGGCCGGCGGCATTGCCGGCGTGCTTGCGATTGTCGGCGCCTTGATCCTGCTGCATCGCCGGCTGTTCGACCCGCGCATCCGGGCGACGTCGAGCTTTGGCGATACCGCGATCCTGGCGCTGCTGACGCTCCAGTTGACGCTCGGCATGTCGACCATCCCGCTCTCGTCGCAGCATCTGGACGGTTCGGAAATGGTCAAGTTCATGTCCTGGGCCCAAGGCATCTTCACGTTCCAGCCGGGCGCAGCGAATTACGTTACCGACGTGCACTGGGTCTTCAAGGCGCACCTGATTCTTGGGCTGACCATCTTCCTCGTCTTTCCGTTCACCCGGCTGGTGCACATGCTGTCGGCACCGATCTGGTTCCTCGGCCGGCGTGGCTGGCAACTGGTGCGCACGCGCCGCGATATTCGCGCTGACAGGGCAGGGAGGGCATGATGTCGAAAATGACGAGCGTTTTCCACGGTGTGGAAATCCCTGAAAGCCTGCTCGCAGCGGAGCTTCAAAACCATCAGGCCGGATCGCTGAGCGAGGCGCGCGCAATGGCCGGCCGGGCGCTCGCGGTCAAGGCTGTGCTGCTGGCGCGCGCGCGCGAACTGGGGCTGCAGGCTGCGCCGGAACGCAACAGTGACGGTCAGGAAGAAACAGACGAAGAGTCGCTGATCCGTCTTGTGCTGAGCGAAGAGGTCGAGCCTGAAGGGATCGATGAAGCGGCGATCAAGGCGGTCTATGATCGCCGGCCCGATGGCTTCAAGAACCCGCCACTGATCGAGGCTTCGCACATCCTGATCGCCCCGGAAGATACCAGTGATGGCGCGCTTGAGCAGGCGGGCGCAAAGGCGCAGGCCCTGATCGAAGACCTCCGGGCCAATCCGGCGGGCTTTGCGAAACTGGCGGCGGCACATTCCGCCTGCCCGTCTCGCGCACAAGGTGGCTCGCTCGGCCAGTTGCGACCCGGCGATGTGCTGGCCGGCATCTGGAAGGCGCTGACCGGTCTTGATATTGCCGAGATCGGTGCCCAGCCGGTGCTGAGCGAGCATGGCTGGCACGTTCTGCGTGTCGATCACCGCTCAGACAGCGAGCGCCTGCCATTCGATTATGTCCGCTCGCATATTGCGATCCGGCTGGAAGCGCGGGCCTGGACCCGGGCAGCGGCGGAATATGCACAAGCCTGCCTGTCGCGCGTGTCTGTCGGTCAGGGACTTGCGCTGGATGAGCAGGGAAGGCTGGACGACGGCAACCGCGCGCTGAAACAGGCAGACAGTCTGCTCGGCAAGGCGCTGATGGATACCGATACGGCATATGCGGCACTGAGCGATGCAGCGCGCAAACGCCTCGATGCCGCTGCCAGCGAGGCGCGCGAACCCTCGCCGCAGACCCTCGGTCGGGCCATTCGCACCTTTCTTTCGCGCGCCGATGACGCAGCCTGGACGCAGCTGATTTCCCGGCTTCGCGACAGCGAGACGCCGCTGAGCGACTGCCTCGACCTGATCATCGACCATCAGCTTGCGCCGCTGCACGAGACCCACACGCTGATCAAGCTGACCCGATGAGAAAACGGATGCAACAATAAAGGCAAGGGAAAGGACAAAGGCCATGAGCGAGATGGGTGACTACAAGGCGATCGAGCCGATCCCGCTTGATCTCCTGCGGGAACCGCTGGTCTGGTTTTTTGCCGAACATTACCGTCATCGCGATGTCTGTTCACGTCTGTTGCTGCTGTCCGCTTCGGTTGTGTTCGAAGAAGCCGTCCTGCGCGATATTCTCCGCTTTCTGCAGAGCGATCTGCCGGTGCATATCATTGATGAGGAGGATGATCTTTTCCCCCTGTTGCGGCGGCGCTGCACGCCTGAAGACCAGATCGAGACCGTGCTCGGAATGCTGTCTGGCGAACATGCCAATGACATGCAGGATGCGGCTGTCGTGACACGGCTGGTCGCACAGGCCGTCGCTGAACAGCGCGGTTTGGGTTGCCTCGCCGGGGCGGCGCGCGCGATCGAACCATTCTGCCAGCACCAGAGGCGCCACATTGCGGTTGAGAACGCGGTTGTCCTGCCGATTGCCCGGCTGCGGCTGACCGATGCAGACCTCAAGCATCTTGGCCAGCGTCTGGCAGCCCGGCGTGGCCTGTCTGACCCGTTTGCGCAGGCGGCCTCATGATCAGCGCGCTGCTCGACAACAATATGACCTGGGCCAGTGCCCGCGTGCGCGCCGATCCGGAATTTTTCCGCCGGCTGTCGGCGCAACAGGCACCGGAATATCTGTGGATCGGCTGCAGCGACAGCCGCGTGCCAGCCAATGAAATCGTCGGTCTCGATCCCGGCGAGCTTTTCGTGCACAGAAATATCGCAAATCTTGCCCCACCGCGTGACATCAACTTTCTTGCGGTGCTGCAATTCTCGATCGAAGTGCTGAAGGTGCGTCACATCATCGTGTGCGGCCATTATGGTTGCGGCGGCGTCCGGGCGGCGCTGGACAAGGAACGCCGCGGCCTGATCGATCACTGGCTGCAACCGGTTGCCGATCTCGCCCACAGGCATGAGGGCCATCTCGCTGCGATCACGGATTTCGAGACACGTGTAAATGTAACCTGCGAGCACAATGTGCGCGCGCAGGTCGAATATGTCGGGCGCAATCCCTTCGTCACCGATGCCTGGCGGCGCGGTCAGAAACTCAGCATCCATGGCTGGATCTATTCGATACGCGACGGCCTGCTGCGCGATCTCGACCTGACCGCAGAGCGCCCGAAGGATGTTGATCAGCTTTCCTCATTGCCATGGTTTCCTCACGCATGACGATTGAATTTGTGATACAATTTTCACGAGCGGCATCATCATCGTCTTGCCGCACCGTTTCAGCGGCACGGCTCGGTTTGGGGGGCCGGTTTTCCCAAGCGCTGAAAACCCGGATGCGCAGAAGGGGTGAGTCTCTCTTTGCAGGGGCGCACGCGTGCGCTGCCGACCGAAAACCGAGCCGCGCGATGCGGCCGGGAGCCTGGGTCATGAAGCCAGACAGGAAAGGGTGCCAGAATGTCCATTATTATCGAAACGCTCCGCCACGAGCACGCAGAATTTGAAAGATTGCTGGGCTTTCTTGAACGGGAACTTGCCCGGCTTCAGGCCGGTCGCGCGCCGAATTACGAGATGCTTGATGCGCTGCTCGATTTCTTCTCCTCCTTTCCTGACGAATGGCATCATCCGAAGGAAGATGTTGTCTATGACGCGCTCCTTGCCAGCCAGCCCGATCTCTCCAGCCGCATTGGCGACCTGCGCGTCGAGCATGAGCGCCTTGAGCAGGGGTCGCTGGCGTTTCAGGCGCGCGTGACATTGTTGCGACGCGGCAGTGACTTGCCGGCGAAGATGCTGGTGCAACTCGGGGAGAGCTATTCCGGCCAGCTTCGCCATCACATCTCCAAGGAAGACGAGTTTTTCTTTCCGCTCGCGCTGGATATTCTGAACGACGACGACTGGCACGCGATCGCGGAGATTCACGAAAAGATCGGCTGCGATCCTCTCAAACAGACAGTGATCGAAAACAATCAGCGCCTGATCGCGTCCATCGCGTCGATGGCATCGGGGCTTTGAGACGGAACGGGCGGTTCTGACGGATGGACAAAGCCGGGATCGTCATTCTTGCTGGCGGCGAGGGCGCGCGCATGGGTGGGCGCAAGCCTGAACGGCTTTTCCGAGGCCGCCGCCTGATCGATCCGGTGCTTGACCTGGCCTCGGAATCGGGTGTGCCGACAGTCATCTGCGTCCGGGAGCCGGGGCAGGTGGCGGAGGGCGCTGTTCGTCAGGTTTTCGACAGGCCCGGCATGGAAGGCCCTCTTGCGGGACTGCTCGCCGCTTTCGACTGGGCCAGAAGCATTGGCCTCGATCATTTTCTCACCCTGCCTTGCGATACGCCATTCCTGCCAAACGATGTTTTCTCAAGGCTCTGGCGCGCGGCGCTTGATGCAGAGCGACCGGCGGTGGCCACATCGAACGCTCGCCGTCACCCGACCTGCGCCGTCTGGCCAGTCAAAACGCTCGCTGATGTTGAGGCGTACGCAGGAACAGGCCGCCGCAGCCTGTCCGGCGCACTGGACGCCTGCGGAGCCATCAGTGTGGCCTGGCCCCAGAGCGATCCGGACGCATTTGTCAATATCAATACGCCGAGGGACATCGAGAGGCATCGTTAGAAGAAAACCGCTTTAAGCGCCCCGACGGGCTTCATGGCGCTTGCGACGGAGCTAACCATTCCGTGATTTCAAAATCTCGCCGGAGATCATCCGTTTTGCGGTGACAATGCCCCGTGCCTTGGCGTGCGGTGGAAATGATCTTGTCGTGCAGCGTGGTGTAACTGGCGGTTAGCAATGTCGCCAGCGCATCGCTTGTCCAGAGAGCTTATGGGAGTTGGCGACTTTGCGGGTGGTCATCTGCGATTTCCAACAGGGTCTGGTCGCTACGTCTATGCACACCTGAAGATACCACCGATGACCAATGACACCAGGCCGCATGGACCCTGACCGATCCTTGCAGCGCGAAGCCAGGCGCATCTGTGCGCCGGCGGCTTATGCGCCGAACGCGCGGATGGCGGAGCATTTGCGCACATTAATATTACCGAACGGGCAGCGTCCACATGGTCGGTGCTGGTTTCACCGCTGCCGAGGCCGATGGCCGAAAAGACCTTTTCTGAGCAAGGGTCGCTTTGGCACCAGCCATACCGCAGATCGGCAAGTTTCGTCCGTTTGGGACTTCGGCTGCAAACGTCAGCAATCTGGAGTGACTGTGTAAAAACGCTCTTTGGATTTCTGCCTTGCGGTTTATGAAGACCCGACGATCTACGGTGTGACCCAGCCCCCTGATCCGGGCCGTTCATTCGTAGAGTCTGTTCGCCTCTCTTTCTGGTGTTGATGGGTTGGTCAAGGCCCGGTGATCGGAGCTTTTCATATTGCGCAGATCGCCCGAACCTGAAGAACTCGAAAATCTGCACCGCCTTCTCAAAAAGGCACAACGCTCATTGCCTCAGTCAGCCGCCTCGCAAGGCAGGCACAAGAGAGATCCGAATTGTAAGTCGCACTCCCGGCATTACTGGATGTCCACGAGCGCATCCTGAACGATACTTGGGCGCTTCTCGATAAGCGCCAACAAGACGCGTGCTGGGCCATCCGGCCTGCGGCGGCCCTGTTCCCAGCCGCGTAAAGTGCCGACTGCGACGCCTATGCTGCGCGCAAATTCGGCCTGGGAGAGCCCCGCGCGGGCGCGAATGGCAGCAACGTCTGGTTCTGGTACGTCGATCTGTTGGACGGGCGTGCCTGTGTCTTTGCCGTTGGCATGGGCGAGGGCGTCTTCAAGACCTCGCTTGATGCTCTTGTATGCCTCGCTCATGATTTCGCTCCGTAGGTTTCCGCGATCAAGTCGCACAGTTTGATAAGGTCGGCCTTCTCAGACCGGAAAATGTTTGCCTTTTCGTTCTTTGCAAACACCGTCAGCAAGAACAGCGGCATGTCTGGGGCGCGGTAAAAATGAAGCACACGATAGCCTCCGCTTTTGCCGCTACCGCGTCTCGCCACGCGGACTTTCCGTAAACCTCCGCCGAGCGAGATGCCTGCTTGCGGATCGGCCGCCAGCTGGCTGATGACATCCATTCGCTCTTCATCTGACATTCCGACAGCATCTGCGCGCCGGATGAATTCCGGCGTTTCGACGACTGTTTGCTGAGCCGTTCTCGCTGTCTTGTATATACGCCAATGACGTATATTTGTGTGCTTCTTTGAGGTAAGGGCTAGCGTGTTCGGGAGGCTCTGCAAATGCAGTGTCCCACTTTTCCAGCCGGACCGAGAACCAAAGACATCGAGCCGATATCGGTGGGACCAAATTCTGGAAAAACCCAATAGACAGCGGGACAAACGAGTGTCCCACTTTGCCATAACTTACTGTTTTAATTGATGAAGTGGACCCCGTCCCCGGGCACCAGTACAAAAGTGAACCAGATTCAAGTTCACATAAATTTGACTATCGATAATCAATAAATCAAGTTAAATCCAAGGTTCGATTGGTCAGGATAAAAAGGGAACAAACCGTGCGCAAAATTATTTTTATCCTCGCGATGGTTGCCGCATTCATCGTCACCGTATCGGCGCAAGCGCAGGAACCGTTCGATCCGCGCGACTATCAGGACAAACATGTTGGCGAACCCACCGAAATTCTGGTTTTGGGGACCCCGCATCTGAGTGGTGCGCCCGACACCTTCGATCCAGCGGTGCTTGAGCCTTTGCTGGCGCGCCTTGCCGACTACAAACCTGATGCGATCCTTGTCGAAGCGTTGCCGGGTCGCAGCATCGCGCAGTTGTGGCAGTATCGCGAAACCTATTCTGACGCGGCGAATACGTATGGCGGACGGGCGATGGTGCTCGCTGCACTCGCCCGTCAAGGCGTGGAAATGGACATGCCCGACGCTGAGGCGGAAGTCCGGCGTACGCTGGAGGAATGGCCAGCCGCACCAACGCCATCGGCTCGCCGCAGGCTGGCCGCGCTTCTGACTGCTTCAGGCGATCCTGCATCCGCCATGGCGCAATGGTGGCAGCTCGACGCCGGCGAACGCATTGCGGACGAGAATGTTCCACAGTTGCTTGCCGACCAATTCGCAACCTTCGATAACCCGACACGTCGTAACGAAAACTACCTGATCGCTGCGCGTCTGGCCGAACGCCTTGGCCTCGAACGTCTCTATCCGATGGATGACCAGAGCGATGATGCCGGTCCGGACTTTATGCAGAACTTCCAAATCATGGCGAACGAGGTTTGGTTCGGGGAACTTGTCGCCGATCCGCGCTTCATTCCGTTGCTTGAAGCCAATCAGCGGCTTACCAGCCCCGAAGAGGCGCTCGACACCTATCGAATGCTGAACGGCGTGATCACCGGTCGAAACGATTCCGACGGTCAATGGCTCAGCCTGATCAACCGTGAAAGCCCGAACAATGTCGGGCGCACCCGCGTGGCGGCCTGGGAGACGCGCAATTTGCGAATGGCTGCAAACATTCGGGAGGTTTCCAGCTGGACGCCGGGCGGGCGCATACTGGTCATCACTGGTGCTTCGCATAAGCCGTGGCTTGACGCCTATCTCTCGATGATGACAGACGTAAGGCTTGTCGATGCACAGAAGGTTCTGGAATAGAGAATTTTCAGATAATTGGCAGTCGCTCAATGCGTTCTTGATGCCAACGGTCAGCGTCGATATTGTCTCAGTTTCTGCAAGCCATCGTCGAAACCCGCCCAGATTTGCTTTTGTATCATCAGGTTTGGTTCGCGCTCGCGCAGGTCAGATGCGCGCATCGCTTCGACCTTGGGCGCGGGCGTTTGCCCGGCCTCTTCGCCGCCTATCCAGCGCGACGACCGTCGTGCCGGGGAACTCGGCCATCAGCTTGAGCTTGCCGCCCATCGCGCGGACGCAGCTCGTCAGCGTCGAGAGCAGGAGGTCGCTCTGGCGTTCTTATTTCGCGACACAGATGCCACCTCGCCGGTCGCTCGCTTGAGGTCAGCTGCGGGGATAGGAGTAGTTGGGGGTTTCGCGGGTCATCGTGACGTCATGGACGTGGCTTTCTCGAAGGCCGGCGCCAGTGATCTGGATGAACTGCGCCTTTTCGTGCAACTCCGCAATCGTGCGCGCGCCGACATAGCCCATGGCCGCGCGCAGACCGCCGACCATCTGGTGGATGATCGGGCCGATCGGGCCCTTGAACGGCACCTGGCCCTCAATGCCTTCCGGCACCAGTTTTTCCTGGCTCGCACCCTTCTGGAAATAGCGATCGGCCGAACCGCGCGCCATCGCACCGAGACTGCCCATTCCGCGATAGGTCTTGTAGGACCGGCCCTGATACAGGAACACCTCACCGGGTGCCTCTTCGGTGCCGGCGAAGATCGATCCCATCATCGCGGTGGCCGCGCCCGCCGCCAGCGCCTTGGCAAAATCGCCGGAAAACTTGATGCCGCCATCGGCGATGATGGGAGTGCCCGTCGCCTGCGCGGCATTGGCGCAATCCTCGATCGCAGTGAGCTGGGGAACACCGACACCAGCGACAATGCGCGTGGTGCAGATCGAGCCCGGCCCGATCCCGACCTTGACCGCATCCGCGCCGGCATCGATCAGCGCAAGCGTTGCCTCGCTTGTGGCAACATTGCCAGCGATGATCTGCACGCTGTTGGAAATCCGCTTGGCGCGTGTCACGGCCTCGATCACGGCGCGCGAATGGCCATGTGCAGTGTCGATGATAACCGCATCTGCGCCCGCTTCGATCAGCGCCTGGGTCCGCTCGAAACCCTCGTCGCCAACCGTTGACGCAGCGGCCACGCGAAGCCGGCCCTGGCTGTCCTTGCAGGCATTGGGATTGACCGCCGCCTTGTCCATGTCCTTGACCGTCAGCAGGCCGATGCAGCGATTGTCATCATCGACAATGATCAGCCGCTCGATCCGGTGCTTGTGCAGCAGGTCGCGGGCAACCTCGATATCCTCGTCCATCTTCACCGAAACCACGTCGCGCGTCATCAGTGCGGCAATCGTGGCATTGTCATCGATGATGAAGCGGGTGTCGCGATTGGTGATGATGCCGACAACGCGCCCGGCCGCATCGACGACCGGAATGCCGGAAAAACCGGTGCGGGCCTTGAGCGCACGCAGTTCTCCGAGCGAGGCGTCCGGCGCAATCGTGACCGGGTTCATCACCACGCCGCTTTCGAATTTCTTGACCTGAGTGACCTGCCCGGCCTGTTCTTCGATTGTCAGGTTGCGGTGCAGAACACCGATCCCGCCGGCCTGCGCCATGGCAATGGCCAGACGCGCTTCTGTCACTGTGTCCATTGCCGCCGACAGCAGCGGAATGTTCAACGCAATTTCGCGGGTCAGCCGGGTGGTGACATCGACCTGCGCTGGCATCACCTCGCTCGGTCCGGGTTGCAGCAACACATCATCAAAGGTTACGGCATGGCGAATTTTCATGAGGAAAGCTCCCTTTTTGGCGCTTTAAGGGAGTCGGGCTGCGATGTGAAGCCCTGATCATCGACGTTCACAGGCCGGCGCGCGCCGCAGCGACATTGCGCCGCTCCAGCAGCAGGGTCTGGGCAAGACCGGCCACCAGAACCCCTGCCAGCGCGGCCTCGACCATGCCCTGCGCGCCGCGCTGCAGGACGATCCCCAGCCCGTAACCCAGCGGGATCATGAAGACGAAGAAACTCGCCGTGTGGATCAGCGACGGCCACCAGA
>CAYUEM010000011.1:0-10313 GCA_964442925.1 uncultured Hyphomonadaceae bacterium
CAACCACGCAGCCAAGGGCGGGCCCATGGCTTTCGCCCCATGTGGTGACGCGGAAGAGGTGGCCAAAAGTATTGTGGGACATATGTGCACGACTCTCACTATATCATCGCAATGTCCTATATGCTTGCCTGACAAGTGACAAATTCATTTCGAGGAAGGCCGAGCGATGCCCGCAGATCCATCCATCATTCCGCCGACGCCCAGTCAGGCGGAATATGAAGCGGTCGGTGACCGACCTCTGATTGCCGACGCAGCCGACCCGTTCACCCTGTTCGCACAGTGGTTCACGCAGGCGCGCGCCAGTCACGGCCATGATGCCAACGCAATGTCGCTGGCCACGGTTGATGCGGACGGCCTGCCGGATGTGCGCACGGTTTTGCTGAAGGATTTCTCGCCGGCCGGTTTCACCTTCTACACCAATCTCACCAGCGCCAAGGCGCACCAGATCGGGCAGAGCGGCAAGGCCGCGCTTTTGTTCCACTGGACGGCGCTTGAACGCCAGGTGCGCCTGAGAGGCGAGGTTCACCGCGCCAGTGAAGCCGAAGCGGATGCCTATTTCGAAAGCCGCGCGCGGGTCAGCCAGATCGGTGCATGGGTCAGTGAGCAGTCACAACCCCTCGCCGACCGCGAGACGCTGAAGGCAAGGGTCGCAATGTTCCGCAGTCTGCACGAAGACGATGTGACGATCGAGCGTCCTGCACATTGGGGCGGCTTCGTCCTGCGCCCGCAATCGGTCGAGTTCTGGCAGGCACAGGCGTTTCGGCTGCACGACCGGCTGTCGTTCGAGGCAACGCCGGACGGCTGGAAGCGCTCGCGGCTGTATCCCTGACGCATCGGTGCGAGCGGGCAGCGCTGGCAACAGCTTAGTTGAGGACTTGTTCGATTGAAGAGAGAGCCGTCTCGAATTCATCGGCGGGCGTCGATTCAGACAGGATCCGCCGCGCCGCTTCGGTGGCGGCATCCGCGGCGCTCCGGCGCACTTCAGCGGCTGCTTCCTCACCTGCGCGCGTGATTCGGGCTTCTGCCAGTGCCTCGCGCCGTGCAACACGCCGGCTGAGCTCGTCGCGCGCCTCCGTAATCATTGCCTCGGCGTCCTGTTTCGCCCGCGCGACAATCGCTTCGGCGTCCTTGCTGGCCTCTTTCTGGCGACGCTCTGCCGATGCCAGCGCAGCGGCGGCCTCTTCGCGCAAGGCTCTCGCCTCCTTCAGGCGCGCATCAATTTCCTCAGACCGCTTGTCCAGCATGTTTCCGACAATCCGGAAGCCGCCAAAATACCAGACAACGCCGAGAAACACGACAAGAGCGGCCAGCGCTGTATTGGTTGCCGGATCTGTCCAGGGCGGACCTTCTGCCGCGTGCGCAAGCGGGGCCGAAATCGCGGCGAGGGCAACAAGTGGGAAAATCCGGCGCATCATGACAATCTGGCTTTCTGTAAACGTGTGACCGTCCGACGCCCTCAGAGCGCCGATTTAACGGCATCCCTGATCTGCGCTGCGCTTGCCTTGCGACCGAGCTGGGTCAGCATCACCTCAGTGGTCTGCGCAGCAATGTCTTCGACGTTTGACATCGCGGCTTCCCGCATCGCCGAAATCTTTTGCTCAGCGGCAATGATCTGGGCTTCGATCTGCTCGTCAACCTTGCGGGTTTCCGTCGAGATCTCAGCCTGGATCTTATCGCGTGCCACATTGGCGGTTTCATGAGCGCTGGCGCGTGCGCGGGCCAGTTCCAGTTCCAGGGCCTGTTCGGCGTCCTGCGCCTGATCATTGAGGCTGGCGGCCTCGTCAATATCGCTGGCCACGGTGGAGCTGCGCCGTTCGATCGTGGTGGCGATTTTCGGCAGGATCCAGCGCGACAGCGCCAAATAAAGTAGGCCGAATATCACCGCCAGCCAGAAAATCTGGCTCGGCCAGTGCCACATGTCGAATGCCGGGAAGCCGCTGCCGCCGGCATCTTCTGCGTGGGCATCGGTTGCGGTATTGGCAAACAGGGTAATCATGGCTCGACCTTCATGCGCTGGCTGATGATGTCTGGCCGGCAAATGGTTTCCCGGCCAGACCCGTCATGATGTGTTCAGTGTGGCCTGATCAGACCACGAACATGATCAGGAAGCCGATCACGATCGAGAACAGTCCAAGCGCTTCGGTCAGCGCCATGCCGACGAACAGGTTGCCGGTCTGCTGCGGGGCAGCGGAGGGGTTGCGCATGGCCGCGTCGAGGAAGCTGCCGAAGATGTTGCCCACACCGATACCGGCACCGATGGCACCGAGCGTGGACAAGCCGGCACCGATATATTTCATTCCGAGAGCGATATCGCCTTCCATTGGAGGTCTCCTTGTGTGCCTTTGACTTTGCGAAAGGCGTGCTGAAGTTTGCAGGTCATTCTCGCGGGTCGAAAAGCGCGTTCACGTCAGAAGGTCAAGCGCATAACACGGGCGTTTCGCCGCAGATGGTGGTGTCTCTAGTGGCTGGGGTGGAGCGCGTCATTGATATACGCGCAGGTCAGAATCGCGAAAACATAAGCTTGCAGGAACGCCACAAGGAATTCCAGCCCCGTAATGGCCACCGCGAGCACGAACGGCAGCGGAGCAATCACCGCATATGCGCCTGAGCCGGCGAGTGCCACTGCAAAGCTGGCAAGGATTTTCAACATGATATGCCCGGCCAGCATATTCGCAAAAAGCCTGAAGGAATGCGTGATCGGGCGGGCGAAATAGGAAATGATCTCGATCGGGATCAGCAGGATATAGATTGGCCAGGGCGGGCCAGCGGGCGCAAACAGGCGCAAAAAGCCCGGTCCATTGCGGATGAAACCCAGCACGGTCACAAAGGTAAAAACCGCCAGTGCCAGCACACCTGTCACGACGATATGGCTGGTTGTCGTCAGGAAGTAGGGAAACATCCCGACAAGGTTTGCCGCAAAGATGAAGAAGAACAGGGTGAAGACGAACGCAAAATATTTCAGCCCCTGTTCGCCGGTCATCGAGCGAATCATGTCGGCCACGAATTCATAGCCAAGTTCGCCCATCGATTGCAGCCGTGACGGCACCAGTGCCGGCTTCGACATGGTCATCCAGAAAAAGCCGACAATCAGCGCTGCCGCGAGCCCCATATAGATGGTCGCATTGGTGATCGGGATATCCAGCCCGCCAATCGACAGGTCTGCAAAGGACTTGATCTCGAACTGATGGATCGGATCGATCTTGCCGTCAGCCATGATGGTTGCGCTACCTGTGCCTATTCGCGGTCCGAAGCGTTTCTCGCTTCATAAGCTCTTGCTGCTTCCTCGGCCATTCGTTTGGCCTCACGAAATATATTCAGGAATCCGGCGATCGCACCGAACACCAGAAAGATCAGGAGCCCCCATGGCCCAGTGCCGAGGAAGAAGTCAATGGTGTGTCCGATCACCCCGCCAACGCCGATGGCCGCCATCAGCGCGAAGGAATAGCCCATCGCGCGAACGGCTGCGCCGCTGGCAGAAAGCGCAGAGTCTTCTTTTGATTTGGGTTTTGCCTTTTTCCGGGCTGTCTCGATGCGGGTTTTCAGGTCGTCAGGTTCGGTCATGGCGCGCTATTCTGCCGCAACAAGGTCTTCGGCGGTGCCAAGATCGACAGAGACCAGTTTTGACACGCCTTTTTCCCGCATTGTCACACCAAACAGCCTGTCCATCCGACTCATCGTCACCGGATTATGGGTGATCACGACAAAGCGTGTGTCGGTCCGCTTGCGCATTTCGTCAAGCATCCGGCAGAAACGGTCGACATTTGCATCGTCAAGCGGTGCGTCGACCTCATCGAGCACGCAGATCGGCGCTGGGCGCGAAAGGAAGACCGCAAATATCAGTGCGGTCGCCGTCAGCGCCTGTTCCCCGCCAGACATCAGCGACAATGTGCCAAGTTTCTTGCCCGGCGGCTGCGCCATGATTTCCAGCCCTGATGCCAGCGGATCGTCGGCTTCGACCAGCCGCAATACCGCCTGTCCGCCGCGGAACAGCGCCGTAAACAGCGCCTTGAAATGCGTGTTCACAGTCTCGAATGCCGCCATCAGGCGTGCGCGCCCCTCAGCGTTCAACTCCTCCACGCCTTCGCGCAGTTTCGCGATTGCAGCCGTCAGGTCGTCCTTCTCGCTCGCCTGAACGTCCAAGCGCGATGCGAGCTCTTCTGCCTCGCTTTCCGCTTCCATATTGACCCCGCCAAGCGCGTCGCGATCGCGGCGTGCCAGCATTGCCCGGCTTTCCGCCTCACGTTGGTCGAGATGTTCGAGCGCTTCAGGATCAAGGCCGGCGCGGGCAAGCCCCATCAGGCCTTCAGGCGCGCGCCCGAAAGTCTCGCGCGCATGCGTGACGACCTCTTCCAGCCGGGCCTCGGCAGCTTCCAGCCGGGCTTTGGCCGCAGCCAGCGCCTCGCGAGATTGCGCAGCCGCACCGGCGCTCGCCCGCGCCGCTGTTTCAGCCTCGCGCTGCGCCGCCTCACGCGCAGCCAGAGCATCTGCCGCCGTGCGCCGTTCATTTTCGTGGGTCTCCAGTCGCCCTGAGAGAGCAGCGATTTCGCTTGCCAGCGCCTGCGGCCGCTCGCTGGCCTTGCGCGCTTCATCGCCCGCCTCCCGGCGCCGGCTGACAAGGCGCTCCAGACGCTCTGCGGCCGCTTTGGCGCGAAGGGTCCAGGCTTCAAGGTCGCGGTTCAGTCCGCCGCGGCGTTTTGCAGCAAGCTCTCGGTCACGAGTCAGGTCATTCAGCCGTCCGCGCGCTTCATTTTCGCCATCGCGTGCCAGCCGCAGCGCCTCGCGGGCGCGTTCCACCTCGCTTTCAAGGGGTTCCATTGAGGTTTGCGACGTGTCGGGGGCAAGTTCGGCAAGGGCTTCGCGTGCAGCATCAAGGTCGCCGTGCACGCGCGTGGCAGCGGCCTGCGCTGCCTCGAAAGTCATCACCGCACGCTGCGCCGCCTGACTTGCCGATTCGCGGTCAAGCCGTGCCTGCGAGACTTGGCGCTGCAGTTGCGGAAGCGCATTGCGGGCGGTTTTGAAGTCCTGCTGGCAACCCTCGCTGCGGCGGCGCAGATCGGCCAGCGCCGCGCTTGCCTCTTCAAGCGCGGTTTG
This sequence comes from uncultured Hyphomonadaceae bacterium, assembly GCA_964442925.1. Classification (GTDB taxonomy): domain Bacteria; phylum Pseudomonadota; class Alphaproteobacteria; order Caulobacterales; family Hyphomonadaceae; genus UBA5336. Next base: position 5,092 of record CAYUEM010000011.1, read on the forward strand.
CGCGGCCGGGCGTTGAGCCAGCGCGGCTTCCAGCCGGCGTTGCTGTTCCAGCCGCTCAGCTGCGCTTGCCGGTGCGCGCGGCGTTCGCACAAATCCGTCCCAGCGCCACAGGTGCCCCTCACGCGAAACCAGTCGCTGGCCAGGCCGCAACAGGCGCGCCAGCTTTTCACCTTCGCCGGCATCGACCAGACCGCACTGTGACAGGCGCGCGGCAAGCTCAACGGGCGCTTCGACAAATTCGCTGAGCAGCGCTGCGCCCTGCGGCAGGCTTTCGCCCGTGGGCTGACCGCCGCCCCAGTAAAGCGCTGCATTGCGGTTGGTCGGTGCCTGCAGATCGTCGCCGAGTGCAGCCGCAACAGCCTTTTCATAGCCCTCGCGGGTGCGCATCGATTCGATCACCGGCGGGGCATTGGAGGTCTCAGTGCGTCGCAACAGGCGCTCCAGACCGGCGATTTCGGCATTGATCGTGCGCAGGGTCTGATCGGCTTGCGCGCGCGCCGGCTCTCCGGCTGTTTCCGCCTCTCGCGCCTGCGCCAATACAGTTTCGAGCGTTTCGCAGCGGGCTTCGGCGGTGCTGAGCGCCTCTTCCGCCGCCTCCTGTGCGCCGCGGGCCGCAGCAAGGCGCTGGTCCAGCGTGTCATGCGCGGGCAGGGCGGCAAGTTCACTATCAAGCCGGCGCGCTTCAGCTTCCAGCTTCCCGATGCGGCGGTGCGCAACCTCGATACTGGCTCTTGCGGCTTCACGCCGGGCGCGCTCATGTGACAGCTTTTCGCGGCTGGCATCTTCGCGCGCCTGTGCAGCCTCCAGCGCCGTGCGGGCGACATCCAGCGCCTGGCGAGCGCTGTTTTCGCGTGCTGCGTTTTCTCCGGGGTCGTCAACCGGCAGGGCCGCCAGCTCGGTTTGCGCTGTCTCCACCGCCGCTTCGGCCTCGGCCCGCGCGGTCTGTTCGCGCTGCATGTCCTCAAGCAGGCGTGCCTGTTCTCCGGCCAGCCTGTCGGTTGCTTCCTGAGCCGATTTCAGCTCCGCCTCCAGCCGCGCAAGCGCGATGCGGGCCTGTCCGAGCTTCGCCGATGCAAGGCTTTCGGCTTCGCGCAGGGGTGCCATGCCGTCTCCGGCCTCCAGCCGGCGGGTCTCGGCAATCGCGGCCTCGCGTGTCAGGCGTTCGACATTGCCGGTCGCCTGCGCCAGCGCGTCGCCAGCCGCCTCGCGCGCGTCCACCGCCGCCTCCCATTTCAGATGCGCAACAAAGGCGTCGAGGCCGGCAATTTCGTCGCTCAGCGCCTTGTATTTGCGCGCCTTGCGGGCCTGTCGTTTCAGGCTTTCCAATTGCCGTTCCACTTCGGCGGCAACCTCTGAGAGACGTTCCAGATTGGCTTCAGCCGCGCTGAGCTTGAGTTCGGACTCATGGCGGCGCGAGTTCAGCCCGGCGATGCCTGCGGCCTCCTCAAGGATGCGCCGGCGATTCTGCGGTTTCGACGCGATCAGCTCGGAAATCTGGCCCTGCCGGACCAGCGCAGGCGAGTTTGCGCCTGTCGAGGCGTCTGCAAACAGCAGCTGGATGTCCTTGCCGCGCACCGTGCGGCCATTCAGCTTGTAGGTCGAACCGGCCCCGCGTTTCAGCCGGCGAAGCACTTCCAGCGTGTCCGCTGCATTGAACTGTGCCGGCGCGGTGCGTGCGGAATTGTCCAGGACGAGCGTAACTTCGGCTGTCTCACGCGCCGGACGCCCTTCGGTGCCGGAGAAGATGAGATCATCCATCTCACCGCCACGCATCGCGCGCGCCGAAGAGGCCCCCATCGCCCATCGCAAGGCTTCAAGCAGGTTTGACTTGCCGCAGCCATTCGGGCCGACAATCCCGGTCAGGCCGGCTTCGATTTGCAGATCCTGTGGATCGACAAACGACTTGAAGCCGGCAATGCGCAATTGCGTTATGTGCATTTGCGCTCCCCTGACCTGTTCTATTCGTTTGCAGGCGCGGTTGTCTCGTCCACCGCAATGTCTGACCGGGCCGGCGGCTCAACGCCCAGCGCCAGCAATTCGGCGTCAATCAGGGAAGCAAGTCCGTCTGATGTGCGCGATTCCAGTGTGTTTTCCAGCTTGCGCCCCTGAAGCACCAGAGTTGGCGTCGAATTGATCGACCATTCCTCGCCGCTCATCACGACATCAGCGATGTCCTGACGGATCGCGCTGTCATTGAGGCAGGCCTCGAAGGCGTCCGTGCCGGCGATGCCGTGACGCTCGGCCACCGCTACGAGCGCAGAACGCACCGCTCCGTTGCGTGCGGCGGCCAGCATTCCCGGCTGGTTTTCGAACAGGTCGTCAAGGACATCAAAATATTTGCCATCCCCGGCACACCGCGCGATTGCAAAACCGGCAATCGCAACATTCTGCGGCGGCGTCGGAAATTCGCGAAACACGAAACGGACCTTGCCGGTCTCGACATAGTCCTGCTTGATCGCAGGCAACACCTCTGTGTGGAACTGCGCACAATGACCGCACGTGACCGAGGCATATTCGATCAGTGTTACCGGCGCATCCGCACCGCCGATTGCACGGTCGGGCAGGCCGGTGCCGGATGTCGTGGCGGTTGCAGAAGTTCCATCACCGGCAGCGTTTCCGCAGGCGGTGATCGTCATGGCGGCAAGTGCGGCAAGCGCGACGCGGCGGTTGAAACGGATCATCTTCATAGCCTTTTGATTAACAGCGTGAGTCGGCGAAGTTTCCAAATCCTTAACACAAGGATCGGCGCGACTGTGATGTGACGCCGCGCGCAATCAGCCCTGTCGCACTAGCACAGCCCGGCCAAGCGCGACAATTGCCGCGCGCAGGGACGGGTCTTCAATCCCCGCCGCGCTGTCTTGCAGCCACTCGTGTTCCTGCGGGGTCAGGTGCCGGGGCGGGGGGGCAGGCGGGGGTTGTTTTCGATTGCCGAGCGGACCCTGAATGATCTTCAGCCGGGAAATATCCCCGCCTGCTGCGACCGAGACGCGCGCGCGGATTTCACCGCTGCTATGCTGGATAAGCGGCGCAGCCTGCGGGACCACGCGCAATGTCAGCACGCGAGAGCCCTTGGCGCCGGAAAGCTTTTCCGGTTCGCAATAACGGGCAATCGAATCACCGACAATCTCGACCCATCGATCTTTCAGCCGGTCGATCCCGGCGCTTTTTTTCGGCAGGTGGCTGCGTGCAATCCTGGCGGCGAGACGGCCGATATCGGGCGGCGGCGGCCTGACACTGCGCGCACGGTTGTATCTCAGGGCGACGCGCGCACGCGCCTCCGCAATCGGGTCGAGGCTTGATTTGTTCACCATGAGCGCAACTTCTGTGGCTTCGCGCATTTGGAGAAGAGGCCGGTGAAATCCTTTCACAAAGGTTTACAGCTTGTCCCCAGAAAGCTGTTGGGTTGGTATGATGTTCACGCCCGGCATCTGCCCTGGCGGGTCGGGCCGGCAGCGCGTGCACGCGGCGAGCGGCCCGACCCTTACCGTGTCTGGCTGTCTGAAATCATGCTGCAACAGACGACGATTGCGCATGCGACCCGCTATTTCGAGCATTTCACGCAATGCTGGCCCACCGTCACGCAGCTGGCTGAGGCCCGTGATGAGGAGGTGATGCGCGCCTGGGCCGGGCTGGGTTACTATGCGCGTGCGCGCAACCTGCTGAAATGTGCGCGCCAGGTCAGCGCCGCCGGGGGCTTTCCGACTACGCAGGCGCAATTGCTGGCCTTGCCGGGTGTCGGCCCCTACACGGCGGGCGCGGTGGCAGCGATAGCCTTTGGCGAGCGGGCTGCGGCGGTCGATGGCAATGTCGAAAGGGTGGTCTCGCGACTGCTCGCTCTGTCAGGCGACTGGAAGCACCAAAAAACCCAGATCCGCGATGTCGTCTCGGCACTGGTGCCGGACGCGCGCGCCGGCGAGTTTGCCGAGGCGCTGATGGATCTTGGTGCAACGCTCTGCCGGCCGAAAAATCCCGATTGCGGGCGCTGTCCCGTGGCCGGCCTGTGCGCCGCGCGCGCCACCGGTGCGCCAGAGCGCTATCCGCTCAAGCCGAAACGCGCCCGTCAGGCCCAGCGTTTCGGCTGCGCTCTGGTCTGGCTGCGCGGCGGCAAACTGTTGCTGGAGCGGCGCGCGGACAGTGGCCTGCTCGGCGGCATGTGGGGACTGCCGACAAGCGACTGGGGCCAGGGCGAAGCGCTTGCCAGCAGCCTTCCGCCGCTCGCCGCACCCGATGCGCGCCATTGCGGCGAGATCGAACATGTGTTCACGCATATCCGGCTGAGGCTGGGCGTATTCTGGCAGGAAACCGTCCCGGACGCTGGCGAAAGCGCGGGCGAATGGGTCGAGCTGCAAGAGGCGCGCGCGGGCCTGCCCAGCGTGTTTCGCAAGGCGCTCGACCTGGTGCTGGCGAAGGCCGGTTAGGCGCGTCTATTCCAGCCCCATTTCCGAGCGGTAGCGCCGGCGCAAGAGGTCGATCGGCGCGAGCTTGCCACGTTCCTCATAGTGCCAGAATGTCCAGCCATTGCAGGCAGGTGCCTGCATCAGGTGCGCGCCGACACGGTGGATCGAGCCGGAGGCATCACCGGTGGTCAGCGAGCCGTCGACGCGAATGCGCGCCGCATGGCGTCGCCCGCGCGAGAATAGCCGGTCGCCGGGCTTGAGAAAGCCGGTTTCGAGCAGAGCACCGAAGGGCACGCGCGTGGCCTGCCGGGCGCTTTTGACTGTCTCAAGATCGTCCGCCGCCAGCGGGGCGATCGTCTTCAGCCGGTTGCGTGCAAGCCGGGCATAGCCCGGATCAGCCTCGATGCCGATAAAATCGCGCCCGAGCGCCTTCGCGACCGCCGCGGTTGTGCCGGTGCCGGAAAACGGATCAAGCACAAGGTCGCCGGGCTGGCTGGTTGCCAGCAGGACGCGGCGCAGCAGCGCTTCGGGTTTCTGTGTCGGGTGGGCTTTCTTGCCGGCGGGATCCTTGAGCCGTTCAGCGCCCGTGCACAGCGGAATGGTCCAGTCCGAACGCATCTGCTTGTCTTCGTTGAACGCCTTGAGCGCATCATAGTTGAAGGTGACGCGGGAGCTTTCCGAGCGGGCCGCCCAGATCAGGGTTTCGTGCGCGTTCTGGAACCGGGTGCCCTTGAAGTTGGGCATCGGATTGGACTTGCGCCAGATCACGTCATTCTGGATCCAGAAGCCGGCGTCCTGCAGGATCGCGCCGACCCGGAAGATATT
>CAYUEM010000011.1:10323-26571 GCA_964442925.1 uncultured Hyphomonadaceae bacterium
GATACGAGCCGATCACCCAGATTGCGCCGTCATCCTTGAGCACCCGCCGACAGCTCTCCAGCCACTGATGGGTGAACAGGTCGTAAGCATCGAAACTGTCGAACCGGTCCCAGGCATCGCTGACGCCATCGACACGGGACTGGTCCGGCCGGGTGAGTCCGCCGCCAAGCTGGAGATTGTAGGGCGGATCCGCGAACACCAGATCGACCGATTTTTCCGGCAGCTGTGCGATTGTTTCGATACAATCGCCTTCGATAATGGTGTTGCGATACAGCTGCATAGGGGGTTGGTCTCCGGACCGGTGTTCTGGATTGCCCCTTCAGAATCCGATTTGGTTAATGAATGATTCTCACCCGTGCATTGGCGCTTATTGCGAGACGATTGCAACGGCAACGCTGCGTGCATCATAGACCTGCGGATCATCCGGCTTTGTGCCGCGACCCGTCAGGATTTCGAGCACATGCGTGGCTTCGCGCGAGCCCCCGCCACCCAGACCGATGCCAACGCCGACCCCGACGCCTGAGCCGTATGACCCCGATGAGCCGCCGATGCTGACGCTTGAATTTCCCCGACCGCTGTCATACCCGCCATCGGTATAGGCATTGGTCACACGAAACCAGTCGGCCCCCTCGGCAAGCGTCAGTTCCGCAGCGCGCAGCAAGGCCAGGTCACGCGCGCGCACGGCATCGGCAGCGCGATAGGAGACCCGGTGGCGCCCGGTCTCGATCATCTGGCTGGTATAGCCGCGCGCCTTTTCGCTGGCAGCCGGGCCATAGGGCGCGGGCGCACTGGCGCAGGCGGCAAGGATCAGTCCGCCGAAGATTGCAGCAGCAAGAACAGGCTTCATCATGTGGCTCCCCGAAGGTTTGTTTGTGTCCATGAAACCCTTTCTAGCACAGTCCGCGCCGGTCTACACATCAAGTAACAGTTGCCCGCCGGGTGCCTCGCGCGGGCGAAACAGGTCGGTGCGCAGCGGCGGGCGCTCACCATCGAGCCCATGCGCGCGCGCAGCCCTGCGGAAGCGTTTTGCGATCAGTTCGCTATAGGGACCGCGCCCGCGTCCGCGTTCAAACCAGCGCGGATCATAGTCCTTGCCGCCACGCATCTCACGCAGCAGGTTGATGATCCGGGCGGCGCGATCGGGATAATGCTCGGCCAGCCATTCATGAAACAGGTCTTTGATCTCCAGAGGCAGGCGCAAAAGGACATAGCCCGCCCAGTTCGCCCCGGCCCCTGCCGAGGCCTCCAGCAGGGCTTCGATCTCTGCATCGTTCAGGGCCGGGATCAGCGGGGCGGTCATCGCGATAACCGGAATGCCGGCATCGCTCAGCGCGCGCATGGTTTCCAGTCTCAGATGCGGGCTGGCTGCACGCGGCTCCATCCGCCGCGCCAGAACCGGGTCGAGCGTGGTCAGCGACACCCCGACCCGCGCAAGGCCCTTTTCCGCCAGCGGCGCGATCAGATCGATATCGCGCTGGATCAGGGCCGATTTGGTCAGCAGGCTGACCGGATGATTGAATTCCGCCAGCACGCCCAGCAAGGCGCGTGTCAGGCGCAGGCGCTTTTCCACAGGCTGGTAAGCGTCGGTATTGACGCCGAGTGCGATGACACGCGGAACATATTCCGGGCGCGACAGCTCCCTGCGCAACACATCCGGGCCATTTGGCTTGTAGAAAAGCCGGGTCTCGAAATCCAGCCCGGCTGACAGCCCGCTATAAGCATGGGTCGGGCGCGCAAAACAGTAGATGCAGCCATGCTCGCAGCCGCGATACGGATTGACCGACCGGTCGAAATGAATGTCCGGCGAGCGGTTGAAACTGATCAGGCTGCGCGCGGTCTCTGCGGTCAGCTGTGTATCGATGCGCGTCGGAGCCGTCGCGCCGGCATCCCAGCCATCATCGAAGGTCGCATGGGTTTCGCGCTCGAAACGCCCGGTCTGGTTGCTGATTGCGCCGCGTCCGCGCTGGTGAGCCGGCTCGTGCGCGCTCGCGACATCCTCGCGGGTGACGCGCCCGTGTCCTGGAAGTTTCTGTCCTGTCCTCATAGCTCCGGATCAAAGCACAAACAAAGGAACAAAGAAAGAACAATCAGGTTTTATTCGCCCGCTCGCTTGCGCCATTCCCGCCAGTCATCGGCCTCGTCAATGTCAATCAGCCGGGGCAGGTGGGCGACCTGCCAGTCTTGCGGCAGATTGCCAGCCAGATCGGCCATGGCATGCGGTCCGGACCAGCGCACCGGCGAGAAGATTTTGCGCTGGCGCATGGGCTTGTTCAGCCCGAACAGCCAGAATCCGCCATCCCGCGCAGGCCCGAACACCGCATCATGCGTGCGCAGGGCGGCGAAGGCTCGCCAGATCAGCGCAGCGGAGATGTCGGGCGTATCCATGCCGATCAACACTGCCGGCCCGCGGGGAGCCTCGGCGAGACCATGCGCGAGGCGGTCCCCGAGATCGCCGCGCCCCTGCGAAAACCGAGCAAGATCGACCGGCCACAGCCCGCCCAGGCTTTCAGTCAGCCTGCTGTCGGGCGCGATGTGCAGGCGTAGCGTCCAGCGCCGATCTCGGGCCGCACGCAGTGTCTGCGACAGGCAGAAAAAGGCGATGCGGCGCGCCTCTGCCGGCGACAATGAGCGCGCCAGCCGGGTCTTGGCAAGACCGATGCGGGGCGGCTTCGCAAACAAAAGAACGGTGCGGGTCATGTGTATTTCCGCGCCAGCCTGTCAGGGTCCGCGCCGAGCAGGTAGCGCGTGATCAGCACCGCATTGCGCCGCGCGCGCCGGCGCCAGCCATCGCGCTCATATTTCGCAGCGCTGGTGCGCGCTGTCGCGGAAAGAACCGCAAGCCGCTTGCGACCGATTGCGCGAACGATCGCGACATCCTCCATCAGCGCAATGTCGGGAAACCCGCCGACAGCGTCATAAAGATCGCGTGAGATCAGCAGGCCCTGATCGCCATAGGGCAGGGCGAGCCAGCGGGTGCGCCGGTTGGCCCGCGCCGCCAGCCATTTTGCCTCGGGCGCATCGGACCGGAAGGCCAGCTTGAAACAGGCCGCCTTGCCGGGTGCAGTCTCGATATGGACGGCAGAACGCTCGGCCCAGTCGGGCGAGAGTGCTGTGTCGGCGTGCAGGAACAACAGCCAGTCGCTGCGTGCCGCCCGCGCGCCGGCCCGCAGCTGTTTTGCGCGCCCCCTTTCGCTGGAGATGACGTGGCAGCCGGACGCTTCTGCCATCGCGCATGTCGCGTCCTGCGAGCCGCCATCGACAAGCACAACCTCGCGCACCAGACCGGATGTCAGGCCCGGCATCAGGCTTTCCAGACAGCTGGCAAGCTCGCCGGCGGCATCGAGTGCGGGAATGACAACCGAAAGCGGGGCAGCCATCAGCCGGGCCCGATTCCAAGCTCGCGGGCGCGGGCCTCGATATTCAGCAGGGCGCGCCAGGCGCGGGACTTCTCCTGTGGACGGCGCAGCAGGAAAGCGGGGTGGAAAATCGGAAACAGCGGCGCGCGGAAGCCGCCGGGCGTGGTCAGTTCCTGCGCGGTGCCGTGCAGCTTCATGATGCCATTGGCAGAGCCGGTCAGCGATTTGGCCGAAACCCCGCCCGCAGCGATGATCAGGCGCGGGGCTGACAATTCGATCATCCGATCGACAAACGGACGGCACACGGCAAGCTCGTCCGCCTCGGGATTGCGATTGCCGGGCGGGCGCCAGAAATTGACATTTGTGATCAGCGCATTGCTCTGGCGCGAAATGCCGATCGCTTGCAGCATGGCATCAAGCAGATGTCCGGCACGCCCGACAAAGGGCTTGCCGGTGCGGTCTTCCTGCGCGCCCGGTCCCTCGCCGATCACCATCACCGGGGCACCAAAAACGCCATCAGAGACGACAGTGTTCTGGGCACCAGCCTTGAGCGGGCAGCCCTCAAAAGCCTCGATAGCCGCCTTGAGCGCGTCTGCGTCGGTTGCGCCAGCAGCCAGCCTGCGAGCGTCTTCAGTCCAGTCCTGCACGCTGCGTCTTTTCCCGGCGCGGGCCGGGGCAGGGGAGGGTGCGGCTGAAGCGCGTTCGGCCTCGCCGACAAGGCGCCGGGCCGCACTGAGCATGCGTTGCAGATCGGCCTGCGGGGCCACGCCCATATCCTCCCACCAGCTGGTGAGCGCCTTGTAGGCAGGATTTTCAGCAAGATCGGGCATTGCGACGCAGTGGATTTGGGTTAGACCGCGAGCTAATTGCAGTTATGACAGTAGATAAACGGAGCGCGGGGCTGCGCGCAAGAAAACGGGAGAAGAGCGGCTATGTCAGATGAAATCGTGCGCGAGTCCATGGAATATGATCTTGTGATCGTTGGCGGAGGCCCGGCCGGCCTCAGCGCGGCGATCCGGTTCATGCAGCTTTCCCAGGAGGCCGGAGAAGAGCGCACCTGCGTGGTTCTGGAAAAAGGCGGCGAAATCGGTGCGCATATCCTGTCCGGGCTGGTGCTCGATCCCAAGGCGCTTGACGAGCTTTTGCCCGACTGGCGCGAGGAAGATTGCCCGCTGACCAGCGAAATCACCTCCGACAAATATATGCAGCTCGGCCCGAAAGGCGCGTTCACATTCCCGAATTTCGCGTTTCCGAAATTCATGGACAATCATGGCTGCTATACCGGCTCGCTGGCCAATCTGTGCCGCTGGATGGGTGAGCGGGCCGAGGCGATGGGCGTGGAGATCTATCCCGGCTTTGCCGCTTCCGACATTGTTTATGGCGATGATGGAGAGGTTCGCGGCGTCGTTGCCGGTGTCATGGGTATCGCCCAGGATGGCAGCCACAAGCCTGATTTCGAGCCCGGCATGGAGTTGCTCGGCAAATATGTCCTGTTTGCTGAAGGTGCACGCGGTTCGCTGACCAAGCGGGTCAAGCAGAAATATGATCTTGAAGCCGATTGCTGCCCGCAGAAGTACGGCATCGGCCTGAAAGAAGTCTGGTCGGTGCCTGAAGAGGGTTTCACAGAAGGCTATGCCCAGCACACATTTGGCTGGCCGGCCGATACCGCGCATTCGTCCGGCGGGGGCTTTCTCTACAAGTTCCGCGATGGCGGCGAGCCGTTCGTGTCTGTGGGTTATGTTGTCCACCTCAATTACAAGAACCCGTATATCGCGCCATATCAGGAGTTTCAGCGCTACAAGCACCATCCGGAAATCCTGAAGCATATCGAGGGCGGCAAACGGGTTGCCTATGGCGCGCGGGCGATTACGTCTGGCGGCTTGCAATCGGTGCCAAAGCTCGGCTTTCCCGGCGGGGCGCTGATCGGCTGCTGCGCAGGCTTCGTCAACCTGCCGCGCATCAAGGGCACCCACAATGCGATGAAGACCGGGATGCTTGGCGCGGAATGCGCTTTTGCGGCAATCGCACACGGCCGCGCAAATGACAGTCTCGATGAACTCGATACCGCCTGGAAAGACAGCTGGGTGCATGCCGACCTTGCCCGCGTGCGCAATGTCAAGCCGCTGATGTCGCGCTTCGGCACAATGGTCGGTGCGATGCTCGGAATGCCGGACATGTATCTGCGTTCATGGTTCGGCTTTGGCTATCTGCCGACGCTGAAGCACAAGAAAAACGACGCAGCGGCGCTGCAACCGGCCTCGAAATTCAAGCCGATCGACTATCCAAAGCCCGATGGCAAGATCAGCTTCGACAAGCTGACCAGTGTCTCCTTCACCAATACATATCATGGCGAGGACCAGCCGGTTCACCTGCAGGTGATCAATGACGCGCTGCAGAAAACCTCCGAGCTTGGCGTCTATGATGGCCCGTCAGCCCGCTATTGCCCGGCCGGGGTGTATGAATGGGTCGATGAGGGCAACGGCCAGATGCGATTCCAGATCAATTCGCAGAACTGCATCCATTGCAAGACCTGCGACATCAAGGATCCCAATCAGAATATCAACTGGGTGACGCCGGAGGGCGGTGGCGGCCCGGCCTATCCAAACATGTAGGGCGCGCAGCGGATGGAGGCTCGCCTTCCCACACATATCTGGGTCGGCGCACTTGTCCGCCGGGTGCAGGCGGGCGGGGCGGCCGCCTTCATTGTCCAGCATGGCGACGATGAACGCGGCGATGTGCTGGTCAAGGTCACACGGCTCGACCGCACGGCGCAGGCATATATTCCGGGCATGGGGCCGGATGGCGAACGCGTCTTCATCGATCTGACGGGGCAGAATATAGGGCCGGAAGAAGCCGAGACAGATGCTTATATCAGCCGAGCGATGGCGCGTGACCGCGACCTCTGGGTGATCGAGATCGAGGATCGCGAAGGGCGCCATTTCCTGACCGAACCGGTCAATGACAGTGGATTGTAAGAGCCTGTTAACCCTGTCAGGTCAATTTCCCGCCGGGGTTTACAAGGGGCTGAAAGGACATGCTTTTTCTACTCGACGACCGCGTTATCGAAGTGGATATGCCGGAGATCAGACTGGCCAGGCGCTGGCGCGTGCTTGGCTGTGGGGATCCGCATCTGCTGCGTGCGCGTGATGCCGTTGAATTTGCCCGGGCGATCATTGATGAAACCCGCGCAGACAGCGTGCCGCTCGAAGCGGAGATCGCCGCCGACATTGCTGCGCTGATCGTGGCCAGAACGGGTGCGAATGCGGTCCAGTTCAGGCCGCGCGCACAAGGGCCAAGCGAACCGCACCTGTTTACACTGCCCGAAGAGGCGATGGCCGCCTTTCGGAGCACCATTGGAAAATTGGACAGCGGTATCGCGGACGCCGCCTGAGAGACGCGCGTATCCGGCACGGGCTGAGGGCGCGCAATCAGAAGGCTGTTAATGAAAAACCTCCGAACCCGTAAAAGGCCGGAGGCTTTTGTTGTTGTTGATGAAGGTGCCTGCCTGGCTCAGGCCTCAGGCCGGTTTCGGCTCGCCACCGAAATCACCTTCGGGCCCCTGATCGCGTGTCTTGCGTTTCTTGCCGATCACGGGGACCGCTGAGCCGGGGCCAGTTTCATCGTCCGGCACATCGGGCCGTTCAGGCTTGCGTCCTTCGAGCAGTCCGCGGATTTCCGCGCCGGTCAGCGTTTCATATTCAAGCAGGCCCTCTGCCACGGCGCTCCAGCCATCGCGATGTTCGGTCATGATCCTTCGCGCCTCTTCCATCCCGGTCTGGACAAGCTTGCGGACCTCTTCCTCGATTTTCTTCTGCGTGTCTTCAGAGATGTGCGAGGACTGCACCAGCTGCTGGCCAAGGAACACCTCGCCCTGATCATCGGCATAATCGATTGGCCCGATCACGTCTGACAGGCCCCAGCGGGTGACCATGGCGCGGGCCAGCCGAGAGGCCTGCTGAATATCCGATGCCGCGCCGGCGGTAACATTGTCTTCGCCAAACTTCAGCTCTTCCGCGATGCGTCCGCCCATCATGATGGCCAGACGCGAAGTCATCTCGATGCGAGACATCGACATCTTGTCGTCTTCAGGCAACTGCATGACCATACCGAGAGCGCGTCCGCGCGGAATGATCGTCGCCTTGTGAACCGGGTCGGATGCGGGCACATGCAGCGCAACGATCGCATGGCCGGCCTCGTGCCAAGCGGTCAGTTCGCGCTCTTTCTCCGACATCACCATCGAGCGGCGCTCCGGCCCCATCATCACCTTGTCCTTGGCGTCTTCAAACTCCTTCATTGCGACGACACATTTACCGCGGCGTGCCGCCAGAAGTGCAGCCTCATTGACGAGGTTGGCAAGGTCAGCGCCGGAAAAGCCGGGCGTGCCGCGAGCAATGGTGCGCGGTTCGACATCCTGGGCCAGCGGCACATTGCGCATGTGCACTTTCAGGATTTTCTCCCGCCCGATGATGTCGGGATTGCTGACAACAACCTGGCGGTCGAAACGTCCCGGACGCAGCAGTGCCGGGTCGAGAACATCCGGGCGGTTGGTCGCGGCGATCAGGATGATGCCCTCATTGGTCTCGAACCCGTCCATTTCGACCAGCAACTGGTTCAGGGTCTGCTCACGCTCATCATTGCCTCCGCCGAGGCCGGCACCGCGAGAGCGTCCCACCGCGTCAATCTCGTCGATGAAGATGATACAGGGCGCGGAGCGCTTGGCCTGTTCGAACATGTCGCGCACACGGCTTGCGCCAACACCGACAAACATTTCGACAAAATCAGAACCGGAAATGCTGAAAAACGGCACATTTGCTTCCCCAGCGACAGCGCGCGCAATCAGCGTCTTGCCCGTTCCCGGCGGGCCGACAAGCAGCGCACCCTTCGGAATCTTGCCGCCAAGCCGCTGAAATTTTGCAGGGTCCTTGAGGAATTCGACGACCTCCTGCAGCTCTTCCTTGGCCTCATCGACACCGGCCACATCATCGAATGTCACCCGACCTTGCTTTTCCGTCAGCAGGCGTGCGCGCGATTTGCCAAAGCTCATGGCACCCCGACCGCCACCGCCCTGCATCTGACGCATCATGAACAGGAACAGACCAAGGATCAGCAGGATCGGCAGCAGGTTGAAGAAGATCGTGCCGAGCGCCGATCCGCCCTCATTATTGTCGAATGTAACCTCAACGCCTGACTGCGTCAGCGTGCGGCCAAGCTCGGGATCGAAGACGCCCTTTTCGGAATAAAATCTCTGATTGTCCCCGGTGACGCCCGAGATCCGGGTATCGCTGATCTGAACCTCGCGCAGATTTCCGGCTTCAGCTTCCTGAAGGACGCGGGAATAAGAGAACTCCTCGGCACCACGCGGGGTGGAATTTCCCTGCATGGCAACAGCCATGCCGATGATGAGTGCAGCGATGAGAGCCCAGACCGCCAGATTTCGAATGTTCATGTTTTTCTCGTCGAAGATTGCCGTGAACCCTCAATATAGGGGGGCAAGCGTATGAAAACGACACCATAAGGTCGCATCAGTCATGACAAAAGCGCCAATTTTTGCCAGCAATTGACCAGATCGCCCAATCTTTCGTCATTCAGGGCGCGCCAATCCTCGCTGGAAGGTGGCAAACTTGCGCGTGTCATCGGGTGTGGGTGCCCTGCAACTGTTCCGTTTGTAGCACGCTTGAAGCGCCCGTCCCAGATGTCATCTGCATCACTGCGATTGACGGCACCCGGGTCACGCGCCATCCGGATCACGCAGCCTGCGCCCGCAATCCAGACGCCGCAAAGTGTGCGTCCGGGCAAGTCATCGCCGGCGCAGATCGCCTCGGAAAGCCGGGTCAGGCCTCGCGTGCGTGCGGTGCGATCATGTCCGCCAGCGACCCGTAGCAGTTGGGATAACAATCGCGTGAGAACGCCCGGCGGGAGGCCTGATGCATCGAGACTGAGGCTGGAATCGGAATGCGCGCCGACCCGCACTCCGATCAGATGCGCGAGACGGGACAGTTCGGCTCGGCGAAGGCGGGCCAGTGGGCCAAGACAGCGCGTCACTGCGTCCCTGACATCGGGCTCGCATTCCAGCAGCCGGCGCATCCGCACACGCTCGAATGCGCAATTGTCATTGCTCGGATCGTCGATCCAGCCCGTGGTTTGCCGGCGCAGCGCATCACGCAGCTCTTCGCGGCGCATCGACAGCAGGGGCCTGGCCAGCATGATGGAGCGCCCCTGCGGCCAGACGGGTGAGGGTGACACCGGATCAAGTCCGCCGAGCCCGAACCAGCCCGAGCCCTGGCGTGCGCGCATCAGGAAGGTTTCCTCATTGTCGTCGCGCGTGTGCCCGAGCAGGATGACCCTTGCGCCAGCCGCGCGCGCGGCCTCACTCAAAAGCGCATGGCGGGCGCGGCGCGCGCTGGCCTGCTGACGGCGCGGGGCAGACCAGCGCAGCGTGCGATGCGCAACCGACAGTGCAGCGCAGCGTTCAGAGACCTGTTCGCATTCACCGGAACTGGCCGCCCGCAGGCCATGATCGACACTGAGACAGATGAGTTGTCGCTGTGAGTCTCGCGCCCATTGCGCCGCCATCGTCAGCATGGCCATCGAATCGCCGCCGCCCGAAACGGCCAGAGCAATCGGCCTTTCCCCCATTGCCGGGCCAGAAAGACGCAGCATGAACCGGTCAAACCGAGCCTGAATGGTGTCAGCCAGCACAGCCGGAACGGGTGCTTTCAACAGCTGCGAGGTTGCGGGTTACACTCGACGCGTCAGGATATTTGCGCGCCAGCAGATCCAGCGCGGCGCAGGCTTTGTCGACCTGGTCGATCAGGCGCATCGAGCGGGCCAGCTTGACCAGTGCATCCGGGGCGCGCGGATCGTCCGGCCAGGTCTGGATCATCTCCGTATAGGCCGCACCAGAGGCCTGATACTGATCTTGTTGGTAAAGCACCTCGCCGAGCCAGTATTGCGCTTCACCGGCCTGCGGATCATCGCCGAAGGCTTCCAGAAACGCACGGAATGCGGTTTCCGCGCGCGGATAATCAAATTGCAGAAGCCGTGACTTGGCCTCCTGGAACAACGGGCCGGCCTCTCCAGGCAGGTCGGCAGCCGAAATCGTTCCCAGCGAACCGGTCTGGGCAGGACTAATTTCGGGGCCCTGATTGTCAATGGCCTGCTCCAGGTCTGCATCGCCAGTGTCTTTGGGTTGCGCACTTCCGGTCGCAGCTTCGACGGGCACGCTGCGGCGGGTCACGGTTCCATCGGCGCGGCGCACCGTGATTGTGCGCATTTCCGGCTGTGCGCCGTCACCGGATCGGGGTGCACTGTCGGATACGGTGTCCGAAGTGCGAACCGCCATCTGGGAATTCAGGCTGTCGATCCGGCCATCCAGCGTGTCAAGTCGTTGAATGATGGTCGAAAGCTGGCGCCCGATTTCCTGATCGTCGCCCTGCATCCGGTTGATCTCATCGCGGTTCTGGCTGAGCAGGAATTCCAGCGTTTCGATCTTGCCGTTGAGTTGGGCAATCTCGACCTGCATGTCACGGATCTGCAGGCGAAGTTCCGCGTTTGACTGTTGCAGGCGGCTTGCCTGTTCGGCGATGTCTGAGCTGGTCACGCCCTGACGGATCGGGGCAGACTGCGCGCTGGCTGCAACCGGCACAAGGCCGGCAAGCGCGAATGAAGCGGCGATGTATCGATATGTTTTCATAGCTCAACACATAAGATAACGGCCGGGGCCAAATTATGGCAGCTCGGCCGCTTTTTACAGTATCAGCGGGAAAGTCCGATCAGCCCGTGGCGCCGGAAACGATCTGCGTGAACCCGTTGCGGTTCAGCGCCCAGGCCCTGTCATTCGAGCCATCAGCAATCGGACGCTCCTTGCCGTAGGAAATCGTATCAACGCGCGCCGGATCGACGCCCAGGCTGACAAGATAATCCTTGACGGTTGCGGCACGCCGCTGGCCCAGGGCCAGATTGTATTCGCGGGTGCCGCGTTCGTCGCAATTGCCGGCGACGAGAATGCGCGCAGCCGGGTAGGACTGGAGCCAGGCGGCCTGACGGCTGAGAATTTCCTGATCATCCGTATCGAGCCGCGACTGATCAAGGTCGAAATACACGCGCTCACCAACATTGACGCGGAAATCAGCAACCGAGCCGGGTGCCGGCCCCGTGTATTGCTCGACGGGTGCCGTCGGCTGCTGCGCGATCGGCGGGGGCGGAGCAGGTTCGGAAACCACGACGGGTTCCGGTGCCTGTGCCGGCTCGACCGGTTCGGGCTGGGAAGCACAGGCAGCAAGGCCGACAAGAGCCGCACACGCGGCGGAAATTTTCAGAACTTCTCTCATAGCTGAACACTCCAGTTTCAAGCTGTATCAAGACTGCATCACACCGTAGACCACGAAAATGTCAACTTCATGACGTCTTGGACGTAAAGATCGTCACCCGGCGGCGGCATGTTTTGCACTTCGGACGTTTTTTAGCAAGTGCTTGCATCGTCAATGCTCGGGGCTGATGTCGACTTTGAAACATGCGGTGAGCGCTGTCTGCGGGTATCAGGACTGCAGCGCTTCGCGCACGGCTTTTCGCGCGTGCGCAGCTTCGATCCGGCCGGGAAAACGCTGTTTCAGAACGGAAATGCAGCGACCCAGGTCCTTCAGTGTGGTCGCCTCCAGATCCTCAACGACAGTGTGAACGGCTTGCTGCAAGGCGTCGCCGGCCAACGGTTTTGGGAGATAGGCCTCCAGAACCGCCTGTTCGTCGCGCTCTCGCTCGGCATCGGCAATGCGTCCGCTGTCATCAAATTCGCGTGCGGACACACGTCTTTGCTCAGCCATCGTCATCAGGACATCGCGCACGTCATCATTCTTGCAACCTGAACATTCGCCGCGGGTCCGGGCTGTCAGGTCGCGATCGCGCAGGGCGCAGGCCACAAGCCTCAGTGTCGCTGCGCGCACACCATCCGGCGCGTCCTGTTCTGCCTGACGCAGGTCTTTCTCAAGACGCTCGCGAAGATCCTCACCGGCTTCAGTTTCCAGCACAGCCATACAGTTCAACTTTCGTTTCCGGACCCGTCTTGACGACGGTGCCGATCAGCCCCTACTCCCCGCTACCCTTAACTCTAACCGTTAACGCAGCCCAAACAGCGCGGAAAGGCAAGGCACATATGTCTTACAGTGTCGTCACACAAGACCCTTCAACCGCGACGGGAGTGATCGCACTGGCCGATGGAACGGTGTTTCTTGGCCGGGGAGGCGGCGCGCCGGGAGTTGCGGTCGGGGAGTTGTGTTTCAACACCGCAGTCACGGGTTATCAGGAAATCCTGTCCGACCCATCCTATTGTGAACAAATTGTCCTGTTCACCTTTCCACATATCGGCAATACCGGCGCAAACAGTGAAGATGTCGAAGAGAGCACACCCGCTGCGGCCCGTGCAGCGCGAGGGGCGGTTTTTCGCGGGCCGGTGACGCCGCCGTCGAACTGGCGCTCGGGCGACCATTTCGATGCCTGGCTGACACGCCGGGGCATTGTCGGTCTGGCCGGTGTTGACACGCGCGCGCTGACACGGGCCATCCGCCGCCACGGAATGCAGAATGTCGCCATCGCCCACAAGCCGGAGGGCGGGATCGATATTGACGGACTGATCGCGGCAGCGCGCAGTTTCGAGGGTCTGGAGAGCGCCGATCTGGCTCGTGATATGGTTGCCGAAGCGCCGTTCGAGCACAATCAGGGCCTCTGGCAGCCAGAGACAGGCTTTGCCGGGATGACGCCGCCACGCTGGCATGTCGTGGTGCTGGATTTCGGCGTCAAGCGAAACATCCTGCGCAACCTGGGTCGGATCGGTGCGCGCGCGACCATTGTTCCCGGTGACACGCCTTTCGAGGAGATTGCAGCGCTCCAGCCCGACGGGATCGTGATCTCCAACGGTCCGGGCGATCCTGCGGCCACTTTCGCACGCGCTGGAGCCACGATCCAAGAGGCGGTCGGCAGTGGGTTGCCCGTGCTCGGCATCTGCCTTGGCCATCAGTTGCTGGCATTGGCGTTGGGGGGCCGCACGCTGAAGATGGCGCAGGGCCATCACGGTGCCAATCATCCCGTGGTCGATCTTGCAACTGGCAAGGTCGAGATTGTCTCGATGAACCATGGCTTCACTGTGGATCCAAAGTCGTTGCCGACCGGTGTCGAGGAAAGCCACCGTTCACTGTTTGATGCGACCAATTGCGGGCTGCATGTCGCGGGAAAGCCGATCATTTCTGTCCAGCACCATCCCGAGGCGAGCCCGGGGCCGCAGGACAGCTTCTACCTGTTTGACCGCTTTGCGGAACTGATGGCGGTGCGCTGATCGCAACGGCAGACGGGCAATCGACAGTCTGGCAACGCAAGGTTATTTCACTGGCACCTGATCGCAACTAATCAGTTGGTGTCATGAGGAGCCGTCCCCTGGAAAACGAAGGCGAAACCTATCTGAAAGAGTGCATCACGCGCGACGGTTCGGAATATTGCCGCACCGTGCCGGTCGATGCGGACAGTCTGGCTGCCGGCGCGGCGACACGTGAGGTGGTGGCTGCGAACGGCGAGACGGCGGCAAGCGGGCCAGGCCTTCTGGACTGGGCCGAACCGATCCTTGCCGACCCGATCGGATGGGCGCGGGCCAATCTTCTCGATATCTCGATCTTTTTGCCGCTCGGGCTGCAGCTCGGGGCGATCGTTGGCGCGATGTTGCTGGGCGCGATCCTTGCCAGCCCGCTGCGCCGGCTGCTGCGCACGGGGCTGGAACGCCTGCCGGAAAATCTGCGCAACCTGGTTGGCGATGTTGTCCCGCGTCTGGTCCGCCCGGCGATCACGCTTGGCCTGTTCTATGTTGCTCAGGTGGCGCTCAATGCTGCGGGCTATGACGCAACGCTGGTGCGGGTGGCTTTCTCGCTGTCGGTCGCGTTCCTGATCATCACGCTGGCCGGTGCATTCCTGCCTGAAAGCCTGCGCAAGCCGGCACTTTATCTGGCGCTGGTGATTGCCGGGCTGAATGCGTTCGGCGTGCTCGATGACGTGATTGCATGGAGCTACACGATCGGACCGCCGTTTGGCGGGCGGCGGATCAACCCGCCTTTCGTGCTGCAGGCCATCCTGACGGCGGGGGTTTTCCTTTGGTCCGCCGGCTGGCTGTCAAAGCGGCTGAAGACGCGCGTGGAAACACTGCCCCGGGTCGAACCATCACTGCGCATCCTGCTGACCAATGCCTTGCAGGTCGGCTTGTTTTTTGCGGCTGCCGTCCTGACGCTGGCGGGGCTCGGCATTCCGCTGTCAGGGCTGGCGGTGCTTGGCGGTGCCATCGGTGTCGGCCTCGGCTTCGGCATGCAGCAGATCGTGGCCAATTTCATCTCCGGCGTGATCCTGCTGACCGACCGCTCGATCAAGCCTGATGACGTGATCGAGGTTGACGAGACCTATGGCGTCGTGAAGTCTCTCGGCCTGCGCTATGCGTCGGTGATCACCCGCGATGGCAAGGAACACCTGATCCCGAATGAGCAACTGATCACGGAAAAAGTGGTCAACTGGAGCTATTCCGACAAGCAGGTGCGCATCAAGCGCCGGCTGCGGGTGGAATACGAGACCGACCTCAAATTTGCCTGCGCGCTGGTGGTCGAGGGCCTGAAGGTCACAGACCGCGTCCTTGCGACGCCCGAACCGAAATGCCTCGTCATGGAATTTGGCGAGGAGGCGGTCGAGATCGAGGCGCGGTTCTGGATCCAGGATCCGCAGAACGGGGTCAACAATGTCGGCTCCGAAGCGATGCTGAATGTCTGGGACAAGTTCCAGGAAAACGGCATCGACATTCCGCTGCGCCATGAAGACGTGCTGATCTCACCGGGCTCCACGCTCAAGGTCGAAATGGTCCGCGCGCGGCGCGGCGACGGGGCGACGCGCACTGTGGAACCTGCGTCAGCTGAAGATGAAAAGCCCGGCAAGGATGGCTAGTGGCACAAGCAGGCCGCCAAACAGGTTGCGCGAAAACACATAGCGCTCCAGCCATTTGTCGCGGCTTGCGTCCCCGGACATTTCGACATGGGTGACATGTTCGACACTGGCACCGCGCACGCGGGTTTCGTCGCGCACGCGCTTTTCCATGCCCAGCCCGATCAGATTGGCCCCGACAAAGAACATCCCGCTGAATGCGAATGCGCCGATTGCCAGCGCGATCAGTGCCGCCAGCCAGTCGCCACTTTCAAACACACCGAGCATGACCAGCGCCCCGCCCAGCACGATCAGCCCGCCAAAGACCGAGGCCCACCACAGCCGGGCCAGACGTCCGCTGTCAAACCTGCCTTGTTCCTGCGTCATCGCCTCGCTCCCCGTTCCGCCGCAGCTTGCACAAAATGCCCGATTGTCGCGCGCCCCGCAAGCTTGCCGGCGCTGGGCGCACCGGTGTGTCTCGACAAGCTCGGCTGGCGCGGTCTATCCAGCAGGGGCAGGCCGGGTTAAACCGGCGCGTATTTCCAGACGATCAGTTGAAAGCTGCCCGACATGACACACCCGCGTCCTGAATTCATCCTTTCCGGCGAGACCGGCGACTGGGAAGTCGTCATGGGGCTGGAAGTGCATGCGCAGGTCAAGAGCGAGGCGAAGCTGTTTTCCGGGGCCTCGACCGCCTTTGGCGCAGACCCCAATGCCAATGTCGCGCTTGTCGATGCGGCGATGCCGGGCATGCTGCCGGTGATCAATGACAAATGCGTGGAACAGGCCGTGCGCACCGGGCTCGGCCTGAATGCGCAGATCAATGAATATTCGCGCTTCGACCGCAAGAATTATTTCTATCCCGACCTGCCGCAGGGCTACCAGATCAGCCAGTTCGAATTTCCGATTGTCGGCGAAGGCGAGATCGAGGTGGATGTCGAGCCGGCCCATGGCGACC
>CAYUEM010000012.1:0-829 GCA_964442925.1 uncultured Hyphomonadaceae bacterium
GGCGCCGGTGAAGGCGCCCTTGTCGTAACCGAAGAGTTCGGCTTCGAGGAGAGTTTCGGGAAGGGCTGCGCAGTTTATCTGTATAAAGGGTTTCTGGCTTCGTTTGCCGTTCTTGTGGATAAACTTAGCCAAAAGCCCCTTGCCCGTGCCGGATTCTCCAAAGATCAAGATGTTGGACGCCTCCAGGTGGGCCAGCCTGAGAGCGAAGCTCAGGACCCGGCGCATTCCTGTGCTTTCCGCGACGATCTCTTGTTTTTGGAGTTCGAGCATGCTCAGTTCGGCGAGTTCGTCGCGGTATTTTTCCGTCATCATGCGGGTCTGTTCCAGTTGCTCTCGGACGGCGTTCAACTGGGTCATATCCCGTTCATTGACGACCACCAGGAAGATCTGGCCGGATTTGTCAAAGACGGGGGTTCCTGTGACAAGTAAGATGGAACCTGTTTTGCGGATGTGCTGCACCACACTGACCTGGCGCCTGGTCTCCAGTACCTCCAACGTGACCGAGCGATCAAACAAACGGTCGCGGATAAGCGTCGATACCGTTTTCCCTAAGACATCACCGGAATGGATGCCGTTGAGTTTTTCCGAAGCCTTATTGATGGCGATGACCTTTCCCTGGCCATTGCATACCCAGAGGCCGTCCGATGAGGATTGAAATATGGCGTTAAGCTGCCGGTTCAGGTTCTGGTATGATTCGAGCTGGCGCGCCGATAATTCGAGCAGTTCCACCTTCTGGAAGCTGCAAACCGTTCCCGTGACCTTTCCGTCATGCAGAATGGGGGTGACATTGAGCATAAGGCTCCCTTTTTTGCCCGGGATGAGACAACCC
>CAYUEM010000012.1:839-1114 GCA_964442925.1 uncultured Hyphomonadaceae bacterium
GCTGGTCTCCAGGGTTGTTTTGACCGGCGGTCCGAAAGAGGGCAGTACTTCGGGAATCGTTGCGCCCGTAATCTGACCGGGATGGATTTGGAAAAAATCTTCGATGCGTTTGTTGGCAAAGACAATGACTGCTGAAACGTCCGTTGCGATCACGCCGTTGCTGCTCGCGTTGAGGATTTGCTCATAGGTCACCCGTTCATTTTCTTCCATTTTACTTTCCAGCTCCATATTTCATTCGTCAGGGAAAAATTCCTCTCAGCTTTTTGGCCTCTCCC
>CAYUEM010000012.1:1124-26475 GCA_964442925.1 uncultured Hyphomonadaceae bacterium
GGCGATGTCATGCACTTCGTAGAAGGCCCGGGTCATGATTTGCCGAAGTTGCGAGTTGACGGTTTCCTCCGACCAGAAAAGCTTTTGAACGTTTTGAACCCATTCGAAATAAGACACGGTAACCCCGCCCGCGTTGGCAAGGATGTCGGGGGCCACGAATATGCCCTTGTCGTAGAGAATATCATCGGCAAAGGGGCTGGTCGGCCCGTTGGCCCCTTCCACGATGATTTTCGCCCGGATTCGATCGGCATTCAACCGGGAGATCTGGCCTTCTAGGGCCGCCGGAATGAGAACATCACACGGCAACTCGAGCAGTTCGCAGTTTGATATGTTATCGCCTTCGGGATAGTTTACCACCGATCCTGTTTTTTGGCAATGCTCGAGGACTTTTGCGGTATCCAGGCCCTTTTCGTTGAAAATTCCTCCCCGGACATCCGAGACCGCCATGACCCGGACCCCCATTCATATCATCGGCGGCGGCGGCATGGCCGGCTCCGAAGCCGCCTGCCGCGCCGGCCATGTCGCCGGCATAGGCCCGCCCAGCCGCAGGTCCGGTCA
Organism: uncultured Hyphomonadaceae bacterium; assembly: GCA_964442925.1. Classification (GTDB taxonomy): domain Bacteria; phylum Pseudomonadota; class Alphaproteobacteria; order Caulobacterales; family Hyphomonadaceae; genus UBA5336. The sequence goes on from CAYUEM010000012.1 coordinate 1,683, forward strand.
GCGCCGCTTCCCAGAAGCGCCGGCGCGCCTCGCCAGTGTTGAGTTTTGCTTTCACATCGCTGCGCAACCTGCGCGCAAGTGCAGCAAGCTCGCCGATGCGGGCCGGCAGCAACGCTTCCAGCCGGGCGCGCACGGATTTTGCCAGCACCGGCGCAGCGCCGCCCGAACCAATTGCCGCAACGATTTCGCCGCGGTCGATAATCGCCGGCACCGTAAAATCGCATAGCTCAGGACGGTCAACGACGTTCACCGGCACGCCGGCTTCGCGCACCTGCGACAACGCCGCCTCAACAGCTGCAGTATCACCCAGCGCGATGATCGCCAGCCGGGCACCGCGCAGAACTGTAGCCGCCGCATCAGGACGCACATGTTCGAACCGATCCGGAAACTCCGCCGCCAGTGCGTCCGGGGCGTGCTCACTGACAACAGAAATCTGCGCCGGTGTGCGCGCCAGCAACCGGATTTTGCGCAAAGCCTCTTCGCCCGCGCCGAAAAGCACGACGCGCGCATCATCCATCTGGAAAAAGGCCGGAAACTGACGCATTCACACTCCTGTGGCGTTTTTAACAAGTGGCGTAGAAATTGCGTCTTGACGGCGCTGCAACAACCAGCGACCTCTAAGATCAGTATTGAGAAAATCTATTCGTGATGAGTGATTCGAACGACCGGCTGCCTCCACTGAACGCCCTGCGTGCCTTCGAGGCGGCGGCGCGACGGTTGTCTTTTACCAAGGCCGCTGAGGAGCTGAACGTCACGCCCGGCGCGATATCGCAGCAGATCCGACAGCTCGAGGACTATGCCGGCACGCCGCTTTTCAAGCGCACCGGGCGCTCTGTCCTGCTGACCGACGCAGCGCAGGCCTGCCTGCCGCTGATCAATGATGCCTTCGAGCGGATCGCGGAAGCCGGTCGCCAGATGCGCCAGCCGGCACGGCGTGGGCGGGTCATGGTCGCCTGCGCGCCCTCATTCGCGGCCAAATGGCTGGCCCCCCGGCTCGACAGTTTTCACCAGTCCCATCCCGGTATCGAGGCCTGGGTTTCAGCCGACATGCAGCTGACCGATTTCAACACCGCCGATGCTGACTTCGCGATCCGCTATGGCACCGGCCAGTATGACGGCCTCAAGACCGAGAAACTGCTTGATGAATCGGTGTTGCCGGTTTGCTCGCCGCAGCTCCTGGAAGGTCCCGACCCGCTTCGCCGGCCTGAAGACCTCGCACGCCATACGCTGATCCATGATGAAAGCCCGGAAAACGATCCCTCCTGCCCGGACTGGACCAGCTGGCTGGCTGCGCGCCGCGTCTCCGGCGTGGATGCCAGCCGCGGCCCGCGCCTCAATCAGGCGGTTCTGGTGATCGAAGCGGCGACGAACGGGCGCGGCGTGGCGCTGGCCAAACGTGCCATCGCGCAGGCCGAGCTTGACGCAGGACGGCTGGTCGCCCCGTTCGCTGATGGTTCAACTGCGATTGATTTCTCCTACTGGATCATCTGGCCGAAAGGGCGCCATTTGTCGCCGGATGTGCGGGCCTTCATTTCATGGGTCAAGGCCGAAGCCACCCGCAGCGAAGTCGTTGGTGTTTAGCAGTCTGCTGAAAAGACACGAGAGAGCCCGCCTGTCCAGTAACGCGGAACGCAAGACAACCCGCCGGGCCCCTCACGGCTGAGGAGGCCGCGTGATACGCGTTTTTCGGCAGCCCGTTAAGACAGGTCCCGATCAGGCTCTGCCGGCTTGCCGGTATCATTGCGCCGGCGCGCTTCGCGGATCGTGATGTAAAGCGTCGAGGCGACGATGATCGCCGCGCCAATCCAGACATAAGCGCCAGGCAGAAGGCGAAACAACAGCCAGTCGGCTGCCGCTGCCATCGGCAGGCGCAGATAATCCATCGGCGACAGGAAGCTCGCCTCACCAAGACTCATCGCGGTGATATAGCAGAACTGCCCGCCAAGGCCGGCCAGCGACATTGCCACGATCAGCGCCCAGGCCTGCAGGTCGGGTGATGAGCCATAATAGATTGCCGGGCCCAGCAGGATCAGCGTTGAAAGCAGATTCGCCCAGATCAGCAATTGCGCCGGGCTGTGCTGCGCGCTCAGGCGCTTGACCAAAACGATCGCCCCGGCAAAGCCAAAGGCGCTGGCAATCGCCAGCACGGCCCCAAGATCAAAACCGGCAGGCGCAGCCGCTCCCGGCGTCCAGAAAAACAACAGTCCCGGCGCGACCATCACCAGGACACCTATAAAGCCGACCGCCACCGCGCCCCAGCGGCGTGCACCGACATGCTCGGCCAGAAGCAGCGCTGCGAGAATGGTCACAAATAGCGGGCGCGCGAAGGACAGGGCATTGAACTGCGCCAATGGCAGGGAGAAAAAATCCGACACGGCCAGCAGCGAGAAAATGAACCCCAGCGTGCCAAACAGGCTGCGGGTGAGGATCAGCGGAAACTGCGATGTCGCAAGCAGGCCCGGCCCCCGACGGATCAGCAGCGGCAGTGTCACCAGAAGGCCGATGAACGAACGCCAGAAAGCCAGGAAAATCGGGTGAACATCGGCCGACAGTTGCTTGGCGAGCACGAGATACAGGGTAAACGAGACCCCGGAAACCACCATCCAGGCCGCGCCCTGCAGATTGCCGGACAGGCCGGCAAACCATACTCCCGCAGATGATTTGCGCGCAGGCCTCTCTCCGCTAGACTGGCGTTTGCCGCGGGAAGGACCGGTTGTCATGGCGCGCTTTGACCCAGATGAGATTGAACAGATCGACGCGCTCTGGCGTGCCTTGCCTTTCGGGCATGTCTGGACCGGTTGGTCAATGACGGGTCTGGAACCGGAAGAGATCTGGATTTATCGCAGGCGCGCCCATTGGCGGCGCTTTCCGCTTCGCAAGACCACTGCCGGCTATGCACTGTTTGATGAAACCGGCAAACGAGTGGCCCGCGCGCCGCGTCTCGACCTTCTCCTGCGGCGCATCGAGAACATTCCCGGTCTGAACGTGGTCGAGGCCGGGCAATGATCAGCCCTGGGGTTTTGAATAAACCTTCGCCACCATTCCTGCGATTTCACGGCAGGCCGCATCGGCGGCCGGCGACACGCCCGTGAACGCAGTAAATCCATGCGCCAGACTGTCATAGCAGCGGTAAACCGTATCCACGCCCGCTGATTTCAGGCGCTTTGCATAGCCCGCCCCTTCATCGACCAGCGGGTCGAAGCCGGCGGTTACGACAATGGCCGGCGCAAGCTCGGTGAGGTCGGTTTCCTGGCCGGGCGACAGACGCAGGTCAGCGCGGTTGGCACCTTCGGGAACATAATGACCCATGAACCATTCCATCGTCTCGGTGGACAGCGGATAGGTGTTTCCGAATGTGGTGTGCGAGTCGGTTGCCTCAGATATGTCGATTGCCGGATAGATCAGCAGTTGCAGACGCGGGGCCGGCCAGCCATTGCGGCGCGCTTCCTGTGCAAGGATTGCAGCGAAATTGCCGCCCATACTGTCACCGCCAATCGCGGCTTCACCGGCGGGCGCACCATACTGGCTGGCACTTTTCAGCGCCCAGTCATAGGCCAGTTCGCAATCTTCCAGCCCTGCGGGCCATTTGTGTTCGGGCGCAAGGCGATACTCGACCGAGAGCACAGGGCAGTGGGCTATGCTCGCAATCATCGTGCAGAAGGCATGGCAGGTTTCAAGGTCACCGATCACGCCGCCGCCGAAATGAAAGAACACCATCATCGGCGCGTCGGGCGACTGTTGTTGTGGCCGATACATTCGCACCGGCAACTGGCGGTCATCGGCCGCGGGGATGGTGAAATCCTCCCAGCCGACGCCGGGTTCGGGCTTTGCCTTGAACATTTCCAGTCCTGCGGCAGAAGCGGCTCGCCCGTCCTGTGCGCTCAGCGAACTCATCGGCGGCTGGCTGGCGGCGCCATGCGCAAGGAACTGGAAATGCGGATCCAGCGTGCGCCCGCCAATCTCGACCGGCTTTCCGCCGGCGATTTTCACCAGCAGACCCGTCGGCAGTTTCAGCAGTGTCTTTGCGATGATCGACTGCAGGCTCATTGTGGTGCCTCCCCGGCAAGCGCTTTTTCGCGCGCATCATCAAACGTCTTTCGCAGCAAAGATCAGTGCTTTGCGTCCGCGATCAAGCCCAAGCGTTGCAGAAGGCCCGGTTTTGCGGAAACGCACGCTGAAAATGGCGTTCAGCGCCCCGAAACATTGCTGACGCGCGCGAGCCCGCCAAGAAGCAGCTGTGTCGCAAATTGCGCCGCTTCATCAATGTCCAGCGGCCGGCGCATGAGCATGAAGTTGCCGATTTCGCGCGCGATCCCCACAGCCGCCGCTGTCAGGTAAACCGTGTCGATTTGCGCCGGTTCACCGCGTGCGAAATAGCATTCAAGATCATTGCGCACCTCATCGACCACGCTTTGCATTTCCGGGGTGTCGACGCGCACGCCGATCAGGGCCATATGCGGGGCTCCCTCGCGGATCGCTTCGACATTCTCGTCGTGGAGAAACTGGAAATAGGCGCGGTAGGCGGAGTGGATATAGGTTTCCAGATCCCTCGCTTCGCGGCGCACCTGCTGCAGCAGCGGGCGGAAGCGGAGGGTCGACTCGCTGGCCAGCGCTTCGAAAACTTCTTCCTTGGAGCGGAAATAATTGTAGAAGGTTCCAGCGGCCAGCTCGGTCTCACGAATGATGTCGCGCACGCTCGTGGCCTCATACCCGATTGACGCGAACACCCGGCGCGCGGCTTCGAGAATTGCCTGCCGATTGGCCGCCTTGGCGCGCGCACGCCGACCGGCGGGCGGATCAATCTCGGCAAGGTCAGACATCAGCGGGTCATGCTTTCAAACCGCAGCGAAGGTTTCTACGGCCCCACAGTGAAGCCATTCCTGACGCAAGGTCAATGTTGCTGCGGCAGGGAGTGTCGCTGCGCGCAACCTGCAAGGACCGCCTGTCCGCAAAAACCTCAGCCATTCAACATGCGCGCCCTTCAACGAGCGGATGCGGGCACTGACCGGGTTGATTTTCGAAAAACGGCGTAATCGGGCGAGCGCCTATACGATGCCTTCGCGAACAGCACGCTTGCGCGCGAGCTTGCGCGCGCGGCGAACGGCTTCCGCGCGCTGGCGGGCCTTCTTTTCGGAAGGCTTTTCAAAATGCGTGCGGGCTTTCATCTCGCGGAAAAGGCCTTCGCGCTGCATTTTCTTTTTCAGCGCGCGCAGGGCCTGTTCGACATTGTTGTCGCGAACGATGATCTGAACGATGGGTCTCTCTCCTGTGGTCCGGGGTTGGCTGACCGGCCCCGGTTGATTTGCGGAAAGCCTTCAAGGCCTCCGGGTGGGTTGAATACGCAAGCGGCGGCTATATCATGAGGATTCCGCCTTGACTACCGGAGAATATAGCACGGTGACACCTCCTTCACAAACGATCCGTTCCGTCTGGCTGGAGGCCCTGTTGCCGCTGGTTCCTGAAATGGGCTGGAGCGAGGCCGCCGCGTGCCGCGCTGCCGATCAGGCTGCGATCAGTGAGAATGCGCGCGCGCTGGCTGCGCCCAATGGTGTCAGCGACCTGCGCCATGCCTTCTTCCAGCGCGCCGAAACCGAGACGCGCGCAGCACTGGACATGCAGGACATGACCGGGCTGAAGACACATCAGCGTGTCGCGAAGGGTGTCCGGCAATGGCTGGACAGCCTCAGCCCGCACCGCGAAGCTGTCCGCCGCGCGCTTCCCCTTGCCGGCCTGCCGGGACGTGCACGCAATTCGGTTGAAGGGCTGTGGTCGCTGGCCGACATGATCTGGCTGGCAGCGGGTGACACATCCGATGATTACAACCGCTATACCAAACGCGGCCTGCTTGTTGCAGCGCTTCTGCCAATCCTGATTTACTGGCAATCTGAGCCGGATGACGACGCACTTGACGCGTTTATCATGCGCCGGCTGAAAGATGTGATGCAGGCGGGGCAGGCAGGCGGTCGCGTGGTTGCTCCCTTGCTACGAGCCTTTACAGCGCGGCCGGCCCGAGACGCCTGACATAGTGTCCCATCTTGCGACCGGGCCGGGCCTCGCCCTTGCCGTAAAGCGTCAGCGCGAGGCTGCGGTCATAATCGGTCGGAAGACGCAGCGCCTCCTCGCCGATAATGTTGATCATTTCCACATCCAGCAGACGCCGGGTCTCGCCCAGAGGCCAGCCGGAAATCGCGCGGATATGGTTTTCGAACTGTCCGGTCATGCAGGCTTCCGGCGTCCAGTGGCCGGAATTGTGCACCCGTGGCGCAAACTCATTGGCCAGCAACCGACCGCCCGGCAGCACGAAAAATTCCAGCGCCAGCACCCCGATAAAGTCCAGCGCTTCCGCCAGCGCGATGACGGCGGACTGCACCTCAGCGCGCATACGCGCATCAAGGCCGGAGGGGACATGAGCGCGGCGCAGCATGCCGTCGACATGGAGATTGCGGGAGGGCTCCCAGCTGGCGATCTCGCCGTCGCACCCGCGCGCGACAAGGCCGGAGACCTCCATTTCGAACTCAACCCATGCCTCCAGCACACAGGGTCGCGCACCCATGGCTTGCCAGACTTCACCCGGGTCTTCGCCGCCATGCAGGCGCATCTGGCCCTTGCCATCATAGCCTTCACGACGGGTTTTGAGCACGCCGCGTCCATTGACCGCGCGTATTGCCGAAGCCAGTTCGCCCGGTCCGTCAACCGCGTGCCAGGGTGCAACCGCGATACCGGCGTCTTGCAGAAACTGTTTTTCGCGCGCGCGGTCCTGCGCGATTGCCAGGGCGCTTGCGCCGGGGCGGAACGCTGTGCCGATGGCCTCGATACATTCTGCCGCGCCCGCGGGAACATTCTCGAATTCCACGGTCACGACATCGCAGGCGGCAGCAAAGTCCCGCAGCGCACCGACGTCATCATAGCTGGCCTGCCAGTGCCTCGAAGCCACGCGCACGGCCGGCGCTTCGCCGTGAGGGCAGTAGATCGCGGTATCGAACCCGAGACGCGCCGCCGCCATTGCCAGCATCCGGCCAAGCTGGCCGCCGCCAAGAATTCCGATCCGGCTTCCCGCGCTGAGTGTCATTCGCTTTCAGGGGCCTGTGCGACAGCCGCAGTCTGTTCGGCCCGATAGTGCTCAAGCGCCTGCGCCACGCCATCGTCGCCAAGCGCGACGATCGCAGCCGCCAGCAGCCCGGCATTGACCGCACCGGCCTCGCCAATGGCCAGCGTGCCGACCGGAATCCCGCGCGGCATCTGGACAATCGAAAGCAGGCTGTCCATTCCCGACAGCGCCTTTGACGTGACCGGCACACCGAGCACCGGCAGGGCAGTCATTGCGGCGGTCATGCCCGGCAAGTGGGCTGCGCCGCCAGCGCCGGCTATGATCACTTTCAGCCCGCGCGAACGGGCGGTCTGCGCATAATCGAACAGGCGCTGCGGCGTGCGGTGCGCCGAGACAATGCGCGCCTCATGTGCGATGCCAAGACGTTTCAGGATACGGCAGGCTTCTTGCAGGACGGGCCAGTCAGACTGACTGCCCATGATGACACCGACCATTGGATCGGAATCGGAGGGATAGATTGCCATTGAGAAAGGCTCTCCTGCGTGGGAAAGCGCTCCAACATATGCAGTGCTCCGGTCCGGTCAAGCGTCCGGGACGCAGGCAAGTCATGCGCCTGCGAGCTGCGAATTGAACAAGGATGATCGCGACCTGCGCGCAGCAACGGAAAATTCCGATGTGCAGACACGCAGCCGGCTTGCAGCGCGCGCGGACCTGCTGGCACCGCTGAAGCTCGACACAAAGGCTTTGACCGGACCTGCCCGCGCCGCAATTGTGTCGCTCGCCGACGAGGTGGTCGTGCTGCGTTCGCAGGTTGCCGAACTGCGCGAAAAGCTTGCCGGAGCCGTGGAGCTGGCCGATCGTGATACACTGTGTCCGGTGTTCAATCGCCGGGGATTCCTGCGCCAGTTGTCACGAGAGATTGCGCTTGCGGCCCGTTTCGGAACACCGCTGAGCGTGGTCTATTTCGATCTTGATGGCTTAAAGCAGGTCAATGACCGTTTCGGCCATGCCACGGGCGATGGCGTGCTTCAGCGTGTTGCTTCCATTCTTGTGAAAAACACGCGCGAGAGCAACATCATTGCCCGGCTCGGCGGCGATGAGTTCGCCATTGCAATGCCGCATGCGAGCCTTGGCGCGGCAACAGCCAAGGGTGAGGCGCTGGCCCGTCAGATTGGTCGTTTGCAGGTCCGCGACGCACAATGGCGCGATGCGCCGCCGCTGCGACTGGGTGCATCCTGGGGCGCTGCGTTGTGGCTGGCCGGATGGAACCCCGAAATGCTCATTTCGAAGGCAGATGTGACAATGCTCAGCGCGCGAAAGCACCGTCAGGGGATTGCGACCCGATTCTGAAGCCGTTTTCATCGAGATCGACGTGACAAAGACCCGGTAGTTGTGATCTATTTTTCGAGCAGCTTTTTGTTCAACCGCGAGAAGGAGGCAATATCCATGTCAATCCAGGGCCGTATCGAAGAGCTTTCGACCCGTCACCGCAAACTCGACGAGAAAATCGAGTCTGAACAAAAGCGCCCCTCGGCGAATATGCTGACCCTGAAGGAACTCAAACTCGAAAAACTTCGTGTTAAGGAGGAGCTGCGATCTTTGCAGACGAACTGACTGCAATCTCACCCGCCCTCTGGCCGGAGGCCTGCAAGATGACACCCATGATGGCCTCTGCCCGGCGAGCACCCTGATCGATGGATCACCCCGTCGCATTGATACTCGGCCTCGGCCGGGAGGTTGGCGGTGCTGTTGCGCGTCGCTTTGCTGAAACCGGTCACGGGGTTGTCGCGGTGGATCCCGATCCCCGGCGGATTGCAGCGGCGCAAGAACAGGTCGATGACAGGGTCACGCTGTCGCACGGTCCGACAGATACGGAACTGGGTTTGCGCAACGCGCTCGCGCTGGCAGTCGAGCGCCATGGCCACATTGATCACCTGATACTGATCCCGCGACTTCCCGTCAGTGACACACTGGTCGGGCTGGATCGTGACCGCTTTGCGCAGGCGTTGACCAGTATCACGCTTGGCACCAGCCTTGCCGTAGAGCTTTTCGCCGAGAAACTGGCCCAACAGGAGGATGCGGTTGGCGCGCGGGCTGCACAATCGCGTCAGCGTGGCTCGGTTGTGTTTATCCTGTCGCTGCATTCACGATTGCAGACGCCCGGCCGGTTCACTCAGAATGTCACACAAGGTGCGGCGCAGGCGGTGATGCAGGCTGCGGCACTGGAATTCGCGCCCGCCCGTCTCCGTGTCAACGCGATTTCGGCGCTGCGCCCACGAGCGCAGGAGCAGGAAAGCTGGCTGAAGAAACGCACACCGCTGGGCCGGCCGGCTCTGGCCGACGAGATCGCCGACGCGGCGATTTTCCTGTCTTCCAGCCAGTCAGCCATCATCACCGGAGAGACACTGGTGCTGGATGGTGGGCGCAGCCGGTTGTCAGGACTGATCGAATAGGCCGGCTCACGGTGCCAGGATCAAAGGGCAAAGAGGCCCGCAACATGAATCCATCCGATTTGCCGATCGAAGCCGTGCTTGGCGATGTTCTCGATCGGCTGCACGCCGGCAACCGTCTGGTGCTGAGCGCGCCGCCGGGTGCGGGCAAGACGACCCGCCTGCCGCTGGCGATGCTTGAAGCCGGTTTCGCAACCCATGGCCGCATCCTGCTGCTGGAGCCGCGCCGTATCGCTGCGCGCGGTGCCGCCGCACGCATGGCGGCCAGCCTTGGCGAAAAGATCGGCGAAACTGTGGGCCTTTCGACACGGCTTGAACGGCGTGTGTCTGGCGCAACGCGGATTGAGGTGATCACGGACGGGCTGTTCACGCGCCGCATTCTCGCTTCGCCGGAGCTTGAAGGCGTCAGCGCCGTGCTGTTCGACGAGTTTCATGAACGCAGCCTCAATGGCGATCTTGGCCTCGCGCTGGCGCTGGAGGCGCAGGCGGTGCTGCGCAGCGATCTGCGCATCGTGATCATGTCAGCGACGCTCGACACACACGCGCTTTGCCAGCGTCTGGGCGCGGCAGGTGTGGTCAGCGAAGGGCGGATGTTCGAGGTGGAAACGCGCTATCTTGGGCGCGGGGCCGCGCCCGTGGATGCGCAGGTCGCAAATGCCGTGCGCGCTGCACTGGCCCGCGATACCGGCTCGATCCTCGCTTTCCTTCCCGGCGCAGCAGAAATCCGGCGAACTGCAGACCGATTGGCTGATGACCTGCCTGAAACCGTCGATATTGCACCCCTGTTCGGTGCTCTTTCGCCGGCAGAGCAGGACGCCGCCATCCGCCCCGCCGCGCCCGGACGGCGCAAGGTCGTGCTGTCCACCGACATCGCCGAAAGCGCGCTGACGATCGAAGATGTCCGGATCGTTATTGATGCCGGACTGGCGCGGGTGCCGGTCAGCGACCCGTCGGGCTGGCGCTCGCGGCTGGTGACACAGCGCGCCTCGCTGGCCTCGGTCGATCAGCGCCGCGGACGGGCCGGACGCACCGCGCCGGGCGTCTGCTACCGGCTGTGGAGCGAACCGGAAAATCGCGGTCTTGCCAGGCAGATCGCGCCGGAGATTCTTGGTGGCGACCTGTCCGGTCTGGTGCTGGCGCTGGCCGACTGGGGCGAGAGCGAGCCGGCACGGCTACAATGGATCGACCCGCCACCCACAGGCCGACTTGAGGCTGCGCGCGAGGCGCTGAAGGCTTTGGGGGCGCTCGACGTCAAGGGCCAGATCACACCGCGCGGAAGGCAGATGGCTGGATTGCCGCTTGCCCCGCGACTGGCTGCACTGATCGCCGTCGCGCAAACCCCCGGCGAAAAGGTTCTGGCCGCACAGATCGCGGCAGTGATCAGCGAACGCGGTATCGGCGGCAGCTCTGTCGATATCGGTGAGCGGCTGGCACGGTTTCGAACCGAAGGCGGCGTGCGCGCGAGCGCCCTGATGCGGCAGGCGGAACGCTGGGGCGGCAAGGGGCGGCCCGAAGGCGACCCGGCGCGGATCATGGCGCGGGCCTGGCCCGGCGCCATTGCCCGCCAGCGCGACGGTGGGAGCGGGGCCTATCTGCTGGCATCGGGGGAGGCTGCGCAATTGCCTGGCGACGAGCGGCTGGCGCGTGCGCAATGGCTGGTCGTGGCCGAAGCGACGGGACAGGACGCGGATGCGCGGATCACGCTGGCCGCGCCGATTGGCAAGGAGGCACTGTTCAGCCTTGTCGAGCCGGAAACCGAGGAAGTGGCGCAATTCGATGCTGAGGCAGGGCGGCTCAGATCGGCCCGCCTGCGCCGTATCGGAGCGATTGAGCTATCGCGCCAGCCGCTTGCCGCACCCTCCGGTCCGACCGCGCGAACCGCGATCATCGCGGCGATACGCCAGTCGGGATTTGCGGCCATCGGGGCGCAGGAGAGCGTGGCGGAGCATCTGGCGCGGCTCGCTCTGTTGCGGCGCGTTTTCGGCGGGCACTCTCGTGGCGCACACTGGCCAGAATTGTCGGAAGCGGAGCTGCGCGAACAGCTCGAGGACTGGTTCCCTCCGGTAACCGGTGATCGTGCGCCCACGCCCGGACAAATCCGTGACGCCCTGCGTGCCCGGCTGGGCTGGCCGGGCATTGAGGAACTGGACCGGTTCGCGCCGATGACGCTGCAGCTGCCTTCACAGCGCGCGGCGCGGGTGGATTATCTTGATGACAAGGCCCCGCTGGTCGAAGCGCGGGTGCAGGAGTTGTTCGGGATAAAGGCGCATCCAAAGATTGCCCGCAACAGTGTGCCGGTGACCTTCGCCCTGCTGTCTCCGGCGCGCAGGCCCGTGGCCATCACCACCGACCTGCCGGGTTTCTGGGCGGGTGGCTATCACGACATGGCAAAGGACATGCGCGCGCAATATCCAAAACATGACTGGCCAGCCGACCCGGCGAGCGCCCGCCCGCATCAGGGCCATACACGCAGACGCGGTTAAAGAAGAAGGGCTTTAGCAGGCTGCTGAAAAACACGTCTTCAGGTTTTCCTCGTCCTTTAAAGGCTCGCTTCGCTCGCACCTCACCGATGAGGAAAACCAACGAGATTCCTCATCCTGAGGAGCGGCCCATTTGGGCCGCGTCTCGAAGGATGGGCGGCGTGAGCTGGTTTTTCAGCAGCCTGTTAGCACCCGCGCCCCAGCCGGCGACTGATTACCATTGCATGCCCATGTGCTTTTTCATCCAGTCGGAGAAGGTTTCAGGCTTGTCAAAGCTGCGCGGGTCAAGTGATCCATAAGCGAGCAGCGGACCGCTGGCCGCTTCCAGACGGACGCCGGAAATCTTCTGGTGCATGCTGTGCCAGTCCAGGACTCGCGGATCGATGACCAGCATCAGGCGATGGCCGTTGGAGCCCTCTTCGCGTCCAAACTCAAGCCCGTAGACCTTTTCCCGGCCGAACAGACCCGAGCTGTGAGCCTGTCTCTGCCCATCGAGCAAAACCGCATCCCACAGCATGTTGCGGCGCCACTGCAACACATGCATCTGGTCGCCCTGCATCAGCTTGATGTCGAGTTCAAACTGCGTGATCCGAACGATTTCAGCGGTCAGTTCCGGCATGGATGGCTCCTCGTGTATTATTGATAATCAATAATACGAGACGGACGCCCCGTCAATCCCGATGCCGGATCGGCGAGATGGCGTCCCTCCTCATTCGGCTCCATCGATCAGGCGGCGGGCGAAATAGGTAAATTCCAGCGCATAGCGCCGGGCCATTGTCTCCGGATTGGCCGCCCCGGCATGTCCGCCATCGGTATTCTCGTAATAATAGAACGGCTTGCCGGCATCCTCCAGCTGTTTGGCGAGCTTGCGGGCATGTCCGGGATGAACGCGGTCGTCCTTGGTGGAGGTGTAGAAAAACGGCGTTGGATGGTCCTTGCCGGGATCGAAATTGTGCACCGGAGAGATCGTTTCCAGAAAGGCGCGCTCTTCGGGAATGTCGGGCGAGCCATATTCACCGACCCATGACGCCCCGGCGAGCAATTTGTGGTAGCGCAGCATGTCGAGCAGGGGCACACCGATATCGACCGCGTTCCACAGGTCCGGACGCTGGTTGAACATCACGCCCATCAGCAGGCCGCCATTGGACCGGCCCATGATGCCGAGTTTTTCCGGTGAGGTCAGCCCGCGATCAATCAGGTCTTCAGCCACCGCGATGAAATCATCATAGATGCGCTGGCGCTCGGTCTTGAGGCCGGCCTGATGCCATTGTGGCCCAAACTCGCCGCCGCCGCGCGTATTGGCAACGACATAGGCCCCGCCCTCGTCCAGCCAGAGCCGGCCATTGAGAGCCGAATAGGACGGGTTCAGCGAAATCTGGAACCCGCCATATCCATAAAGGACTGTCGGGGTGGAGCCATCCATCGCAGCGGCTTGCGGCCGGATCACGAAATACGGCACGCGCGTGCCGTCCTTCGACGTTGCAAAATGCTGCTCGACGACAAGCCCTTCGGTGTCGAACTTTGCTGGCAGGGCCTTCAGCGGGCTTGCCTCGCCGGTGGCCGGATCGAATTCCAGCAGCGTGTCCGCGGTCAGGAAACCCTCATAATTGAGGAACACTTCCTGCTCGCCGGCGTCGGCAAAGGCAATCCCGGTCTGGCCGTCTCCGGGCAGTTGGACATTGGAGACCTGCCATCCCCCGGAAATCGGGTTGAGCCGCAGGATCTTGCCGACAACATTGTCACTGATCGCGATCAGGGCGGAATTTTTTGCCACGCCCACGCTTTCGATCGCCTGCGTTTCGCGCGGACGGAATGCCATTTTCAGAGATGGGAGCTTGCGCTCGCGCATGAACGTCTGAATGTCGAAGGACAGAAGATCGCCGGAATTGAACTGGATCCCCATCGAGGGCGGCACCCAGTCCTGCTCCAGAGTGAACAGAAACTCGCCGGCAAAAAGCCCGCGCGGTGTCGATTTGGCCGGGATCGGGATCTCCACCGGCTCGCCGCCTTCCTGCGGGAACCACCAATAGGTCGAGGTGAAGAATGTATCAGATTCGACCGCGCCCTGCAGCACACTGCCATCGCGCAGCTTCATGGCCATCGGCCAGACGCCGACATCGCTCGCATCGCCCTCCAGCAGGGTCTCGGCGCTTTCCAGTGGTGTGCCGCGCGTCCAGCGTCTGACCACGCTGGGATAGCCGCTTTCGGTCAGGGTTTCGCCATTGCCGCCCCAGTCAGTCGAGATCAGCAGCGTGTCACGATCGACCCAGGCTACGCCCTGCTTGGCCGGCGGTGTCACGAACCCGTTTTCGACAAAGCTGCGCGTTTCCAGATCGAATTCACGCTGGACAACCGCGTCCTTTCCGCCATCTGACAGCGAAATCATGCACAGCGGCACACCGCCATCGCCCGGCAGGTGGCAATTGGCACCCTTGAACACCCAGTTTGCGTCTTCTGCCGCCGCCAAAGCGTCAATGTCGAGAATGGTTTCCCATTCCGGATCGTCATTGCGATAGCTTTCCAGCGTGGCGCGCCGCCAGATGCCGCGCTTGTGGGTCTTGTCCTGCCAGAAATTATACACCTCACCGTCCAGAACCGAGGGGTAAGCAATCCGCTCGTCAGACGTCAGCGCTTCGAGGGCTTCACTGTAGAACCTGTCATAATGACGGTCGGCCTTGAGCATCTGAAGGGATTTCTCATTCTGCGCGCGCACCCAGCTTAGCGCCCGATCGCCCTCGACCTCCTCCAGCCAGAGATACGCGTTCTCGTCATAAGCGGACATTTCCGGCAGCTCCTTCATGGTTGCAGCGGCGCGATCAACCGTTGCCTCGACAGCCGGCACTTCATCCATTTCAACCGTGCTCACAGTCGAACAGGCCGCAAAGGCGAGCAGCGCAATTGGTCCCAGAAACATATGCCTCATGAAATTTTCCCTCGATATGGCGTCAATCCTGAAATTGAGGTTCGCCAAATCCGTTCGCAATGGCAAGTCCTCGCCTGCCGGTCGCTTGAAAATGGGACATTCATTGCGCACAGCGCCGCAGTGCCAGCAGGGCCTGATCCATGATCGGTGCGCTGGCGGCACAGACAAGTTGTCCACCGAGCCCGGCCGGTCGTCCGTGCCAGTCGCAAGCCAGCCCGCCCGCTCCGCGAATGACCGGCACAAGCGCGGCGGTGTCCCAGGATTTCAGCCCGCTTTCGGCAACAAGCTCCAGACTGCCGGCGGCCAGTCGCGCATAGGCATAACCATCAAGCCCGTAACGGGCCAGTTTCGCGGTGTGGCGCAGATGGGTCCACGCGCCCTGTTCGGAAGGCGTGAGAATGAACGGGTCGGTTGTCGAGATCACTGCCTGCCGCAGGTCATCGCAGGCCGACACCGAAATCGGCGTTTCGTCGCCCTTGCTGACCAGAGACGCGCCGCCCGGCCAGCCGAGATAGCGCTCGCCCAGCACCGGCTGATCGATACAGCCCAGGACCGGAAGATCATCAGGCCCGGTCAGCCCGATCAGTGTGGTCCAGCTCGCCAGTCCAGCGACAAATGCGCGGGTTCCGTCAACCGGATCGAGATACCAGGTCCAGCCGCTGGTGCCGTGGCGTTCGGGATATTCCTCGCCAATGATGCGGTCATCCGGGCGCCGGGCTGCAAGAATGGCGCGCATGGCGCGTTCTGCAGCGCGGTCGGCTTCCGTGACCGGGTCAAAGCCACTTACCGCCTTGTTGTCAGTTGTGGCCAGTTGTCGGAAATGCGGCAGGATCGCAGCGCCCGCCGCATCGGCAAGCGACCCGAGCAGGCCCTTCAGCGCGTCAACTGTGTCGGGTAACTGTGTCATCGCCCCGGTTTTTGTGGCCGGGGCGCGATGACGTCAAGCCGCGCCTCCAGCCTGATCGCCCGCACTGACTTCCAGCGCCTTGGCAAGTTCCAGCAGTCTCTTGCGCGGACGCTCACCGAGCCGGTAATAGGCACGCACCAGTTCCAGCGTCTCTTTCTGGGAGAGAATATCGCCCTCGAGCCGCTCGGCATCATTGGCCGCATTGGCGGGTGCCTCGATCGGAATAATCCCGTCAAAGAAATACTGGACCGACACGTTCAGGGCGCGCGACAGGTCATAAAGACGTGACGAGGTGATGCGATTGGCCCCACACTCATATTTCTGGATCTGCTGGAAACGCACACCCACCTGAACGGCCAGGTCCTGTTGCGTCATGCCCAGCAGGCGGCGGCGGCGACGCAGTCTCTTGCCGACATGCAGGTCGATATCATCGGCCATCTTGTTCTCCTTGCGCGGAATCGCGAAACGGAACGTCCCGTTTCTGGATTGACGCAAATGAGGAGAGCAAAAGCTGTGCCGAAGCCGACGATACCGCGTTTGTTCGCGAGTGCGGTAAAAAAAGGCTTGCATTTATTGCGTCGCACAATATCCTGATGAGGCACTTCGGTGCAACGCCTCTTGGCGTTTCCTCCCTTACCTTATTCGCCGTGCCTGCGGGCACGGCGTTTTTTTTGCCCGCGTACGGGCTGGACCGTTTCCACCGATGGCGGAAACGTTATAATAAAACTGTTCGCGGTGCGTTAGAAAATCCGGCTGAGCCAGCCACTCTTGGGCTGTTCTTCAGAGGGTGTCAGGCCCTGCCCGGTCAGAAGACTGTAAGTGTCGCGATACCAGTCCGTGTCGGGATAATTATATCCCAGCACGGCACCCACAGCCTGCGCCTCGCCATTCAGACCCATCGCAAGATAGGCTTCCACCAGTCTGTGAAGCGCTTCCGGGACATGGCTGGTGCGATCATACTTCTCGACCACGGAGCGGAACCGGTTGATGGCAGCGAGATTCTGGTTGCGGCGCATGTACCAGCGCCCGATCTCCATTTCCTTGCCCGCAAGCTGGTCGCGGACCATGTCCATTTTAAGCGATGCATCCCTTGCATATTCGCTTTCCGGATAGCGGCGGATCACTTCGGTGAACGCATCGCGGGTCTGTTCCGTCATTTTCTGGTCGCGACCGACATCCACGATCTGCTCGAAATAACTGATGCCGACAATATAATAGGCGTAGGCTGCACCTTCCGTGCCCGGATTGAGCGCGATATAGCGCTGGGCAACACCGATGGCTTCATCATATTTTCGCGCGCGATAGTGCGAAAATGCCGTCATCAGCGCCGAACGACGGGCCCATTCCGAATAGGGGTGTTGGCGTTCCACTTCGTTGAAGAACTGGATCGCTTCATCATAGTCGCCCTTGTCCACTTCTCCTGCGCCGCGATTGTACAGCAATTCGACGGGGCGCTCGACATAAGCCAGCTCCTCCTTGCGCGAACCGGACTGGCAGGCGGTCGCGGCCAGCGCGCCCGTAACAATGAGAGGCAGGGCAAGGGAAGTGCGACGCATGTGGGAGGGTTCCTTGACGGGTTCTGAGACGGCAAGCCCGAGATTATCGCCTCGTTTGCGATTTGTCCAAGCCGCACTGCATCCTTTATTGGTATAGTGGCGCGCGGTGCGTGGCATTTGCGCCTTCAGGCCTGCGCGCGGACCTGATGTTCGTCACCGACCTGCAGATCACCCGCCCGTTCCCAGCACCACGCCTCGGGCGTCGCCATAAGTGCGCGCACAAGCTTGTTGTTCAGCGCGTGTCCGGGCTGCTCAGCCTCGTAAATGCCGGCAATCGCACCGCCGGCAAGGAACAGATCGCCCAGCGCATCCAGCAATTTGTGGCGAATGAATTCATCATCAGCACGCAAGCCTTCCGGATTGACGATATCGTGCCCATCAATGACCACGGCATTTTCCAGCGAGCCGCCACGCGCAAGCCCCATCGCTCGCAACGCCTCAACATCGCGCGCGAAACCGAATGTTCGCGCAAAGGCCAGATCGCGCGCAAAGCTTCCCGGACGCAATCGCACCGACATCTCCTGCCTGCCAATGGCGCGGCTTTCAAAATCGATGCGTGCCCGCAGGGTCAGATCATCATCCGTGCCAGGCTTCAGAACCGCCCATTTGACGCCGTCGCGCACCTCAACCGGTTCGAGAATGCGAATGCGACGGCGCACCGCGCCCTGCCTGCGCAGGCCAGCCTGACGGATCAGTTCGCAAAACACCGCTGACGAGCCATCCATGACCGGCACTTCCGGTGCATCAATCTCGATCACCGCATTGTCGAGCCCCATGCCGGCAAAGGCCGCCAGAAGATGTTCAACCACCGCGACGCTTGCACCCGTGCCGTTGGACAGTGTCGTGCCCAGCCGGACATCGCTCACCGCATCGCCAATCGCGCGGATCGTGTTGTCTGTTCCACGCAGATCGGTGCGGACAAAACAAATGCCGGTATCAACCTCAGCCGGGCGCATCAGCAGTCGCGCGCGCAAGCCGCCATGAACGCCGATGCCGGCACATATAACCGGGTTGGCAAGGGTTTGCTGATGATCCGTTTTTCCCACGTTCCGCGTCCTTTGTCGGCAGCAGCCTTAGACGACAGGACAGGACAATCGACAACACACGCATTGTTTCGGAATATTGCGAAAAGGCCGCAATCGATGATTACAGCCTTGTTCGAAAAGATATTTTCAGCCGATGCGGACCAGCAAAGCTGAATCCGAATTAATGGTTCGCCGACCGCCGCAGAAAGGCAGGGATTTCAAGATCCGCATCGTCGAAAGGCGCCGGCTCGGGATGGTCTGTCGGCGAGCTGATCAGGCTCTCGCCTGCACCATCGCCCGCTTCGGGGTTGTCATCATTGTCACCAACCCCGCGGCGCCAGCCGAACAGATTGGCAAAGCCTGCCGGCCCCTCCGGAGTGTCGCCACGCGGCTTGTGCAGACCGGCCCCGGCTGTCGGCTTGTGGCGGGTGAGCACCGCGTCCGCTGTAACTTCATCATCGCCGTCACGCGCTTCAATATAGGCGGGGGGCAGCGAGCGACCGGCAAAATCGGGGCGCGGATCGGCTTCGGTTCCATCTTCATTGCTGCTTGCAACCTCGTTTGCAGGGTTTTCGCGCTCGTCATCGCTGACCGCAAAAGTGCCGGCAGACGTGACCACGACGGGTCCGGGTTCAGGCGCGTGCTGCCCGCCGGCAGGCTCGCCACTGTAGGCCTCCATCTGTGCACCGGCCACCACGCCGTTTGCAACTGAGATCGCGACACCCGCAGCGACGACCGACACGCGCAGACGCCCTTCAAGTTCAGGGTCAAAGGTCGATCCGAGAATGATATTGGCGTCCGGATCGACCTCGGCGCGCACTTCGTTTGCCGCCTCGTCCAGCTCGAAAAGCGTCATGTCGTAACCGCCCGTGATGTTGATCAGCACGCCGCGAGCGCCCTTCATCGTCACATCATCGAGCAGCGGATTGTCAATTGCAGCACGCGCCGCTTCCAGAGCGCGATTTTCACCTTCCGCCTCGCCCATGCCCATCATCGCCGTGCCCATACCGGTCATGATCGAGCGAACATCGGCAAAATCGAGATTGATCAGCCCAGGCATCACCATCAGGTCAGTGATTCCGCGCACACCGGAATAAAGCACATCATCAGCGAGGCGGAACGCATCGGCAAATGTCGTTCGTTCATTGGCAATGCGGAAGAGATTCTGGTTGGGCACGATAATCATCGTGTCGACATTACGCTTGATCTCATCAAGACCCTGCTGGGCAATACGCATACGGCGTGCGCCCTCGAAGCCGAAAGGCTTGGTGACAACGCCGACCGTCAGAATGCCCTGTTCATGCGCCGCACGGGCAATTACCGGGGCGGCTCCTGTGCCCGTGCCGCCGCCCATTCCGGCTGCGATGAACACCATATGCGCGCCCTTCAGGCAGGACTTGATCTCTTCGAGACTTTCCTCAGCCGCAGCCGCGCCAATATCCGGGCGCGCCCCGGCACCCAGCCCGCCTGTTGTTTCAGGCCCCAGCTGGATACGGTTCTGTGTCTGCGAACGCCCGAGCGCCTGTGCGTCGGTATTGGCAACAACAAATTCCACACCCTGCAGATTGGCCTCGATCATGTTGTCGACCGCATTGCCGCCGGCACCGCCGACGCCAAACACAACAATCCGGGGTGTGATGTCTTCTGTCATGTCTGTTGCCTTCCAAATCTACCGGGTGTGCCTGATCGCTGAAGGCCACAGTGAACGCATCGACCTAAAACACGGTTAAGCTGGCGGGAATTTCATCAGAAATTTTCACGCAGCCAATGAAATGATCTGTTCACCATACCACCAGAAACCGCGCCTCCCTGCGCCGCCTGTGCAAGACCGGCGCCGACAACGCCGGAAGAACCTGCCAAAATGGACTCTAGCAGACCTGCGGCTGTGGAAAAAGCCGGCAGAGCCAGCTGCTCGCCAAGATTTTCGGCGCGCAGCGGTCGCCCCAGACGCACAGGAACGCCGATGATGCGGTGGGCCACTTCGCGAACGCCGGCAAGCTGGCTGCCGCCGCCCGTCAGAACGACCCGTCTCGGCAACACTCTCGCGACCGGGCTGGATGCAAGTCTCTGGCTGACAAGCTCGAAAATCTCTTCGACCCGAGGCGCGACAATCTCTGCAATTTTCTGGCGCGGCAAGCGAACCGCATTGAGGCGACCATCATCACCAAGTGTCGGGACATCGACACGCTCAGCCAGACCTGGTGCCTGCCGGTCCGCCTGACCGCGGACCGATTTCAGCCGTTCAGCGGCCGCACGGGTCGTGCCCAGCCCCTGCGCCATATCGCTGGTGACATGGTCACCACCTGCGGCCACGAGATCGAGCCAGGCCGGCGCGCCATGGATGAAGACGCAGACCGAGGTGCCCCCTGCCCCCATATCGACGCAGATCGCGCCATTCTCGCGCTCGTCCTCGATCAGGCATCCGGCACCGCTTGCAACAGATGACGGAACGATCTGATCCACTTTCAGATGCGCACGCGCGACACATTCAGAGAGATTGCGCACGAGGCCTGTTGGCGCAGACAGCACATTGACCATGACGCCAAGGCGCTCGGCAAGCATGCCTGCCGGTGCGCGCACGCCCTCCTGATCATCCACGCGATAGGCGACCGGCCAGGCGGCGAGCAACTCCTGTCCCTTCAGACTGGCCTTTGCCATCACGGCTGACTGGATGCGGCGCACGTCGCGCAGCGTGACCTCCCGACCTGAGATGCTCTGCCCGCCAGACACGAGCTGGCAGGACAATCTGCGCGCGGCAAGCCCAAGCCGAACCGTAGAGACGCGGTGGCCGGCCTGCCGCTCGGCATCTTCCACCGCAAGGCGGACACTGCGCTCCAGCGCGTTCATGTCGGTGATTGCACCGCCGCCAAATCCCCGGCTTTGCTGACGCCCGGCACCGACGAGCACGAACCCGCCCGGCTGGCGCACATCGGCCCGTGCGATCAGGCAGCTGATCTTGGAACAGCCAATGTCCAGTGCGGTAAACAGTTCGCCGTCGGACAGTCCCCGATTTGCAGCGCGTTTGCGGTCCAGTGTCGCCATCAGGCTGCCCCTTCATTGACAGGCGCGGCCGGCCTTGGTGCCAGCACGAGACGTCCCGGAACGCGAAGGTCAATCGTTTTGAGCGCCCGCCCGGACAGGCTGTGGCTGGCCTGCAGCCGGGCAAAGCTGTCAAGACCAGCCAGCATCTGTCCATCGGCAGGAAGACGCAGCAAAGTGCCGTCCGACAGTTCCAGATCCCAGCGGCGCAGGCCGATCCGGTGGGCCAGACGCAACCGGCGCGACAGATCAGGGTGTGCAGAAAGGCCAGCGACCAGCTGCGGGGCGGCCTCCGGCGCACTCGATCCGGCCAGATGCAGCAGACCGGGTGGCGGGCTGTCGGGACGACCCGCCCTGACACGGCCCAGTTCATCGACCAGCTTCCAGTCCGAGCCATCATGCCACAGGCCAAGCAGGTCGGCTGGCTGCGCCATGATCACGACCTGGTCAGGCCACAGCCGGTGGACCCGGATATTCACCACTTCCCCGGTCGCCGCGATGCGCTCGCGGATACGATGCGGGTCGGCGCGGAACATGTTCTCGCCCGGCTCGACCATCGCCGCGCCGCGCACCTTGCCAGCCAGTTCCGGCCGGTTTTCCAGTCCGATCACGGCGACATCCTGCACCGCCAGCCCGACCGCGCGGGCAAGTCCGTCGGCGGAATTGGCCAGCCGGCTTTCCATTTTTGGGAGCGAGCCGCCCATCCATGCTGCCATCGTCACGATCAGGGCGATCACCATGGCAAGGCCGAGCATCACCGATGTGACCCGGACCTCCTCGCGCTGATCGACCGTTTCGACGATACGTTTCACCTTTGGCATGACGCATCCTCGATCATCCAGGCAACCAGGGTTTCGAAACTGATGCCGACATATGCTGCCTGCTCGGGCACGAGAGATGTCGGCGTCATGCCCGGCTGCGTATTGGTTTCCAGAATCACCAGCCGGTCCTCAGCTTCATCATAGCGAAAATCTGATCGCGTCACGCCCCGGCACCCCAGCGCCTGATGCGCCAACAGACTGGCCGTCATGGCCGCGCGGCTCACAGGTTCTGGAAGATCTGCCGGGATGGTGTGGAGCGATCCTCCAGCAGCATACTTCGCGTCGAAGTCGTAAAACTCCCTTAACGTCACGATTTCGGTGACAGCCAGCGCCCGGTCGCCCATCACACCGACCGAAAGTTCGCGGCCAGGTATGTATTTTTCAGCCATCAGCCTGTCGCCATAGGTCCAGCTCTCGCTGAGCAATTCCTGCGGCGGCGAATTGGCACCTTTGCGCACGATGACGACACCAAAGCTGGAGCCTTCGGCGACGGGTTTGATGACATAGGGCGGCTCAAGCAAATGGCGGGCTGCGGCCTCGGCGCGGGTGCAGGCGACATCTTCAGCGATATCGAGACCGGCCTGCGCATAGACCGCCTTTGATTTTCGCTTGTCCATTGCGACAGACGAGGCCAGCACGCCGGAATGACTGTAGGCCAGCCCCATCACTTCCAGCAGGCCCTGCACGCAGCCATCCTCGCCCCAGGGGCCGTGCAGGCCGTTGAGCACGACATCGGGTGCAGCCTCTTCCAGCTGGCGCGCCAACTGGCGTGTGGCGTCGATCTCGACGACATCATAACCGCCGTTGCGGGCGGCATGCGCCATCTGCGTGCCGGAGCGGATCGAGATCTCGCGCTCGGAGGACCAGCCCCCGTAAATCACAGCCACACGTTTCATCGCGACACCTTCTCGTCAGCACCTGAGTCTCACACAAACAGGGTTCATGACAGATGAACACGGCGCGCAGATGTCAACATCGCGCCGGACATCGGGTGTTTTCAGGAAGAGCCGCCTGTCCCGGATCGCGCCTGGGGTGGTCGGGACGGAGACGATGGTCTGTCCAGCGACTTTGCTTGCGAGGCAACTCATACCAATATGCGCGGATGAAGACTCATCCGCGGTTACGGCGCATAAGCGCCGACGCGCAGTCGCGCTTGCCCGGCGCTGCAAGGATCGGTTCCGATCCATGCAGCTTGGTATCACTGGATATCTCCATCGGAGAAAACGCCGTGCATCGAAGGATGTCCGCCTCGCCCATGCTTCAAGACGGCTGCTGCCGCAGCCTCCTCGGCATGAGAGGGGTTCGGGGATGATGGGGGAGCCGTTGTGCGGGTTTTCGCGATTGAAACGCTCTGACACCTCATGCTGAGGAGGGCGCGTCAAGCGCCCGTCTCGAAGCATGGCCACGTGAATATGTTTTCAGCAGCCCGCTAAAGCGCAGCGCGCAGGTCTTCCAGATAGGCAATGTGCTCGACAAGCCGGGCGTGGCCAGGGTCGCTTTCGCCACGGGCCTTGAGGTCGAGCCGGGCCTGCTCGATTTCCGCATCGATTTCGTCGTGCTTGACCGCTGCCAGATCGACAGCCTCTTCAGCAAGAATGGTCAGTCCCGCCGGCGTCACATCAGCAAAACCGCCGCGCACGAAAACCCGCATATCCTCCGAGCCCTTGCGCAACACACGCACGACGCCGTTCTTCAGCGTGGACATGAAAGGTGCATGGTCCGGCAGCACGCCGAACTCGCCCTCGCTGCCGGGCGCGATGACATGATCAACATCGCCAGAAAAAACTTCCCGGGCCGGTGAAACGAGAGAGAAGGAGAGGGTTTCGGCCATTTTCTATGCGTCTTCCAGCATTTTCTCGGCCTTCTTCACCGCCTCATCCATCGATCCGACCATGTAGAAAGCCTGTTCGGGCAGATGATCATATTCGCCGGCGATAAGCCCCTTGAAACCCTTGATCGTGTCTTCGAGCTTGACCTGCACGCCCGGCGAGCCGGTGAACACTTCTGCAACGTCGAAAGGCTGTGACAGGAAACGCTCGACCTTGCGCGCGCGGGCCACGGCCAGCTTGTCCTCCTCGGAAAGCTCATCCATGCCGAGAATGGCGATAATGTCCTGCAATTCCTTGTAACGCTGCAGGATTTCCTGAACACCGCGCGCCGTCTCATAATGCTCCAGGCCGACAAACATCGGGTCAAGGATGCGCGAGGTCGAATCAAGCGGGTCAACAGCCGGATAGATGCCCTTTTCTGCAATCGCGCGGTTGAGCACCGTGGTCGCATCGAGGTGGGCAAAGGAGGTGGCCGGTGCCGGGTCGGTCAGGTCATCGGCTGGCACATAAACAGCCTGCACCGATGTGATCGAGCCCTTGTTCGTCGATGTGATCCGCTCCTGTAGCTGGCCCATATCGGTGGCAAGCGTCGGTTGGTAGCCCACCGCTGAGGGAATACGTCCGAGCAGGGCGGAAACTTCCGCGCCGGCCTGCGTAAACCGGAAGATGTTGTCGACGAAGAACAGCACGTCCTTGCCTTCCTCGTCGCGGAAAT
>CAYUEM010000013.1:0-15366 GCA_964442925.1 uncultured Hyphomonadaceae bacterium
CCGGCGGCAACAAAAACGCCTGGTCGCGATCACATGAAACAAAATTTGCCATGCCCAAACCATGGACTGATTTGCGCCAAAGTCCGACAGCCTGCTAGCCAAAAGGTGAACCGCGCTGGTAACCCCGGAGGCAATTTGGTCGGAACCCGCTCTGACAGGCGGTTGAAACCGCGCCGGATTGGCCATGCTTGGAGACGACCGCTCACGCGGCCTCCCCGGCCTTGTGTTGTCAGAAACAGTCCCGGTCCCGACTGCCCCCGGTTCGATCCGGGCTCTCTCGCATGGGGGCCAGAAACAGGCAGGTCCCGGGGCAGGCCCGGGACGGTGCGGTTGTCTTGCATGGTTTCAGAACAGGCGTTCGACGATGCGGATCGTGTCTCCCGGTTCGACCAGGGTCGCAGCATCCAGCTGCACCTTCTGCTCGCCTGCGCCGCCGGCCTTGCGGATAAAGACCACTTTCTGATTGGCCCGGTAGGTAAAGCCCTGCGCCGTCGCCACCGCATTCATCACCGTCAGGCCGGAGCTGTATGTGTATTCGCCCGGCTGGTTGACCTCTCCAAGAATATAGAAGGGGCGGTGGCTGGTCACTTCGACGCTGACACGGGGATTGTTGAGATAACCATTGCCGAGCTGGCGTGTCATCTCGTTTTCCAGATCGCGCGGGGTCAGGCCGAGCGCCTTGACAGTTCCGATCAGCGGCAAGGCCAGGTTGCCGGTGCCATCGACGGCGAAATCACCCGACAGTTCAGGTTCGCCGAATACCGTGATCCGCAATTCGTCGCTGGAACCGAGGCGATATTCCGGAGAGCCGGTGGAGGTCGGCGGCGATGTGTCGGTCGCCTGTCGCACCGCGCTCGTGCCGCCGGACTGGCAGCCACCGACAAGCAAGGCGAACAAGAGCGCCGCCAGGCCTGCAAGATGTCTGAAATGGGTCATGTCGTCACCTTTGGTTTGGGTTTTGAGGTTGCTGGAGAGGGAGGCTTCATCAGGTTGACAGGAAGTCTGCGGATTGGCCGACAAGCCGGACGGCTGTCAGTTTGCCGGTCAGGTAAGCGCCGGTATCAACACCGATCCGGCGCACATCAATATGCGGTTTTTCAATCGGAGTGTGGCCATGCACAACGACATGCTCAAACAGACGCGGATCGGACAGGAAGTCTTCGCGGATCCAGAGCATGTCCTGCTCGGTCTGCTCATCAATCGGTTTGTCTGGCCGCAGGCCGGCATGAACGAAGACATAATCGCCGACGATGCCATAAAGATCGAGGCTTGCAAGAAAATCACGATGACTGGCCGGCAGTTTCTCATTGAGCTGGCGGCAGACATCTTCCCATTCCGGGGACATTCTTTTCATGCGCGGTGGCTGGATGCCGTAGGACATCAGCGTTTCCGAGCCGCCATAATGCGACCATTCCGGGCCAAAACCGGGATCGTTGAGGAATTTCTCGAACGCGGCTTCGTGGTTGCCCTTCAGAAAGAGTGTTTCGAAACGGGACAGTTTTCCATTGGTCAGGAAATCGATGACATCTTTTGACTGAAAACCCCTGTCGACATAATCACCGAGAAAAATCAGCATCTGACGGTCCTCAGGGGCAGTGTCAGCATCCGTTTCGATCTTCGCGATAAGCCGCTCGAGCAGGTCGGCTCGTCCGTGGATATCGCCAATGGCATAAACCCGCAGGCCATCGGGAAGGGTCGGTGGACAGGTGCGCCGGGCTGGCGGGGTCTCGCTCGCCGCCTGTTTCTGGCGCGTGCTGTCGCGTCGGCGCGGCGGGCGTCCCCGACTGTCGGGTCGCGTTTCCTCATTGAGGGCGATTAGAAAGTCGCGCACCTTGTCGATTTGCGCATAAGTGTGCTGCCGCAGCTGGTACAAGACCGCCTCGCCAAGTTTCCGCAATCTGTAATAGGCGGTTTTCAGCATTTGCAGTCGACCCTGTTCCTTTCACTGGTCTTCAGGTTGCAGCGCATGTTCCGGGACTGGCGTGCGCGCGGCGGGTGATCATCGGCCCTTGGCCAAGCAAGGGATGGGCCGCAGCGCATGCGCATCGCTCAGGCCTGCCGGGTTTGCCGGGCCTTCGGGCGCGGCGTGGTGTCCGTGAAATGTTCGCGCAGGCGCGCCAGCAGATGAAAAATGACATGCGGCGGCGCGGCAAAGCACATCGCCGCCTCGATCGGGTCTCGTGCGTGGACCGCTTCGATCAGCCGGCCCCATGCCCATTTGCGATGGTGCAGTTGCATATGTTCAACAAGACCCGCGCGACCGTCTGCGCTAAGCTTTGGGTCATACAACAGTGCGCGGGTGGCCTTGTGGATCTTTTTCTGGTCATTCGCCGCCTGGCGCTTCGACATCGAGCCAGGCCGGGTGAGGGCATAATATCCCAGCGGATCGACAAGCCCGAAACGGGCACCGGCGATCAGCGCCCGGGCATAGAGATCGAAATCCTCGCCAAGCCGCAGGGTCTCATCATAGGCAATCGCATTGTCGCGCAGGAATTGCCGCCGCATCACCGGCTTGAGAAAACCAAGCTCACGGCCAAAACCACAATAATCATAAACATTCTCACGCGCGAAAGTGCCGACATCAAGCGCGATCGCACCGAAATCCGCGTCGCGCCAGTGGCGGCGGGCATTGGCGATATCGTCCCAGTCCTGAACACGCCACAGATCATCGGCGGCCATGTCCCAGCGATTGGCCTGCGCGCGTCCGACAAGCTTTTCCAGCCGGTCCGGTGCCATCCGGTCATCGGCATCGAGAAGTGCGATCCATTCACTGTCAGAAGCGAAGATCGCGTGATTTCGCGCTTTTGCCGGCCCGCCATTGGCCGGCATCGCGATCACGGTAAGGCGCGGATCGCCAGCTCCTGCGGCCGTTGCGACAGCCACGGAATTGTCACTGGAAGCATCATCGACCACGATGACCCAAGGCTTGCAGGTTTGCGCCAATGCGCTGGCCACGGCATCGCCGACAAAGCCCTCGCCATTATAGACCGGAATGATAACCGTCACTGTCCCCGGCATTTCAGATCCCCATTTGCTGCGCTGACCGCATTGAAATCGCTCTGCCCGGGTCAGCAGGGTGACGGTTCAACGCTGACGAGCAAGTGCTTTCACCCGGTGTCGAGCAAGTTCCGGGCCGCAATTCGGGTGTCAGGGGAACGTGTCTCGATGAATCGACCGCATCAAGTGGGGTTTTCACCAGCCTGTCAGGTCGCAAAGATGCTGTTTCGGAATTAAGAAAGAGAGCCCGCGTGTCCCGGACGTGACCCGGGACCTGCCTGTTTCCGGCTCACAACGCAAAAGCCCCCCTATCAGGGTCCGGGGTGGTCGGGAAGGGGATGGTCTGTCCTGCCATGCTTGGCGCGCCAACAACCAGCAGGACGCGCGCAAAAAATCTGGCGCGGCTTTTGCGTGAATGATCCGCCAAAGCTCCACCCTTGCCTTAACTTTCGAGGATCCCGCCATGAACTGGCAAGCCCATTACGCCACAAGCACCATCAAGGCCGTTCTGCCGTTCCAGAACCAGTTGCGAAAATTCAAGCGACGGATCGCCCCGGCAAATACGCCGATCAGTGAGGTGTCGGTCTATCCAGGCGGGTTTGATCAGGTTGAATTGCTCAAGGAGGCGGGTGTCCCGATTGAGGGCAAGACGGTTCTGGAAGTCGGTACCGGCTGGCATCCCGTGATCCCGCTGATGTTGCGGGTGGCAGGCGCCGGGCGGGTGATCCTGACCGACACACATCGCCTGATGGATCGCGGCACGATTGAAACGGCGCGCCATTTCCTGCTGCAGCGGTCTGTCGAGATGGCCGAGCGGTTCGGGATGGACGCTGCGAAGGTCGAGGCGCGCCTTGCGCTGGACGGCGATCTCGATTTTGCCGGCGCGCTCGCTGCACTGGACATGACTTACAGCGTGCCGTTCGATTATGACACTTCGCGCGAGCGCGTGGATGTCATTTCAAGCCATACGGTTCTGGAACACATTTCGCCGGCGGTGATCGCGGCGCTGCTGGAGGATTGGAAAAAGGTGCTGACCCCGGAGGGCGTTATCCTGCACGGTGTTGACCATTCCGACCACCGCGCCAATCATGATCGCAATCTCAGCCGGGTCGATTTCCTGCGCCACAGCGAGCTGGTGTGGAAAATCCTCTGCGTGAACCCGCAGGACTACACCAATCGCCTGCGCCATGGTGACTATATGGATATGCTTGCGGCGGCGAAATACGAAACGCTGATCGAGCGCAAGGCGATCAACCACAATGCACTTGAAGACCTCAGGGCCGGATTGCCGCTGAATGCGCGCTTTGCGGGCCGCGAATTCGAGGAACTGGCCATTCTGTGGACGCATCTCGTGGCCCGTCCGGCCTGAACGCGCAAGCGGCCATTGCGCGCTGAAATGAACTGCGCGATCAGAGCCGGAAATGCCCCTCGATCACGGTGACGGCGTTTCCGCCAAGCCTGACCCGGTCGCCATCAAGCCGGGTCGAGATCCGTGCGCCGCGACCGGCAAAGGCCTGATGGCACGACAGCTGCGACGGCCCGCCCTGCTGCGCAACAACCACAGCCAGCATGCAATGCCAGCTGCCGGTTGCCGGGTCCTCATTGATCCCTGAGCCCGGCGCAAAGAAGCGCGAGGTCACATCCACGCCGTCGCCGCCATGCGCGAAACAGCCGAAATTGCCGCGCGCACAGGTTCCGCCATGGCCGGACACACCCAGCGTGGCGAGTGCGCGAAGGTCTGGTGACAATGCGATGATATCCTGCGGCGTCGCGAACTGGGCTGCCAGGAAAGGCCCGCCCCATGCGCGCAGCGGCCGTGCGCCAAGTGCGGCGGCAATTTCATCTGTCACAGGTGTTTCGAAAATCTCCGGTGCCGGAAAGTCCATTTCATAGCCGGCCCCGTTGCGGCGCACGGTCAGTTCGCCAGACTGGCGGGTGCGAAAACGGATGTCATCGCCGTCATGGTGCTGATGGACAAACAGCATATGCGCTGCGGCGAGCGTGGCATGGCCGCAAAGCGGAACTTCGGTTGCCGGGGTAAACCAGCGCAGCTGCCAGACCCCGCCTGCGTCCGCCACGATAAAGGCGGTCTCGGAGACATTGTTCTCCGCCGCGATTGCCTGCAAGGTCGCATCGGGCAGGAAATCCGCCTCCAGCGCAATCACGCAGGCCGGATTGCCCTGAAAGGGTTTGTCGGCAAAAGCGTCGATCTGGAAGACGGGCAGGGATGGCATGATCAGGGCTCTCCGGCGGTAACAAGTCTGGATCGCCGCAGGCTTACCCGAATGAAGCCTTGCCGCCAAACCCGCCTTTCTCCACACAGTGAACGAGACGGATATGTCGCAGCCGGTCAGGAGAGCAGGCGGAATGAATACCGGAACAGTGCTTGTGCTGGTGACGATCCTCGCTGGTGCGATGATTGCCAGCCAGGGCATCATCAATGGCCGGATGGCTGTGTTTATGGGCGGTCCGCTGCAGGCGGCGCTGATTTCCTTTTCGGTCGGATGGCTGGCGTTGTTTTTCATCAACCTGTCGCTTGGCCATGGATTTCCGGTGCGCGAGACCTTTGCGACTGCGCCCTGGTGGGCCTGGATTGGCGGTTTCATGGGCGCGGTCGTGGTCACACTTGGCGCAACCGCGGTGCCGCGTATCGGTGTGGCAACCTATGTCAGCGCCTTTATTGCCGGTCAGCTGACGGCGGCAATCTTTTATGACCATTTCGGCATTCTTGGACAAACGGTCCGGGAGATCAGCTGGCCACGGCTGTTGGGTGTGGCCTTTATGGGGCTCGGCGTCTATCTCGTGCGACGGTTTTAGAGATAGCCGACAGGGCGACCCGGACGCTTGAGAAGTCTTTGCAATGCCGCCAGGGCCATCCAGAAAATCGCCATTGCGGCGGCGGCCAGCCCCATGATTTCCAGAATGTCCTGACGGGAGAGTTTTATGCCGGTTCGGGCATGGTCGAGGATTGCCCCGCCGATCTGTTTTTCCAGCGCTACGGCCTGCGGTCCCCCCGCTTCGGCAACCAGGCGCAGCCGCCGAATATCCGCCGTCGAGCCGACATGTTGCACAAGGCTGACAGTGGCGACCGGGCCAACCGATCTGGTCAGCTGGTTGAGGAGCCGGGCCTCCTCGACCAGAGGGCGTGCCGCCTGAGGGCGCAAGGTCGTCTCGAAAGCCAATGCGACCCGGACGCTGCGTTCATCTGTCGGCACAACTTCATTGAAGGCATCAGCCAGCCGTGTTCGCAAAGTCGCCGGCGGCAGGGTTTCATCAAGCGCGCTGTCGAGCCGTGCGCGGTATTCCGGTGACAGTCCGCCAGCGCGATGTGCGGCGCGCAGCACCGACATTGCATCTGCAATATTCACATCGGGGCTCTCAATGACGCGATCGCCGATCAGGCCAAGTCCGGTCAGGCGCAGTTCGAATCCGTCATCGCGAAGACCATTGCCCATGGATTCACTGGCCAGCCATTCGCGCGAATTGCGGGTCAGGTCGGAAAGGCTGCCCAGTATCGAGAACGCCGCCGGCGCGCTGGACGTTTCCGGCGCGATGACCAGCGTCTTCGTGTCGCCTTCTGCGGGCACCTGTTGCGTCGCCTCGCCGCCTTCCGTTGAGGCTGTTGTCGGTGCGCCGGGGTCAGCTTGCCGGTCTGGCACAATCGGCGTGGCCGAGAGCAGCGCCGGCGGGCGGGTCAGGGTCTCGTAACGCGCGCGCACGTCATTGGGCAGGAACAACAGGCTGGCAGCGACCGCTCGTTCATCTGCCGTCTTGTAAGCGGGGTTCTTCTCGTTTTCGGCCATCGCGCTTTCCAGTGCCTTGCGGTCGCGCTCATCAAACATCAGCACGGCGGCGAGCAGGAAACCCCGTGCGGCGGTCATGTCGCGCTGGTGCAGCTCGCGGTCCACAAGGTCAGACCAGTAGGTCCGGCTGTCGGCGTCGCGCGGGGCCATCTGGCTGAAACTCTGATCGATCTGGGCGCGGGTTTCCACAATCGATTCGATCGTCGGGTCGCCTGGAAACTCGCGAACCGAGAACACGCCGGCGACCACATTCGCCGCCAGAACCGGGGTCAGCACAAGCATCACGTTAAACAGGACGGCCAGGAGCCATCCAGAGGATGATTGAGCGGAATGTCGACGGGCTATGGCCATGATGTCTCGAAAGGGGAAGGTAGAGGGGGCAGGTTGGGGGCGCTGGGCTATAGGTCATGGTGGGTGGATGGAAATCAAGCCTTGTCATCATACCTGACCAAGATTTTGGAAATGTCAGATTGTTGCCATATCTGGCCCCGATTTTGCTCAAGATCGAGTGAAACAAATATGATGAACGTGTTCGCCAGTCTTGCAGTAATGTGCCATTGCGCCGCGACAGAACCGCCGATATATGGGCGACACCTTTCGGGAGGTGAACAAATGAGTCAGTCTGAAGTTGACGGTTATACTCCGTCTGACGATGAAGAGTTCATGAATCCGCGCCAGCAGGCGTACTTCCGCGCCAAGCTTCTGGCATGGAAAGATGATATTCTCAGCGGATCGAAAACAACGATCAGCAATTTGCAGCAGGACAATTCCCTATTGCCCGATCTGGTTGACCGCGCCTCTGCTGAAAGCGACAAGGCCCTGGAACTGCGCACGCGAGACCGTCAGCGAAAGCTGATTTCCAAGATCGACGCAGCGATACGCCGGATCGACGCTGGCACATATGGCTACTGTGAAATGACTGGCGAGCCGATCAATTTGCGGCGGCTTGATGCACGCCCGACGGCTACGCTGACACTGGAAGCGCAGGAGCGACATGAGCGCCGCGAGCGCACGATCCGCAACGACTGAAAATTCAGCGAAAGCCCGGCTCGTGATTCGCGCGATCGGGTGCAGGGCCGACGAGCATCCCCGCCGCATTTGCTGCGATTCCCTAACCTTATATTAACCGGCGCAGCGACAAGACTGACTTTGTTTTCTCCGGGAGTTCAGTCATGGACAGCCAAGCCCCCGCGCCCAACCGGCGCCCGGCTCAAGCGGCACCGCGTCCCGGCCGGCAGCTGCGATCAGACAATCTGCGTATTCCCGATATCGATCCGGACAGGCCACTTCCAACCGCGCGCGGCGTTCTTTCTGCCGCAGAGATCGAGGCGCTTTTGCGCCCGAACCTTCCCGAAGTGGACCACACGGCGCCGGAAAATGTCCGCCCGCATGTGCTCGCCGATCTCGACCCGTCTGAACAGGGGGAGGCGCGCGAAAAGGCCGAAATCCTTGTAGCAAGGCTGAGCCTTGCGCTGCGGCGCGCGGGCGAGTTTCCCGCCGCGATGCGCCTGCAGGGCCTGACGCGCGGGGGATTTCGCGAGGCGCTTTTGCCGGAAGCTGCCGGCGGTGCCTATGCCCTGTTTGCCGATTCCGGCGGGCATATCTGCGCCGTCCTGTCACTTTCCGCCCGCCTGCCAGCGGCCTGTGTCGATGCCAGTTGCGGGGCAGGCGCAGAGCGGATTGGCGCGGTGCAGCCGCGTGAGCTGACCGAGATCGACCGCAAGCTGATCGCGCGCGCGCTCTGTCCCATGGCTGCCTGCCTGCCGGGCGGTGAACTGGTCTGTATTGAAAGCCGGCGCGCCTTTGCGCTGGCGATGATGCCGCCGGGCACCGGGCATATCCTGCAATTGCAGATGCAGGTGGAAGACCTGGTCGCCGAGGCCGTCCTGATCGTCTCGGACTGGCCAACAAAGGCACCGGAAAATGGCGTGCAGGTCGCAATCCCGGCGCTGTCACCGCCGCGCCGTGAGGGGCTGACGGCGGTGATGACGGCGCGGATTGCTTCGCTGTCGGTTCCGGTCAGCCGGCTGTCCAACCTGAAGCCGGGCGACACCCTGCTGCTCAATCTGCCCGCTGATGAGCCGGTCCAGCTTCTTTCCGGCGGGCGCGATGGCGCCCTGGTTGCGGAAGGCGAGATCGGGCGCAAAGGCTCGCGTATGGCCGTGCGCGTGCGCCGGCGCACATCGCTGTTTCGGCCCGGATAGGCAAAAGCGCGTCGCCCCTGCCCAGACCTCCGAAATTGCGCTAATCAGAAGCCGACTGATTCCGCTGGTCGGATTTCGTGAGCAACCTTAAGAGAAGACATGCACGAGACAAAACTGATCGACGGCAAGGCGATTGCTGCCCGGCTGACCGATGCGCTGGCAGGCCATACGCACATGTTTGCGCAACAGGCGCAGCGCGCGCCCTGTCTCGCAGTGGTGCTGGTCGGTGAGGATCCGGCCAGTGCGGTGTATGTCCGCAACAAGGGACGCATGGCCGACAGGATCGGCTATCGGTCAATCCAGAAGACGCTGCCGGTCGGGACCAGCGAGGCGCAGCTGCTCAGTCTGATCGGGGCGCTCAACAGCGACAGCGATATCGACGGGATTCTCGTACAGTTGCCTCTGCCCGCGCATATCAATGCCTCAAGGGTGATTGAACTGATCGATCCCGAAAAGGATGTCGATGGCTTTCACCCTGTCAATGTCGGCCGCCTCGGTGCCGGCGAGATCTCACGCGCGCTTGTGCCCTGCACGCCGGCGGGAAGCGTCATCCTTGCCAGATCGGTGCATGATGGCGACCTGTCCGGTGCGCATGCGGTTATTCTCGGGCGCTCGAATATTGTTGGCAAGCCGGCGGCCCAGCTTTTCCTGGCTGAGAACTGCACCGTGACCATCGCGCACAGCCGCACCCGCAATCTGGCTGGCCTGACCCGTCAGGCTGATATCCTTGTCGCCGCTGTCGGGCGGGCCAGTTTCGTCAGCGCGGACATGATCGCGCCGGGCGCGACCGTGATTGATGTTGGCATCAACCGCATTGCGGCACCCGAACTTGGCGAGGGAAAAACACGGCTGGTCGGCGATGTTGATTTTCAGGCCGCGCTTGGGCGGGCAGGGGCAATGACGCCGGTGCCCGGCGGCGTCGGGCCGATGACGATTGCGATGCTGATGGCCAACACGCTGACGGCTGCCAGCCGGCGCCTCGGGCTGACTGAGCCGCAACTTGATATCAGGTCGCTGGCCTGACCGCTCGCATTGGGCGTCCACTGACAACGACAGGGAAGCAGACAGATGAACCCGCG
Source organism: uncultured Hyphomonadaceae bacterium (assembly GCA_964442925.1). GTDB lineage: Bacteria > Pseudomonadota > Alphaproteobacteria > Caulobacterales > Hyphomonadaceae > UBA5336. The sequence goes on from CAYUEM010000013.1 coordinate 10,084, forward strand.
CATCGCAGGCCCCGAACTGCTCCGACTGATTGAGCTGATCGCGCGGCTTCCCGGTCTCGGGCCGCGCTCGGCCCGGCGTGTCGCGCTGCACCTTCTCAAGCGTCAGGACACGCTGATGCAGCCGCTTGCGGACGCGCTGCGCATCGCGGCGGAAAAGATTGCCCGTTGCGAGACCTGCGGCAATTACGACACGGTCCAGCCCTGCTCGGTATGCCGCGCGCAGGGGCGGGACGACACGGTGATCTGCGTGGTTGAGGATATCCCTGATCTGTGGGCGCTGGAGCGGGCTGGCGCATTTCGCGGGCGCTATCATGTCCTCGGCGGCGTGCTGTCAGCGATTGACGGGGTCGGGCCGGAAGAGCTCAATCTGGCGACATTGGTCCAGCGGGTCCGCGACGGCAGGGTCAGCGAGGTGATCCTGGCGCTGAATGCCACGCTCGACGGCCAGACCACGTCGCATTATGTCGCCGATCTGCTCGCGCAGACCGATGTCAGTGTCACGCGTCTCGCGCACGGTGTCCCGGTTGGCGGCGAACTTGACCATCTCGATGATGGCACGCTCAGCGCAGCGATGCGCTCGCGGCGTTAGCTGGCTGCTGAAAAACGCGTCTTCAGGTTTTCCTCGTCCTTCGAGGCTCGCTTCGCTCGCACCTCAGGATGAGGAAAACCAACGAGATACCTCATCCTGAGGAGCGGCCGGCGCGGCCGCGTCTCGAAGGATAGGCCGCGTGACCTGGTTTTTCAGCAGCCTGTTAGGGCGGTTTCCGACCAAATTGAATCAACGGGTCGCCCCGCATCTTTCGTCAGGATCAGGAGCGTGAAGCCCGGCGATGCGGGCATCACCCTCGCCTTTGCGAGGGCGAGAGCCTGGCGGAAAAGACCGGTGGGCAAATGATCGCGATTGAAGAAGAAGGGCTTCAAGTCGCCGGTGGCGGCGGCATCGGCATGGTCAGGCGCGGTTTCGGCATGATGGCGACGGCAATCAGCGCGAAGATGAAGCCGATGGCGACGACCAGGAAACAGTCGCGAAACGCCAGCATCGTGGCTTCGCGAGACACAGTGATCCCGATTTCGCGAAACGCGCCCTGAAAGGCCGGCAGCCAGACTTCCCCCTCACTTTGCAGGCGCAGGAAGCTGAGATGATGCTGGTAAAGAAATTCCGGATTGGACTCATTCATGGCACTGGCAAGATGCTCACCATGAAAGATCATCCGCCTTTGCAGCAAGACCGCCAGCAGGTTGACCCCGAATGCGCCCCCGACCTGCATCAGGAAGGACGCGCCCCCCGTTGCCGAGGCGAGCAGGGGCATGGGCACGCCGCGCACGGCCGTGGTGTTGGCGGGCGGCATGCAGAATGCAATCCCGATCCGCGACAGGATGATCCAGCCAACAAGCGTCCAGTAAGATGTTGCCAGCGCCAGGTGCGACATCAGCCAGGCCGAGCCGGCAAAACATGCGATCCCGAACAGCAGGAGAAAACGCGCATCCACCCGGTCGGTCAGTCGCCCGGCGATCGGAAACCCGATCACCATCGCCAGCCCCGCCGGGATCATCATCACCCCGGCCGCGGTTGGCGAATAGTGCTGCACCACCTGGACAAAGATCGGGATAAGATAGGTCGAGCCGTAAATCGCCATTCCGGTAAAAGCGATCACGATGCCGGCGGTGGCGAACTGTCGGTGACGGAAAATCGCCGGATTGAGCGCCGGGAAGGGATGACGCATTTCCCAGAACACAAATGCCACACCAGCCACGAGCGAAACAAAGAACTTCAGCAGCGTGATGTCACTGTCCCAGCCATCACGATTGCCCCCGGCAAAGGCTGAAAGCAGGCCAACAACAAGCACCGCGACGAGCATCAGTCCGACATAATCAAATGGCGGGCGGGCGGTGCCGCGCACGCTGTCGCGATCCGGCATCAGCATGAAGGCCATCGGAATGGCCAGCAGGGTCAGCGGAACCGTCGCCAGAAAGACCAGCCGCCAGCTGATCAGATCAACCGCAAAGCCGCCAAGCGCTGGTCCGAATGCCGGGGCCAGAACGACACCAATGGAAAAGATCCCCATGGCTGTGCCGCGGCGATTGTCGGGAAAAGTCTGGAAGATCAGGAACATCGACATCGGCTGCAACAGCCCCGCCGCCACGCCCTGCATCGCGCGCGCAAGGATCAGCATTTCCAGCGTGGTCGAGATCGCGCCGAGCAGCGATCCGGCAATGAAGATCGCGATGCCGGCCAGATAGGTTGTCCGCGCCCCGAACGCACTCATCGCCCAGGCATTGGACAGCATCGCAATGGTCGAGGAGGCGAGAAAGGCCGTCGACATCCACTGCGCCTGATCCTGACCCAGTCCGAAAGCGCCGATAATCGCAGGCAGGGCAACATTGATCGTGGTGGCTGCCAGCATCGTCGCCAGTGATCCGCTGAGCAGCGTCATCAGCAGCAGCCAGCGATAAATTCCGCCATATTGCTCGAAACGCGCGCGCACCGACGGGCCGGCATTGGCAGGAATGTCCACGGACGGGGCGTGTCGGCGCCCGGTTGCCCCAAGCCCGGTGCCGAGCGCAGTCACGGCTGCACCGGCTTGTCATTGCGGGCAATCTCGACACTGACCATCGTGCCGGGGCGCAGCGCTATATCGGTCGGGTCAAGTTCGATGCGGATGGGAATGCGCTGGGTGATCTTGGTAAACACGCCGGTGGCGTTCGGATTGGGCATCAAAGCGGCCTCGGCCACAGTCAGCTCGCGCACGAGCGCAACGCGGCCAGTCACGTTCGCACCGGGCGCACTGTCGACACGCACCAAGACCTTCGCGCCCGGCTGAACATGACGAACTTCGGTTTCCTTGATATTCGCACGGACCCAGACCTTGTCGGGGTCATGCAGCAGCGCCATGCGAAAGCCCTGCAGCGAATGCTCGCCGGGATCGTAGAACAATTCATCAATCACGCCATCAATCGGGCTTTTGATCGTGTGCTGGTCGAGCAGCACTTTCTGGCGGTCAATCCGCGCCTCGACCTGCTGAATGGAGGCCGAAAGCACATCGATATTGCGCGCGATCAGTTGCACTTCCTCGCCGGAGACGACCGCGCGGCGCTGCTCTGCACTCGCCGTGTCGCGCGAGGCCAGCGCAACGGCAAGCGCCTGGCGGGCGCTTTCCAGCCGGTTGCGAGCCGGGTCGAGCGCGCTTTGCGTTGACAGGCCGCGCTCGAACAGGTCACGGGTGCGGGCAAAATCGCGCTGTGCGGCATCAAGGTCGGCGCGTGCCGCCTCGATCGAAGCTTCAGCCGACCGTGTGCCGGCACGGCTGGCATCGATTTCACTGTCGGCAATTGATGTGCTCATCCCGACCCGGGCCTCTTCGCGGGCGATTTCTGCCAGAAGCCGGTCGCGCTCGGCCTGATATTCGGCCAGTCCATAACGCGCGGAGCGGGCATCGATCTCGTAAATCAGGTCGCCGGCCGCCACCCGCTCACCAACCGCGACATGCAGCGCGGTGATCCGTCCCGATACATCGGTCGAGACCGCAACCATATCGGCAGCAATGCGCGCATCCGACGTGCTGATATGGGCTGCGCGATGCAAAAGCCAGCGCCCAACCACAAGGGCAAGGAGTGCGACCACAAGCACGGTCACGATCAGGCGCGGTCGCAACAGGCGCGCGACCCATTCCGGTCGGTTATCGATTTTCAGCGTGTGAGCTGCCTGCGGCGAGCGTTCATCCATTCTTGCGTTTTCCGACCCGGCCTGTCCGGCTCCGGGTCACCTCCTCGAAGCTGCGCCGACAGAGACCTGCAGGCGCGATCTGTCCGGCTTTGTCGACGAAGACACACTGCCAGATCTTATTTAATATTTGAATATGAATCCTGTTGACGCTAGGGCGGTCAAGCGACGACTTTCCAGCGCATATGTCGGGGCGTTGTCGGCCGGCGGGCGATATTGACGGCTTCTTGAGGGTTTTGCGGCAAGTCCACGTCTCATGCAGCTGCGCTCCGTTCTCTACGCTCTCGGTGTGATGACCATGCTCCTTGGCGGGGCCATGGTTCCGTGCGCGCTGATGGATATTGTCGATGGCAATCCGGCCTGGCCGGTTTTCGTGGTCTCGGCCTTTGCGACATTTTTCCTCGGGGCTTCACTTTTCGTGCTGACCGGCGGGCGAGAGGCACCCCGGACGGGGCAGAAGGAAGCCTTCCTGCTGACCGTCCTGGTCTGGGTCGTCCTGCCGGCGGTGGCGGCTGTGCCCTTTGTATCCTCAGGGCTCAGCTTCACCGATGCGAGTTTTGAGAGTGTGTCCGGGCTGACGACCACCGGCGCGACCATCCTGACCGGGCTCGATGACATGCCGCGCGGCCTGTTGCTGTGGCGTGCGATCCTGCAATGGATTGGTGGGATCGGCATCATTGTCACGGCAATCGCGATCCTGCCCTCGCTGCGAGTGGGCGGGATGCAGCTGTTCCAGATCGAGAGTTCCGACCAGTCGGGAAAGTTCCTCCCGCGCGTGTCGGAAATCGCGTTGCAGACCGGCGTGGTCTATCTGCTTGTGTCGATCGCCTGCGCTGCAGGCTATCTAGCGAGCGAAATGAATGCGTTCGATGCGATTGCGCACGCGATGACGACGGTTTCGGCGGGTGGTTTCTCCAGCCATGACCAGTCATTTGCCCATTTTGCGGGCACGCCTGCGATTTATGTCGCCTGCCTGTTCATGTTTATCGCCGGGCTTCCCTTCAGCCTTCTCGCAATGACGCTGTTGCAGGGCAACCTGCTTGCATTGTGGCGCGATCCGCAACCGCGTCTGTTTCTGGCCTTGCTGATTGTCTTATCGCTGTTCATCGTCGGCTATCATGAGCTGGACATCTCTCCGGCGTCATTTGACAGCCGGTATGAGGCCTTTCGCGAGGCGCTGTTCAACATCATCTCGGTGATGACCGGGACAGGTTATGTCTCAGGGTCGTATGACAGCTGGGGCGGACCCGTTGTCGTGGTGTTCCTGATTGCGACCTTTCTGGGCGGGTGTGCGGGGTCTGCCGCCTGCGGGCTGAAAATGTTCCGCCTCGAAATTTCTGCAAAGGCCGTTTTCGCCCATGCCGCGCGGATGGTGCAGCCGCACCGGCTGGCCCCCGTGCGTTACAATGGCCGCGTGGTTGACGAGGACACACTGCAGTCGGTGATGGTGTTCGTCTTCCTTTATCTCGTCACCTTCATGATCGCTGCGGCCCTTCTGGCACTCACCGGGCTGGATTCGCTGACGGCGATTTCCGCTTCAGCGGCGAGCGTTTCGAATGTTG
>CAYUEM010000013.1:15376-26113 GCA_964442925.1 uncultured Hyphomonadaceae bacterium
TCCGGGGCTGGGCGAGATTGTCGGTCCCAACGGCACATATCAGCCGCTTTCGGATGCGGCGACATGGATCTGCGCGATTGCCATGCTCCTCGGGCGGCTGGAATTTGTTGCGGTGTTCGTGGTCCTGTCGCGGCGATTCTGGTCAGGATAAACGCGCTTGGCCTCATCGGAGCGACCGTCATGCGTTTGTCATCAGCCCGCGCCATGTTAGTAACTCTGCCGGGGGATTGAGGAGAGACCTGCGATGGATCTTGTGCGCGCAATGGTCAGCTGGGTGCTGGCGCTGGCCCTCGTTTTCATGTTTGTCCAGTCGGCGGCGCATCCCTTGCCCGACCCGCCTGCAGGACAGGTCAAACTGTTCGACCTGCCGGGCGAGAATATCATCTTCCAGACACTGGCGGAGCGTTCCGGCTATGCGATTTTCGAGCCCGGCGCGCGCGTGTTGACCGCCTATCTGGAACTGCTGGCCGCATTGCTTCTGCTGTTGCCATTTTCGCGCCGGCTGGGTGCCTTGTTGTCGGTAGCGATCCTGGCCGGGGCGATTGGCTTGCATCTTTCTCCCTGGCTTGGCCGGGAGGTTCCACTGTCGCTGCAACCGAACGCGCCGGGCGATGGCGGCGCCCTGTTCATGCTGGCCGTTGCCATGCTCGCGGCATCCGTCGTCGTTCTGTTCGTCCACAAGCGAGGCCGGGGGCGCTGAGCCCAACACCCTCAGCAGCGCCGCAAACCGATCGTTAACCCTGCTTATGGCATTGCGAATGGATGACGCAGCAAGCGCCTGAAACGGCTTCTCAAACAACCGGCAAAGGCGCAACCCGCAGCGCACTGCTCAGACGGCTTGTTGATGTGCTGGCCTTGCCGTCGAGTGAGTTGCCGCCGCCGGATCGGTCCATGGCGGCCGACATCCTGCTTGAAATGTTGTTTGAAGCCTCGCCGCGGGAATTGCAATTGTGTGCGAGACGGCTGGCTGACAAGCATGAAGCACCCGCGCGTTTGTTGCGCTATCTCAGCTGCGCGGCCATTGAGATCGCCGAGCCCATCCTTTCCGCGAATACCGGGCTTGATGGCTCCGATCTCAGTTATATCGCACTCAGTGCGACGCCGCAGCACCGGCTGCTGATTGCAGCGCGCAAACCGGTGCCGGAAATGGTCTGCGAGACACTGGCCGGGCTCGCCGAGCCGACGATCCTGCGCAACCTGATCGCCAATCCCGACGCGCGCCTTTCGGATATCTGCGTTGACAGGCTGGTGACACTGTCACGCGATGCGCCTGATTTGTGCCGGCCTCTGCTGGCGCGTCCGGAGCTGACGCCAGCGCATGCCATGGCGATGTTCTGGTGGACAGATCGTGAAACGCGCCGCAACATATTACAGCGCCATGCTGCTGACCGGCGGGAGCTGATCAACAACTGTTCGGACATGTTTGCCCTTGCCGCGAAGGAGGGCTGGAATGATCCGCTGGTGCGCAAGACGCTGCAGCTGATCGAGCGGCGTCAGCGCAATCGGGCGGCGATCGAGAAAAGCCCCTATGACAGTCTGGAACATGTGGTCGAGGACGCCTCGCGCAACGGGCTTGACCCGCACAGGGCCCAGGAAATGGGTTATCTGGCCGGCGTCAAGCCGGTGACAATTGCAAAGATCCTGTCTGATCGCGGTGGTGAGCCTCTGGCGGTGCTGTGCAAGGCGACGGGGCTGAGGCGCAACCATCTCAAACATCTCTGGCGCGCCCTGCGCCGGCCTTTCCGGCTGGAAGACGGTTCACCCGACCCGATCTTCGCGCAGGTGCTCGAAACCTATCTGGCCCTGACCGTGGCACGCGCGCAAACCACGCTGCGATACTGGAACTGGTCGCTGTCTTCGGCATTTTCCCCGGAGACCGGTCTGCGGCGCGAAGAGGGCGAGCCAGCCAATGGCGAGGACTATTCTGCTGCCATGCGGACCGCGCGGCTGGTCTTCGGCGGCTGAAATGTCGCAAAGCGCCGGTGGGGGGCTGGCCAAACCGACCTCGTGCGATTAGTGAACTGGCTTCGCAATTTGGTCGGGCAATGGGCGGAGCGGGCAATTCGTGGGCTATCTTGGCGGTCTTCTGCTGGCGCTTGTCGCATTCTGGATGGCGATGTCCGGGATGACCAAGCCGCTGATGCTGGGCTTTGGCGCGGTGTCTCTCGCCATCACGCTGTTCCTGGCGATGCGGCTGGATGTGGTTGACCGGGACAGCTCACCTTATCTGCGCTGGCCAGCTTTTCTTGCCTACTGGGTCTGGCTGTTTGTTGAAATCGTGAAAGCGAATTGGCGCGTGATCGGGGCCTGCCTGCGCGCCGATCTCGATATCAACCCGGCATTGGTGAAGGTGAAAACGCGGTGCAGGTCCGACCTTGCGAAGACGACATTTGCCAATTCGATTACCCTGACGCCCGGAACCGTGACGCTTTCAATCGATGGCGACAAGATGCTGGTTCACGCCCTTTACGAACAGGATGCCGAGCCGGAATCCTTCGCTGAAATGGACCGGCGCACGGCGGCGGCAGCCGATGGAGCCAGCCGATGAACCTTCTTCTTGCAGCCGCCACCCTCGCACTTCTGGTCGCGATCTCGCTGATGCTGTTGCGCGCGCTCCTGGGCCCAACGCTTTACGACCGTGTGCTGGCGGTCAACTCGCTTGGCACGAAGATCCTGCTCCTGCTCGGCATTCTTGGCTTTGTGATGGGGCGTCCGGCCTTTCTCGACATTGCCCTGCTTTATGCGCTGATCAATTTCGTCTCGACCATCGCGATCCTGAAATTCTTCCGCTACCGATCGTTCCAGGTGTCGCTGACGCGCAGTGCCGGTTCGAAACAAGGCGGAGGGCGCTGATTTGGACATGCTCGAAACCATCACCCAGCTGTTTCATGCCGGCCGGCCCTGGGTTGGCGCGGTCCTCAGTGTGATTGGCGCGGCATTGACCATTGTCGGCACGGTCGGCGTGCTGCGCTTTCCCGATTTCTACACCCGGATGCACGCGGCCAGCGTGACCGATTCGATGGGCGCGACCGCTTTGCTGGTCGGCATGGGGCTAATGTCACCGGACCTGCTGACGGTTTTCAAGCTCGCGGCGATCTGGGTTTTCCTGTTTCTGACGGGGCCGACAGCGGCCCACGCAATTGCCAATGCAGCGCATGTTGCCGGATTGCAGCCGGTGACCGGGCCGGCGGCACGCGGCGACAATGCCGGCCAGGGGGAGGGTGTGCAATGAACGCGCTGTTTGCTCAGGGCGAGCTTGGCGTTGTCCTCGCCAGTTTCCTGTTGCTCGCAATCCTGTTCGTCGTCGGCATCGCGATTGCGCGCCTGCGCAGCCTGTTTGCGATTGTCATGCTGTCGGGCATTTATTCGCTGGTTTCGGCGACCTGGTTTGTCGCGCTGGATGCGGTCGATGTCGCGTTTACCGAGGCGGCGGTCGGCGCGGGCATTTCCACCGCCCTGCTGCTTGGCGCGATGCTGCTGACGGCGCGCACCGCAAAAGTGGAAAAGCGCTATTCGCGGATTGCGCCGCTTCTGGTGGTGATCGTCACCGGAGTGATGCTGATCTATGCGTCTGTCGACCTGCCCGCGCTGGGTGATCCCAATTCCCCGGCCAATGCGGGCATCGGTACCGAATACCTCCAGCGACATTATCCGGAAATGGGCTTTCCCAATGTCGTGACCTCAATTCTGGCGAGCTATCGCGGAATGGATACGCTGGGCGAAGTGGCCGTCGTGTTCACGGCAGGGCTCGCCGTGGCGCTTCTGCTTGGGTTTGGTGAGCGCTCGCTGGCCGACGGAATGAGCAAGGGGGTGCGCAAATGAATTCCGATCATCACGTCATCCTGCGGGTGGTTTCCAAGCTTCTGATCCCGCTGATCATCATCTACGCCTTCTATGTCCAGTTTCATGGCGAATATTCGCCGGGCGGCGGGTTTCAGGCCGGTGTGATCTTTGCGGTCGCGATCATTCTCTATGCCCTGATTTTCGGTGTTCCATCGGCGTTGCGTCTGGTGCCGGCTGGTTTTGCGCGTGGCCTGGCAGCGTCCGGCGTGCTGCTTTATGCCGGTGTCGGGGTCTGGGCGCTTTTCGGAGGCGGAAATTACCTCGAATACAATGCACTGTATGAGGAACCTGAAGGCGGGCACGGGGCGCAGCATCTCGGCATCATTCTGATCGAGCTTGGCGTTCTGTTCGGTGTTGCCGGTTCGATGCTGACCATTTTCTACGCGTTCGCAGGCCGGGTCGCCGAAATCGACGACGAGGACTGGTAGGCCATGCTCGAATTCATCGTCTCACGCGGCAATTACTGGATGATCATCGCCCTGATGATGACCGGCCTCTATATCACGTTCGAAGCGAACAATCTGATCAAGCGCCTTGTCGGGCTTTCGGTTTTCCAGACCTCGGTGTTCCTGTTCTACATCACGCTTGGCAAGATTGCCGGGGGCACCGCGCCGATCCTGATGGGCGGGGATATCGGGGGGCATGGCAAGCCGGGCGAGGGCCATGATGGCACCGGCATGGTCGATGCGGTCCATGGTGGGCATGGCGCATATCCGCCGCTGGAAAATGTCTATTCCAATCCGCTGCCGCATGTCCTCATCCTGACGGCGATTGTCGTGGGCGTGGCGACGCTGGCGGTCGGACTAGCACTGGTCGTGCGGATCCGGGAGGCTTATGGCACGATCGAGTCCGACGAGGTGCGCGATATCGACATCGAAGTCGCGCTGGCCGAAGAGCGCGATGCGCCGGCAACGGGGGCTGCACAGTGATCGAGATGTTGCTGTCTGTTGCGCCGGACTGGGCGCGAATGCACGCGCCTGCGCTGGTTGTCGTGGTGCCGATGATTTCGGCGACGCTGTGTGCGTTCGTGCCGTCGGGGCGACTGGCCTGGGTTCTGTCGATCCTCGCGACGGCGGCGTCGCTGGTGTTTGCACTCTTGCTTCTTGGACGCGTGGCCGAAGAGGGCGTGATCTCTTATGCCATGGGAGGCTGGGAGCCGCCTGCGGGGATTGAGTTCCGCATTGATGCGCTCAATGCTCTCATTCTGTTGCTGGTGGCCACGATCGGATTCCTGGCCGCAATTTTCTCCTGGCCGACGGTCAATGCCGAGATCCGCACGGCCAAGCAGAACCTGTTTTATTCCGCCTATCTGATTTGCGTGACCGGCCTGCTCGGCGTCACGATCACCGGGGATGCGTTCAACCTGTTTGTGTTTCTCGAAATCTCGTCGATCTCGACCTATGTGCTGGTCGCGCTGGGTGCCGGGCGGGATCGCCGCGCTTTGCCGGCGGCCTTCAACTACCTCGTCATGGGCACGCTGGGCGCGACCTTCTATGTCATCGGCGTGGGTTTCCTTTATGCCGCGACTGGCACGCTGAACATGCATGACCTGTCGGTGATGATCCCGGCGATGACAGGCAGCCGCACCGTACAGGCCGGTTTTGCCTTCATTATCATCGGGCTGGGTCTGAAAGCGGCGATGTGGCCGCTGCACCAGTGGCTGCCCAATGCCTATGCCTATGCGCCAAGTTTCGTCACCACTTTCCTTGCGGCGACAGCGACAAAGGTGGCACTTTATGCGCTGATCCGGTTTCTGTTCACCGTGTTCCAGCCCGGCTTTGCCTTCGAACTGGCGAGTTTCGAGCTGTTGCTCATGCCGCTGGCAATTGCCGCCATGGTGGTGTGTTCCTTTCAGGCGGTTTTCCAGAGCGATGTGCGCCGCACGCTGGCTTATTCATCGGTCGCGCAGGTCGGCTACATGCTGCTGGGTATATCGATTGCGACCGCAGCCGGCCTGACCGCAGGCCTGTTTCACCTGGTCAATCATGCGCTGATGAAAGGCGGCCTGTTCATGGCGGTTGCCGGTGTTGTGCTGACCTATCAGGGCACGCGGGTCGATGATTTTTCCGGGTTGGGCCGCTCTGCACCCTGGACGATGTCAGCCTTTGCCATCTGCGCGCTGTCGCTGATCGGGGTTCCACTGACGGCGGGCTTCCAGTCGAAACTGGCACTTTTGTCGGCCGCATTCGAGAATGGCTGGTGGTGGGCTGCGGTGCTGATTGTGTTCTCCAGCGTGCTCGCCGTGATCTATATGGGCCGGGTTCTCGAAGCGGTCTTCTTCCGCGCGCCGGCCAATCCGCGCAAGCAGCGCAAGGAAGCGCCGCTGCTGATCCTCGTTCCGCTCTGGCTCCTTGCGCTGGCGAATATCTGGATCGGGATCGATGCCAGCCCGGTTTATGATCTGGCAGGCCAGGCGGCCGCTTCGGTGCTCGGCGAGGGAGGTTCGCGATGACCGGCAGTGACCTCATCTGGCTGATCCTTGCCATTCCGCTGATCACGGCGGCGGCGATCTTTGTCGCAGGTCGCTGGCCCAATCTGCGCGAGGCGATGACGATTTCCGGGGCGGTGGCGCTGTTTGCCTGCGTGATCGCGCTGACCTTGCGCCTTTCTGGCGGCGAAGCGCTGGCGACAACGCCGCTGGTGGCGATGCAGCCGATGGGTGGGCTTGCACCCCTGACTTTCGCTTTCCGGGTGGAGCCGCTCGGCGCATTGTTCGCAATGGTCGCCAGCGGGCTGTGGATCGTCAATTCCTTTTATTCTATCGGCTATATGCGCGGCAATCGCGAGCGCAACCAGACCCGTTTCTACATCTTCTTTGCCATTGCGCTGTTCGGCGCGATGGGTGTGGCGCTGTCGGCCAATCTTTTCACACTGTTCGTGTTCTATGAGGTGCTGACGCTTTCGACCTATCCGCTGGTGGCGCACAAGGGCGATGCAGCCGCCCAGCGCGGCGGGCGGATCTATCTGATGACGCTGCTGGCCACCTCGATCGGTCTGTTTCTGCTGGCGATTGCCTGGACATTCGTCTTGTCGGATGGAAATCTCGATTTTGTGCCCGGCGGCCTGCTGGCCGGCAATCCGAGAGTCACCCCGCTGGTCTCCAGCATGTTGCTGGTCCTGTTCGCCTTCGGGGTTGGCAAGGCGGCGCTTATGCCAGTGCATTTCTGGCTGCCCAATGCGATGGTGGCGCCAACGCCGGTTTCCGCGCTGCTGCATGCGGTGGCCGTGGTCAAGGCGGGTGTGTTCACCATCCTGAAAATCTCGATCTATATTTTCGGCGAGGACCTGCTCAACGCCACGCCGTCGAGGGAGTTCATTCTTCTGGTCGCGTGTTTCACGATCATTGTGGCCTCGCTGGTGGCGCTTACCAAGGACAATCTCAAGGCGCGGCTGGCCTATTCGACGATTGCGCAGCTGGCCTACGTCACCGCCGGTGCGATGCTCGCCGATGCGGCTGGCTTCATGGGCGGCGCGTTGCAGATCGCTGCGCACGCCTCCGGCAAGATCACCCTGTTCATGTGCGCGGGCGCGATTTATGTCGCGACGGGACTGACCAATATTTCCGATATGCGCGGGCTCGGGCGGCGGATGCCACTTGTTTTCATCGCATTTTTCATTGCGGCGCTGTCGATTATCGGACTGCCGCCACTGGCTGGGGGGTGGGCCAAATACGAGCTGATGCAAGGCGCTGCCGATGCCGGACTGGCCTATGTGCCGATCATCCTGATCGTCTCATCGCTGCTCAATATCATCTATCTCCTGCCGATCCCGATCCTGGCACTGATGCCGCCGCCGGGGACCCCGGAACCGGCACCTTACAAGCGTCCTGGCGGGGCGCCGGCACTGACCGTGGCTGCGCCTTTGTTCACGGCACTGCTCTGTATTCTCCTGTTCTTCCTTGTCGGGCCGATTTCAGACTTTCTCATTCCGGCGGTTGGTGAGCGTCCGGACCTTTCGGCAAACGCCCTTATCAGCGGAGGCACGCCATGACAGAGCCAAGCGCTCCCGAACGCGACGAGGCCGGGCGTTTCGTCAAGCCGCCCGAGGCCGCGAGCCCGCCCGATGACAGCGAAATGCATCCGGCTGCAAAACTGCTTTTCGGCTGGGTCTCACATCCGCGCACGCACGCCATTCTTCTGGCCGCCGTCATCGCGCTAAGTGTTTTTCTGGTCGTGATCGACCTGGTGACTGTGCGGCATGAATATGTCGAATTTTCCGAAGGCACCGGCTTTTACGCCCTGTGGGGCTTTGCCGCTTTCACGATTGCAGTGCTTTCCGGCTGGCCGCTGGGCAAGCTTCTGCGCCGGCGCGAGGATTATTATGACGAGGCCGACACCCGTCCGACCGATGTCGACGACGCTGCGGGGCCGCAATCATGAGCGCGCTTTTCACACAGCTGAATCCTGGCTTCCTGCTGGTTCTTGTCGGACTTTGCGGTTGTTTCATCAAAGCGAAAACGGTTCGTCAGGCCTTGATGGTGATCGCGCCGCTGCTGGCGATTGTGATGCTCACCCAGGCCGATCAGCGGATTGATCTGGCAACGGCCAATGCGCTCGGCATTGATCTGGTTCTCTATCGCGTTGACAATCTCAATTTCATTTTCGGGCTCGCCTTCCTGATTGCGGCGCTTCTCAATGCCATTTACGCGATGCACAGCGACGACCCGCTGCAGGATGGCATGGCGATGGCCTATGCCGGCGCGGCGGTGGCTGCGAATTTTGCCGGCGACCTGATGACACTGTTCGTGTTCTGGGAGCTGACGGCGATCAGTTCGGTGTTCCTGATCCTGCGTGCCGGGACGAAGGCGGCCTATAATGCGGCAATGCGTTATCTTGTCGTGCAGGTTCTGTCCGGCGTTCTGCTTCTCAATGGCATTGTCTATGTCTTCAAGGCGACCGGCTCGCTCGACCTGGCCGCTTTTGAATCGCTGGATGCACCCGGTGCGCTGCTGATCCTGATCGCTGTTGGCATAAAGGCGGCCTTTCCGTTCATGCACAACTGGCTGCAGGATGCCTATCCCAAGGCCAGCGTTGTCGGCGCGGTGGTTCTGTCGGCATTTACCACCAAGCTGGCGGTGCTGACGCTCGCGCGGCTGTTCCCGGGCCTCGACCTGTTGATCTGGGTCGGTGCGGTGATGACCGTGTTTCCGGTCTTCTTCGCGGTTATCGAGAATGACCTGCGCAAAGTGCTCTCATACAGCCTCAACAATCAGGTCGGCTTCATGGTCTGCGCCATCGGGGTGGCCGAATTGTCGAGTGAATACGGCCAGCTCGCGCTCAACGGGGCTGCCGCGCATGCCTTTGCCCACATCATCTACAAGGCCTTGCTGTTCATGAGCATGGGCGCGGTGCTTTACAGGACCGGCACGGCGAAGGCCAGCGAACTGGGCGGGCTTTACAAGTCGATGCCGTTCACGGCGCTGTTCTGCCTGATCGGCGCGGCATCGATTTCCGCATTCCCGTTGTTTTCCGGCTTCGTCGCCAAGTCGATGACCATGAGCGCGGTGGCGCATGAAGGCTTTGTCATAGCCTGGCTGATGCTGCTCTTCGCCTCCGCGGGTGTGCTGGAGCATTCCGGCATCAAGATCCCGTATTTCGCCTTTTTCGGGCATGACAGCGGCAAACGCGTGAAGGAAGCGCCGTTCAACATGCTGCTTGCGATGGGGATCGCTGCGGCGATCTGTATCCTGATCGGGCTGCCGCTGGCTGGCGGGTTCGGCTATGGCTGGCTCTACAGCCTGTTGCCCTATCCCGAAGTCGCAAAGGGCTACCAGCCCTATACGACAGGCCATATCCTGACGCAGATGCAGCTGCTTGTTCTTGCGATCCTTGCCTTCATGCTGCTCAAGCGGTTCGCGCTGTATCCACCCGAGAAGCCGGGCACGATCCTCGACACCGACTGGCTGTATCGCCGTCTGGGTTATGGCATGGCGTCGTGGTCCGGCGCGGTCTGGCTCAAGGCGGGTCCGGCGATGACCGGTGTGTTTGCCGCGCTCGGACAACGCACCTATGACCGGATCGAGGCGGCGTTCAGTCCGCGCGGTGTGCTGTCACGTGGGCCACTGACCGGTGGCATGGCGATCTGGACGGCGGCATTGCTTGGCTTTTCGCTGCTTTTGGCTTTTGTTTCAATGCGTTGAAGCCGAGACAGCCAATGGTGTAGTTGATTTCGAATGCAGTCCAACTGCGATTGGTCAGTTTACAAGATTGTGCCGCATACATTAACCCCGGTTCATTATTGGGCTGGAGATAGTATCAGATGCAGCAAAAAAATGGTGTCGATGTCTCGCAAGACACGATCATAGAATTGGCATCCGCAATAGTGGCCGCCTATGTCGGTAACAATTCGGTTCAGGCGACGGAATTACCTGAACTGATCCGCAGTGTGCATACGTCTTTGTTCAAACTGACCGTAGAAGAGGATGCAGAGACAGAACAAAAACCGGCGGTCTCGGCGCGAAAATCGATAACCGATGAATATCTGATCTGTCTTGAGGACGGCAAGAAATTCAAATCTCTGAAACGGCATCTGCGCGCAAAATACAATATGTCACCTGAGGAATATCGCGAGAAGTGGAACCTGCCGTTCGATTATCCGATGGTCTCGCCAGCCTATGCACGTCAGCGTTCTGACCTCGCCCGCAAGATGGGCCTTGGCCAGGGCAAGAAATAACAGCGCTTTCAGGCGAAGTGGTCACCGGCTGCCCGACCGAAAAGCAATTTTTTGTCTTTAGTCGCGCAGCGCCTCCGACGGGGCGGGCTGCCTGCCCGGCGACCGGTCGGTCGCCATATTCGGGTTCGCGATGCGTTAGGGCGGTTCCCGACCAAATTGATCCACTTGGCCACTTGCCTTTTCCGCCAGGATCGTCGTCGCGCGCCGGTCCGACGATGCCCG
>CAYUEM010000014.1:0-25007 GCA_964442925.1 uncultured Hyphomonadaceae bacterium
CCCGCGCGCCACGCCATCAAGGTTCATTTCCGGCACGACCAGCACGCCATGGGTTTCGAGGAATTCCTCG
The DNA here is from genome assembly GCA_964442925.1 of uncultured Hyphomonadaceae bacterium. GTDB lineage: Bacteria > Pseudomonadota > Alphaproteobacteria > Caulobacterales > Hyphomonadaceae > UBA5336. Next base: position 71 of record CAYUEM010000014.1, read on the forward strand.
CTTTCCGGCCCCGAAACAAGAAGAGCATCCAGGAAGGCCCGCAAGCCGAACACACCGGGCACTTCAGGCGGGTGTTGGCCGCCAAGAATAATGACGAGCGGCGTGCCCGGTCCCTTTGCGCCGCCGCCAAGGGTTGTTACCGGGTACCCGCCCGGGGTTGTCGCGATCACGGCGGGTGTCAGGCCCGCTCGCGCTGCAAATGCCTCGACCCAGGCCTGTCGATCAGCGGGCGAGAGGATTTCCTGAGCCGCGATGCGCACACGGCCCGCCGGTGCGTCAAACACCAGTTTCGCGCGCCTGCCCTCGTTCGAACTGACCACGGCGCCTTCCTCAAGCAAGTGCCAGTCTCCGCCCGGCACCTGCGTCTTCGGCCGGTAGCGATGGCGCGAATGGGCATAATCGAGCGTCACCTGCACCTGGCCACCCTCGCGCGAGACAATTTCGAAAGCATACCACGGACTTGGATTTATCGGTTCGGCCTCCGGCGCAATCGTAACCTCGAAAGTGGCAGGCCCGGTGCGCCGGCAGTCATCTGCGCGCGCCTGCGGGAAGTCGGCGACAAGACGGACCGCGCCCTGGCGACACTCGCCCGAAACCTGCGGAAAGTTTGCTACGCAGGCTGACAGCATAAGCAGGCCGGCGAACATGACCGATAGATAACGCATCAGAACACGCGTGGTGCGAGGAATAGCGCGATCATCGACAAGACAACAATGCCAACGATGTTCAGAACAATTCCGGCCCGCATCATCCGCGGTATCGACAGCGCGCCGGAACTGAACACGATCGCATTTGGCGGTGTCGCGACGGGCAGCATGAAGGCGCAACTTGCCGCCAACGTGATCGGAATGACGAAGATCAGCGGATCATGACCGGTTTCAACCGCCAGCGCGGCCATCACCGGAAGGAATGTTGCGGTCGTGGCCAGATTGCTGGTCATTTCAGTGAGGAAGATCACCAGCGCTGTCGCCGCAATGATCAGCACGGCAAGATGGATTGCGCCGAGAGGTGCCAGCTGCTGACCGATCCAGACTGTCAGCCCTGACGAACTCATGCCGCCCGCCAGCGCAAGGCCACCACCAAACAGGATAAGCACATCCCAGGGCAACCGCCTTGTGTCCTCCCATTCCAGAAGCGGCCCCGGACGACTGCCGGCAGGCACAAGAAAGGCGGCCACCGCAGCCGTCATCGCCACACCCGCATCTGTCAGACCAGTGATCCCAGTCCATTCTGTCAAAGGCTTACGCAACAGCCAGCCGGCAACCAGAAAGACAAACAGAATGCCGATCCGAATTTCAACCTGGCTCACGGCCCCGAGTTCATCGCCAAGACTGAGCACATGCTTGCGCGCGGCAGGCGAGGCCCTGAAGCGGACCTTGAAAAGCACCCGCGTCAGCACGAGCCAGCTGACAGGCAGCATGATCAGGGCGAGCGGAACGCCAACCAGCATCCACCGCGCGACGTCGATCTCGATCCCGTAATTGGACTGCATGAAGCCGGACATGAAGGCATTTGGCGGGGTGCCGACCAGCGTGGTCATGCCGCCAAGTGTGGCACCATATGCGAGGCCAAGCAGCATCGCGGTTTCGAAATCGGAAAGCTCCCCGGGCTCCAGATCATCCATGGTTTCGCGGATGACGACGACGACCGACATCACGATCGGCAACAGCATCAACGCCGTCGACGTGTTGGAAATCCACATGCTCAAGAGCGCGGCTGCAAGCATGAAACCACCGACCAGCGAGCGCCCGTTGACGCCGATCACGCCGAACACCAGCAGCGCGACACGTTTGTGCAGTCCGGATCGCTCAATCGCCAGTGCAACGACGAAACCGCCCAGAAACAGGTAAATTGTCGGATGCGCGTAAGAAGTCGCTGTCTCCGAGATCGGAGCGATTGCGAAAACCGGAAACAGAACGAGCGGCAGGAACGCGGTGACCGCGACCGGCGCAGCCTCGGTGGACCACCAGATTGCCATCAGAACCGCCATCGCCGCCGTCATCTGAGCGGCCTGCGACAGGTCATTCGGGCGAAAGAACACAAACATCGCGATCGCCGCCAGCGGGCCGGCAACCAGCCCCACGCCCTGCAATCGCGAACGTTGCTCGAAGCGCGCCATCAATCCTGCCTGCTGCCTGAAAGTGCCGGCGCGCTCTCCATCTCACTGATCATCCTTGCCGCAGCGAGCGCCATGCCGCGATTATCATGGCCAACCCCTTCGACAATCTCGAACCGCCAGGCTATCGGGATGTCCGATTGCCTTGCAAGTTCGCGCGCCGCTGTCAGAAAGTTCAGACCGCGTTCAAGCCGATGGGCCCCCTGCGCCATGGCTTCAGGTGTGCGGCGCAAATAAACATTGTTCGGGTCGGTGTCGCCATCGCCGAGCATGACCAGCAGCGGCTGTGCAAACCAGTCCTCAAGCCGGCAGAGCGGTTTCGGCGCACCCGACAGGCTGTAGGGCCAGGTGTGCTCCGGATCAGGACGGGTATACCATCCGGCATTGGCGGCAATCGCCAGTCGCAAGTTCGACGTGTCACCGAAACAGGTGAAGCGATGGACAAATTGAGCGCCAGCAGAATGCCCGAAGATCACATAACCGCGCGGGTCCGCTGACCTGTTGGTACGAAGATGTGCATAAAGGGCCTCGATGGCATCAAAAGCAAACGGACCATCTCCGCCCAGACCGCCAAGATTGTAATTTTCAGCTCCAGGAAACAACCGGTCGCTAAACTCCGGCACGTAGACACGAAAGCCGTAGGTCGTCGCAAGATCGACCCAGTTGTCGCGGTAATCATCGGCATTCCTGTTTACGCCATGCAGCACGAAGATGACCGGCGACTGCGGCCCGGCCGTTTCGGGCTCGACTGCAAAAACTCTCAGCGCAGGGCCCTCCCAGTCGGCAAACGAAAACCGGACCCGGGAGGGATCATCAATGGTCGGTGACGCCGCGCAGCCTGCCACAAGCAGGCCGAGCAGTATGAGCCAAGGCACAAATCGGAGCATATCAGGTTCCAGACTTGCAAGAGTTTTTCACAAATTGTCGCACAACACACTGCGCGGATGATTTTAGTCACCCGCACATCGCCCTGCTGTCCGATCAGAATTGCGCGCGGGCCTGTACGTAGAATTCGCGGCCACGTACCGAGTGGAACTCTGTGAAGAAACCGCGGCTTTCATCGGCCAGAGGCGGCGCGTTATCAAACACATTGTTGACGCCAAACCGGACCCGGAACTGGTCTACAGGGCCAACCGGAATGCGATAATCGACAAAGGCGTTGACCCGGGTCCAGGAATCGACCGGGAAAAAGTCGATATCCCCGTCACCATCGGCATCGATATTGTCGACACTTGTGTCTTCAAATGAGGAGATATAGCGAACCGACGCACCGGCACCAAAATCGCCAAGCCGATAATTGATGTTCGAACTCAGGCGCCAGTCCGGATTGCCGTTCAGGCCCATGCGGTCCACGGCCAGTGCGTCGAACTCACCCGCAAACGTGTCGCCGAACTGTGGATCGGCAAGCGCCGCATCAAGGCTCTCTGCCCGCTTGAGGTCAAAATCGATCAGGCGCGAGGCCTCGACAAAATAACTCAGCCTGCCGAAATCGTCGAGGTCGAATGACCCGCGTGCAGCGACATCGACACCAGAGGTTTCCTGGCTGTCCTGGTTGATAAAGCTGTCTTCGACGGCGCGGGCTGCACCCACTGCCACCCGCTGGTCATTCGGATTGGCGGCATTGAAGGCATCAAACAGCGCACGGTCTGCATCCGTCAGAGCGTCCCGGATGACGCGAGGGTCGCCACCGCCCTGCTGAATCGCCAGCGCATCAAGCGCCAGTATGAATTCCGGACCCAGCGTGCCAATGATGTCGGTCTGTTCGATCTGCCAATAGTCCGCACTCAGTGTCAGGTCATCCAGAAAGGGCACCTCAATCGTGACGCCGGCAACAATTGTCTCGGATTCTTCCGGCTCCAGATCGGGGTTCGAGCGCCGGATGGTCGCACGGAAGGTCTCTCCGGTATCTTCCGGGTCATTGGTGACTTCGGCGCGCGCAAAGTCCTGAATGCCCTGATTCAGCCGGGAAATGTCACCGCGATTGAGCTGCACCACATTCGGTGCACGGAAGCCTTCACTGTAGGCCGCGCGGAAGTTGATATACTCGACCGGGAACCAGGAAATTGCCACTTTCGGCTTGACCACGAATTCCTCGATATCGTCGAAATACTGCGCGCGCGCAGCAATCTGGATGTTGATCTCATTCGAGAAGAACCCGTCCTGAGGTGCCACAACCGGGATCAGCGTTTCAGCGAATGCAGCGTAAACTGTCCGGCTTGCACTTGAATCGCGCGTTGGACTGACGCCGACCACGTCGGACGTATCCGAAACGCCGCCATCGCCGCCAGTGAAGGTGATCGTTCCGTCAAGCCGGTCATCGCGGTCTTCCGAATAGCCTTCATTGCGGATTTCGAAGCCGAAAGCAGCACCGACATCGCCAGCCCAGTTGGCCATGACATCCGGGCGCGCAAATCTGAGATCCCAGCTGGTCAGGTCCGTGTCACCATTGTTTTCGACCGAGATCCGGATGCGATCAAGCTGTTCCTGGGTGTTCGCATTCGGCCCGCCAAACGGGTTGATCGCATCGGGTGTGGCCAGAGCCAGTTGCTCCTGCAGCAGGGTTTTGGAAATCCGGTTGATTGACGTGTCGGTTACCGAGCTTTCCGAATAGGCGAGCGCACTTTCCCAGTCCCAGCCACTCCACTCACCGCGCAGACCGCCCAATACGCGGAAATTGGTTGCATCGACATCAAAGACCCGCGGACCCAGTTCGGTCGGACGCCAGCGATCAATCCGCACGCCGAGGCCTTCATCCGGTGCATTGATGCCGGCAACACGGTTCGGACTGGTTATCGCACCCACCGGGTTCCAGTAGTTCGAAGCGGGCACGATGATGAAAGCCAGGCCATCATCCAGCGGCTGTGTGGCGCGCTGGCTTTCGGTTTCGGAGTGGTAGAAGAGAAATTCACCGAACGCCTCAATCCCATTGCCGAAATCATGCTCGGCAAGGGAGTAGAAATTATAGCGATCCGCGTCGGATATCAGCTGACGGCCCCGCGCCGTCCGAGGATCGAGCGTGATCTCGGCTCCCTCGCCGAACGAGTCGACGGGTTGGAAACTGTTGAAGTCAAAACGCAATTGCGTGTTCAGATTGCCATCATCGAGGCAAACCTGGCCGACGATCGGATCAAAGGTGCCAAGCTCGGCTCGTGTGCCGGCAAACGTACAGGGCTGAACGTGAAAATCCCCGTCACTTGCCGTCAGGCCACCGACATCAATCGACGAAAAGGTTCCGTCTGGCAGCAATTCTCCGACGCGGAACTGACCGAAGGGCGAGCGCGTCGATGTGTTTCGAAAATCGGTCGAACCGGCGAACGGACTGTCTTGTTCTTCCAGCAGGGCGCGCTTGTCGACATTGTTGAATTGCGGGCCCAGTTCAGTGGCGAACAGTCCGTCGCGCGTGAAAAAGGAACCGGTGACCAACAATTTCGTTGCGCCGTCATTGAACTCGAACCCGGTGGACAGATCGATCGTTGTCTCGCGCTCGTCCGTGCCCTCGATCCCGCTATGGCGCACGGTCAGACGGGTCTTGTCATAATCAGGCGAAAGGATCGTGTTGATCACACCGGCCACCGCATCCGAGCCGTAAAGCGCCGAGGCACCGTCGCGCAAAATCTCGACCCGGTCGATTGCCGCTGCTGGAAAGGCCTGCAGATTGGTCACCGACCGCGGCACGGATCCAGCGCCCTGGGTCGACACATCCTGGAAAACGGCATGCGGAGCAATCCGCCGGCCATTGAGAAGGATCAGGGTGTTGCCGCTGCCAAGTCCGCGCAGGTTGACCGTTGCGACATCGCCGCGCGCATCATTCGGCCCATCAGCGGAATCGTTGATCTCGAACGAACCGGCCTGAGGCAGGTTTTCCAGCAATTCACCCGTAGACACCTGTCCGAATGTCGACAATTGCTCGGCACTGAGGGTTGTTACTGCAATCGTACCCGCGTCAGAAGCGCCCTGGATGTTGGAACCGGTTACAACGACCGTGTCCTGAACCAGTTCGCCTTCTGCTCCGGCCTCTTGCGCATCAGGCGCATCCTGAGCAGTCTGCGCATGCGCCACTGACAGGCTCGCGAGCGCAAAGCTGGCTGATCCCAGCAGCAGAAAGGTCTTCCTCGACATGGTTCTTCTCCCCGAATAAGTTTTATTTATGGATGAAATTTTTGTGACCCCAAATTTGAACCCGGTCAACAAAAAGAATACAAGCGGTTCAAAATTCTTCCGGAAGCGACAATTTTGACACAATGAACATGCCCGATCCTCAGAGCGATGCGCACTTTGTAAAACGCGAGACCATCCTCGCCGAAGCGACGCGCCTGTTCAATGAAATGGGTTATGCGGACACGCGGCTGGAAGATATCGGCACCAGCCTGCGAACCACGAAAACCTCCGTCAGCTATTATTTCAAATCCAAGGAACGCCTGCTCTCGGAAGTTTACGAGCGCGCCATCGGTTTCTCTGAAAAGGCCATGGAGGACGCGCACAGTCAGGCAAACGGTCTTGAAGCAGTGTTGTTCTGGGTCGCCGCACATGCGCGCGCGCATGCAGATGCTCTCAGCGGGGTGGCGCGCCCGATTGCCGTGATTGCGGACCTGTCTGCCATTACCACTGGAGACCAGACCTCCGTGGCTTCGCGCTATCTGGCGCTGATCGCGAAGTGCTGGCAGCTGATCGGGCGCGGAATTGATGATCAGAGCATCGATGTACCGTCGCGGCCGGCGGCCCTGTTCTTCATCCTCAACATGCTGCACTGGTTGCCACGATGGCTAGGCGATGTCCGGCGCGCGGACCGCGATGCAGCCACGCAGGGACTTGTCGACCTGCTTGGCTCCGGACTGGCTGTGGACCGGGCACGACATCCCCCGCGTTCAATCGTCGAAACCCATCAGCAGGACGCCGATATCGGTTTGGACCGCGCCTCCTGGAACAGGATGAAGCGTGATGCTTTTCTGCGCGCAGGCACGCGAGCGCTCAACGCGGGTGGCTTTCGGAGCCTGTCGCTGAACAATATTGCGACGGAACTGGGTGTCAGCCGCGGCGCGTTCTATTCCCAGTTTGCTGACAAGAATGCCTTGCTGCTCGGTTGCTTCGAACGCAGCTGTCAGATTATCGAGACTGGACAGCGTCTTGCTCATGACCCGTCAATGTCCGCACTCGATCAGCTGGAGCGTTGCCTGCGCTGGCTGTTTGAACGTCAGGCCTCCGATCTCGACCCGCTTGCGCGGATAAGCCTGCTTTCAGCGCTGGATGGGAAAACACGGCTTCTGATGGCAGCACGACTGAACCGGCTGAGGATGACATTTGCCGAAATGATCGCGCACGGCATGATTGATGGTTCGATCCGGCAGATCGAAATTTCGGCCATTGAACAACTTGTCATGGGATCGGTCTTTGCGAGCAGTCATCGCCGGCAAATCCTTCTGCGCGATGCGATTTCCGATCCGGACGTCACGCGCGAAATTTCGTCTGCGGGGTATTATGCTGTCTTGCTGAACGGCCTGTCTGGCGGGCGAACTGTGCCAATCGCGCCAGCGCTGCCGCCCGGCTTTGCAGGCTGACAGGGTGCAAGACACTACCACTTCGACCGAAAGCGCTCTGTTATGATGGCCTTCGCAGCAGCGCGACATCCTTGACCGGGATCTCAAGCGCCCAGCCCCAAAGGCGGGCCAGGTGCTGGAAAGTGGCCTGCCGGTAAAACACGACATGGGTCGGGTCCATGCGGTAATGCCAGCGGGCAAACCTGTCATCATCGGTCTGGAAACAGGTCATGATGGCGAGCCAGCCGCCGGGGCGGACACAGGCCCGCAGTCGCTCGAATTCCTGCATCGGATGATGGAAATGCTCGGCGGTCTCGGTGCAGGTCACAAAGTCATACTCGCGCGCAAGTGGCGCTGGATCGGAGGCAAAAAACGGGTCCCAGACCGCCATCTCATGGCCCGCTTCACCCAGCATCACCGCCAGCGCCGGGCCGGGACCGCAGCCAAAGTCCAGCCCGTTCGACCCCGGCTCCAGCCGCTCAAGCAGCGGACCGGCAAGCTTGGACAGGAACCGCCTGTAGCCCGGATCATCAACATGGTTTTCGTGGTTGAGATAATGGGCATATTCCTCAGCGCGCGGCAGACGGCGTGCCGGGTCAAGGAACCGCACCTGACACACCCCGCAGCGGAAATAGATGTCCTCGCCGGAGCGGAAAAACGCTTCGCCAGTCCCCCCGCAGACCGGGCAGTCGCAAAGCCCGCAGGCCGGCGCGTCGCGTTGCGGCCCGCTTGTATCCGGACACGTCATCGCCGCGACTTGCGGGCGAGATAGACCGTCTGTGTGAAAGGCTCGCCGGTATAGGGATTGTTGAACGTGACCGGCTCGGCCCAGGCCTCGGCAAAGACGCTCTCCAGCCGGTGGACAAAGCGCGTATCGGGTGCATCATCCGACCAAAGGCCGAAAACACCTCCCGGCTTGAGGTGGCGCTGCAATGCGCGCAAACCTTCTTGCCTGTAGAAAGTCTGGCTGCGATCATCCAGCAGCTTGTCGGGGGAATGGTCGATATCGGCCAATATTGCATCAAATTGCCGGCCCGGCTCACCCGGATCGAAGCCATTACCACCGATCATCGCAAAAAAGTCACCCTCCACCAAACGGCAGCGCTTGTCAGCACTGAGGGTCTTGCCGATCGGCAGCACGCCCTTGCGGTGCCAGTCAATGACCGGCGCAAGATATTCCACCACCAGCAATTGCGACACATCATCGCCCGCCAGCGCCTCGATCGCCGTATAGCCAAGCCCGAGCCCGCCAACGACAATCTCCAGCCGGCTGCCCTCGCACGCATCCACGCCGCAACGGGCGAGCGCGACTTCCGATGCGGTGAAATGGCTGCTCATCAGAAATTCATCGCCAAGGAGGATTTCAAACACATCGACACCCAGCCGCAGGTCACGCCGGCGGCGCAGGCTGAGTGCGCCGATCGGCGTCTCGCAGAAATCAAGCTCCTGGAAATATTCGCTCATTGACCCTCTCCGGTCGCCGCGTGCACGGGCCGCCACGCAAATGAACTGCGCGCCGAATTGCGGACCTGCGAATGCAGGCGGCGTTCAATAGGCCAGCACGTCGAAGACCGGTTCGACCCGCCGGCCCCACTCGCCATGATAGCACTCAAGCAACCGATCGGCCGGTGTCAATCCGCTGTTTGCGGTGTCCTCTAGCTCGATAATGTAACCGGTCTCATCATCTCCGGAGGCAGACAGGCACGCCCGCGTCTTCAGGCCTGTGCGCACCATTTCAAGCACATCAATCGCGACATCGCGCAGGGTCCGCCCGCCCGGCACCGGCGTTTTCAGCCCCAGCGTGCCGACCGACTGGCGCAATGCCTCGCGCTCAGCTGCGCTCCAGTCCCTGACCATTTGCCATGCACCATCCAGCGCGCCCTGGTCATAAAGCAGACCGGTCCAGAAAGCCGAAAAGGCACACAGCCGGCTCCATGGCCCGGAATCAGACCCGCGCATTTCAAGGAACCGTTTCAGGCGCACTTCCGGGAAGATGGTCGACAAATGATCTTCCCAGTCATCCATGGCCGGGCGTTCACCGGGCAGAAGATCGAGCCTGCCCGCCAGAAAATCGCGGAAACTCTTGCCCGCCATGTCAAGATAGGTCCCGCCACGGCGCACGAAATACATCGGCACATCCAGCGCATAATCGACATATTGCTCGAAGCCGAAACCGCTTTCGAAGGCGAAAGGCAGCATTCCGGTGCGGTCCGGGTCGGTATCGGTCCAGATATGGCTGCGATAGGACAGGAAGCCGTTGGTGCGCCCCTCCATGAAGGGGGAATTGGCAAACAGCGCTGTGCCCAGCGGCTGCAGCGCCAGCGAGACGCGCAGCTTTCTGACCATATCGGCCTCAGAGCCGAAATCGAGATTGGCCTGCACGGTGCAGGAGCGAAACATCATTTCGTGCCCGAGCCGCCCGACTTTCGGCATATAGTCGCGCATGATGCGGTAGCGCCCCTTTGGCATCATCGGGGTCTCTTCAAGGCTCCAGAGCGGGGAGACACCCAGACCAAGAAAGGCAATGCCAAGCGGATCGGCAATTTCGCGCACCTCACTGAGATGGGCACCGACCTCGTTACAGGTCTGGTGGATGGTTTCCAGCGGTGCACCCGACAATTCGAACTGTCCGCCAGGCTCCAGGCTGACACTCGCGCCATCGCGTTTCAGGCCGATCAGGACGCCACCTTCCTCGATCCCCTCCCAGCCGAACCGGTCGCGCAGGCCCTGCAGCATCGCGCGCACACCGACATCCCCTTCATAGTGCAGTGGTCGCAGCCCGTCGCGGATAAAGCCGAATTTCTCATGCTCGGTGCCGACCCGCCAGTCGGCTTTGGGCTTGCAGCCTGCTTCAAGCCATTCGACCAGTTCGGTCTTGCCTTCAATGCGCCGGGCATCGGCGTCGATGTCGCTTGTGGGCGTGGTCATTGTTTCGCTCGCTTTTCCCGATGACTTGCATCCAGACTGAATAGGCCGGCTATCGCCAGTCGCCAAGCATGGATTGCCAGACCACCAGTGCAGCAATGGCGGCTGTCTCCGCGCGCAGGATGCGCGGGCCAAGCGAAACCGCAAGTGTGGACGACTGGCTTCGCAGCCATTCGCGCTCTTCGACCGAAAACCCGCCTTCCGGTCCGACGAGGATCGATGCCGATCCGGGCTTCAGCGCCTTGAGCGCTTCGGCCATCGGCGCGCCCCGCCCTGCCTCGCCACCCCAGGCGACATCGGCGTCGTCTCCAGCCTCATCGCAGAAAATCACCGGTTCAGCTTTGACAGCCGCTTCGATCGCGCCTTGCAGGTCGATCGCATCGCGGACAATTGGCAGGTCGAGCCGTTCGGTCTGTTCCGCCGCTTCAAGCGCGATTTTCTGTAGCCGGTCGGCGCGAACGCGCGCGGCTTGTGTGCGCGCCGTCATCACCGGCTGGATGATCGAGACGCCGAGTTCGGTTGCCTTCTCGACGACAAAATCCGTGCGCGCCTTTTTCAGCGGCGCGAACATCAGGGTCAGCCCGGTGGTTTCGACCTGCTCGCGCTGCTGCGCATCCATCTTCAGCAGCACGGAGCGGCCTTCCAGCGTGTCGATTGTCGCGCTCCACTCGCCATCCCGGCCGTTGAAAACCCGGACACGGTCACCCACGCCGAGCCGCATCACGCGGGTGAGATATTTCGCCTGGGCGTCGTCGAGCGCGGCAAAGCCCTTCGCGACAAGATCGGATTCAACAAAAAGGCGAGGTGTTGCAGACATGCTGGCACCTACCATCATGCCAGCGCGCGCGGCAAGCCCGCGTGCGTTTGTGGCAGCGCCCGGCCCGCCCGGCCTGATATGGACAGATGACGCGCGCGCGCAGCTTCGCTATTCATGATGCTGGGATCACTCAGATCACGGGGCCGATAAGACACGATGACAGACAACTACACGCCGTTCGGACTGGAAACAGACACCGGGACGGACCCGACAAAGACACAAACCGCAATCCCCAGTGCCGAACCGGCAAGGCCGCGCGCGCTGCGCGAACGCATTGGCATTCCGGCGGACAGCGCCCTGCCCGGCTGGCTGTCGTCGCTGCCGGAATTTGCCCGCCCCTATACAGCGCTGTCGCGGCTCGACCGGCCAGTGGGTTACTGGCTGCTCGTGATCCCGTGCTGGATCGGCATTGCCTTCACCCGCGTGCCTGAAGGCTTTCACTGGATCGACCTGTTCTGGGCAGCGGCGTTTTTCATCGGTGCTGTCGCGATGCGCGGGGCCGGCTGCACATGGAACGACATGGCCGACCGCGAGATCGACAAGGGTGTGGCACGCACCGCTTCGCGCCCGCTGCCATCGGGGCAGCTGAAGACGTGGCAGGCCGGTCTCTGGCTGGTCCTTCAGCTGTTTGTGGGCTTTCTGGTCTGGCTGATGCTGCCGCGTGACGCGAAGATTGTCGCCGCGCTCGCAATCCCGCTGGTCATCGCCTATCCGTTCATGAAGCGGCTGACCTGGTGGCCGCAGGCCTGGCTCGGTGCCTGCATGAACTGGGGCGTGCTCGTCGCCGCGGCGACCGTGGCCAGCGTCAGCCTGTCGAGCGTGCTGCTCTGGTTTGGCCTTGCCTTCTGGACAATCGCCTATGACACGATCTACGCGCTTCAGGATCGCCGCGATGATGAAGCCATCGGCGTGAAGTCCACCGCCCGGCTGTTTGGCCAGCATGCACCGATCGGTGCGCTGTGTTTCCATCTCGTCGCAGGGGGCATCATCGCGCTGTCGGGCCTTGCCATCGGCGCGGGTCGGATCGCCAGCCTGACCGCGCTGATTTTCATTGCCCACGGCATCTGGCAATATGTCCGCATCAAGGCCTCGAAAGAAGCTGCCGCACTGGACGTTTTCAGGTCGAATGTCGGGGCTGGAAGTATTGTTGCGGCCGGGTTTGCGCTTGCCGCCTTGCTGGGCTGAACGCGATCAGACCTTGAGCCCGCAGGTTTGTCGGCCTAGCCTGACAGGCGTTCAAGCGCGTCAGCCCGCCGGGAGGAAACATGTCGATTGCCGTTGAAATGGTCTCTGACCTGGTCTGCCCGTGGTGCTGGCTGGGCCTGCGGCGACTCAGGGATGCCATGGCGCTGGCCCCGGATGTCGAGGCCGACATCCTGTTTCGCCCGTATGAACTTGACCCAACGGTTCCGAGTGATGGCGTGTCCTACAAGGATTACATGCAGGCGCGGCTCGGCGGGACGGGCGAGGCTGGCGAGGATCCGCAGAAAAGCAGGTTCGCAATGATGCGCGAGGCGCTTGAAGCCTATGGCGAGGCAGAGAACATCCCATTCCGCTTTTCCGGCATCGAGATCCGCCCGAACACGTTCAATGCGCATCGCCTCGTGCGCTGGGCTCAGGGTCAGGGGCTGGGCTTTGACGCAAAGGAAGCGCTGTTTGCCGCCTATTTCCGCGACCATCGCGATATCGGCAATGCCGGCATTCTGGCCGAAATCGCCGGAGAGATCGGGCTTGACGCGAAGATCGTCGGCGACCTGCTCGCATCCGATGCCGATATTGATGCTGTGCGCGAGGAAGAACAGGTCTTCCAGCAAATGGGCGTGCGCGGCGTGCCGACCTATATCGGCAATCGGCTGGTTGCTGTTCAGGGTGCCGAGAGCGCGGAGAAACTCGCCCGCTTCCTGCGCACCCTGGCCGGGCGCGAACCGCTCGAACGCCCGCTGGCAGGGGCCTGAGCGGGCAAGGTGGCCCGCCCTGTCGTCTGAGGCGCGGCGCTGCATCTCAGCTCAGCTGCAACTCGGCCAGTCGGCGATAGGGCCCTTTGCGCGCCATCAGCGCGTCATGACTGCCGGTCTCGACCACCCGGCCATCCTCGATCACGATGATCGTATCGGCTGCGCGCACCGTTGACAGCCGATGCGCAATCACGATCACGCAGCGCCCTTGTGCGAAATCCCTGAGCGCAGCCTGCACCTGCGCCTCACTTTGCGCATCCAGCGCCGAAGTGGCCTCATCAAGCAAAAGGATCGGCGCATCGCGCAGGATCGCACGCGCGAGCGCGATCCTCTGGCGCTGTCCGCCGGAAAGATTGCGGCCCATCTCGCCAGCCGGTGAGGCATAGCCTGCTGGCAAGGCTTCAATGAAATCATGAGCATGGGCTGCGCGCGCCGCTGCGATGATGTCAGCTTGCGTGGCACCGAGCCGGCCGAGCGCGATATTGGCCGCAACCGTGTCATCAAACAGCGCTGCATCCTGCGCAACCAGCGCCATCTGCGCGCGCAGGCTGGCACCCTGAACCTCGCGAACATCCTGCCCGTCGACAAGGATGCGCCCGCGCGACGGATCGTAAAGGCGCAAAAGCAGGTTGAACACGGTTGACTTGCCCGCTCCACTCGGACCGACCAGCGCAACCGTCCGGCCCGGAGCGGCCTCAAGTGACAGCCCCTTCAGCGCCGCGCTGCCATCGGGATAATCGAAATGCACGTCCTCGAACACGATGTCACCGCGAACCGTTCCGAGCCGGCAGGCATTGGGTGCATCCGCGATCTGCGGCGCAGCATCGACGATCTCGAACACGCGATCGGCGCCGGCTGCGCCTTCCTGAGCGACGGCATTCAGAGTGCCGAGCGCGCGGATTTCCGGTGCCGCAACGCCTATCAGCGCGATGAAGCCGAGAAAATCACCGATTGTTGCCGCGCCCTGCGAGATCCGCCAGGCGGAAAAACCGAGCACGCCGGCAATCGCGACGCCACCAGCCACTTCAAGGATCGGATCGACCGCTGCCTTGTCGGTCAGCACTTTGAGAAACAGCCGCGCACGCTCTGAAAAGCTGCCGGCGGCTCGGGCTTTCTGATAGTCTTCCAGCCCGTAAGCCTTGACGATCCGCCCGGCCTGAAACCCTTCCGACAGAAGCGATGTCACCTCACCGACCTGTTGCTGCGCGGCGCGGGCACGTTTGCGCACGCGGTTGCCGAGACCGATCACCGGGCCAAACGCAATCGGATAGGCCACCAGGACGATCAGCGTCAGTTGCCAGTCCATCCAGACCATCGCTGCGAGCGCGCCAAGCACGGTCAGAACGCCTTTCGAGCTGTTATTGGCCAGCCGCAGGCCGGCATCTCGGATCGCAGTCAGGTCATTGATGAAACGCGCGACGAAATCGCCCGACGCCGCGCCCGACAGGCGCGCATAGTCGCCATCGGTCAGGGCATCGAACTGGCTTTGCTGGATATCGACCAGCGCGCGCTGAACGCCGGTATTGTTGGCAAGCGTCATCGCATACAGCGCGCCGGCACGAATGCAGGCCGCCAGCAGGATCGCACCGATCAGCCCGCCAATCCACGCCACCGGCTGGCCAGCACCGCCTGCGCCCGCGCTGACCATGCCCTGCAGCCCGTCGCCGACATATTTGACCAGCACGCCATAGCTCACCCCGGCCAGCGCCGTGACCAGCGAACAGACAAGACCGATCGCAAACCAGCGCCAGTGGCGCCCAAAATAGCGCGTGATCAGGCGCATCATTGCCCGCCTGCCCGCCGGCATGCGCTCGGAACCGGGTTCAGACAGAATGCTGGGAGCCGGTTTCAGGGTCGAGCAACTTGTGGGCATGGAGGATGAAATAACGCGTCTCGGCATTGTCGACCGTGCGCTGCGCTGCGCCTTTCCAGGCGTCATAGGCGGCCTTGTAGTTCGGGAACGCGCCGACAAAATCCATCTTCGAAAGATCCTCGAATTCGACGCCGGAAACATCCTTCAGCTCACCGCCAATGACGAGGTGCAAAAGCTGACTGACGGGTTCGGGTGCATCGCTCATGGTTTTGGGTGTCCCTTGCTGATGGATCGGTTCAACTCGCCGCGCGCAGGTTCGGATCGGGCAGAGCAACTTGGCATGTGTGGGCAACTAACAGAGGATGCAGTGCCTTTCCAGCCGCGATCAGGCTTGTTTGTGCAGGCACTGTGCGATTAAAGCAGAATCCGCCGCCGATATGCGTGCTGGCGAGCCCGCCGGCTTCCTCAACAAGGATCGCACCGGCAGCCAGATCCCAGTCGGATTTGCGTGCCAGGGCAAGGGCCGCATCCCACTGGCCTGTCGCCACAAGTGCCATTCGCAGCAGCGTCGCGTTCGGTTTCGGCTCGCAAAGCTCCAGCTCCGGCCAGGGCGGCACCCATGCCTTGTGGCGGATCATCTGCTCGCTGGCAATCATCCGGCAGCCGGCAATCTCTGCGCGCGCGCTCGTGATGATGGGACGGCCATTGAGACGCGCACCCCCACCCCGGCGCGCTTCATAGAGCAGATCGAATTGCGGCGCATAGATCACGCCAGCCAGCACCGCTCCGCGCTCGACCACGGCGAGCCCGACACACCACCACGGATCGCCGCGCATATAGGCGCGCGTGCCATCAATCGGATCGACGACCCAGACCCGCGGCGCCGCCCGGTTGATGCGATCATCAATCGTCTCTTCCGACAGCCAGCCATAATCCGGCCTTGCCGCACCCAGCCGGCGCGCCAGCAGCGTGTTGACTGCCAGATCCGCCTCGGTCACCGGATGGCCGGGCGATTTCTCCCAGGCTTCGGTCTGACCGCGCCGCTTGTAATCGAGCGCCAGCCAGCCGGCCTCGCGCGCAGCGTCACGCAAGCTGGCCATGTCTTCAGCTAGGCCGGGGCGATCACTCCTGCACGCTGTCGCCGGCAATGGACATATCCTCGATCAGCAGACTGGGCGCATCACTGGAGCCGCGAAACTCAAGATCGCTGGCCGCAACCAGACGCGCATACATTGAGGGCAGGTCGCCGGCAATCGTTACCTCCGAAACCGGATAGGCGACCTGCCCATCCTCGAACCAGAAACCCGAGACGCCAACGGAATAGTCGCCGGTATTGGGATTGATCGACGGGCCGAACATGTCCGTCATCAGCAGCCCGCGCGCGACCCGCTGCATCATCTCCTGCGGGCTTTCCCTGCCGGCAGCAAGATAGAGATTGGAGGTGGTCACGCCCGGCGGGTCGCCAAAGCCGGAACTGGCATGACCGTTGGGTGCAAGTCCGAGCTGGCGCGCCGACGACCCATTGAGCAGCCAGCGCGTCAGCACGCCGTCATCGATCAGCTTGACCGGTGCCACCGCGCGCCCTTCGCCATCATGCGTACGCGAGCCCATTCCGCGCCGGCGGAAGGGATCATCGATGATGTCGATCCCGGCCGAAAACACTTTCTCACCGAGGCGGTCTTTCAGGAAAGAGATGCCGCGCGCAACGGACGGGCCGGAAATCGCCCCGATCAGCGGTCCCAGCAGGCTTGAGGCCACCCGCCGGTCATAGATCACGGCAGCTTTTTGCGTGGCGACCTTGCGTGGCCCCAGCCGCTCGGCTGCCCGGCGCCCGGCAATCTGCCCGATCTCTTCAGGCGATGGCCGGTCGTCACGATAGCGCACATTGCGGCTTTCATAGTCGCGTTCCATCCGGCCATCGCGCTCAGCGACCACCGCAAGGCCAAGCCCGGAATAGGAACCCGACCTGTAAGCGGTAAAACCATTGCTGGCCGCCAGCCAGCGCTGCACCCGCGTCCAGCCGGAGCTGCAGCTCGAAATTGTCCGCACTTCGGGGATTTCCAGCGCAGCCGCCTCGGCTGCGAGCGCCTCGCCTTCCAGCACTTCCTCGCTGGCTTCACCGTCGCCGGCGAGATCGAGGTCGCGCATGTCATGGCTCAACTCGTCGGGACGCGCGAGCCCGCAATAGGGGTCTTCAGGCACGGCCTTCGCCATCGCGACACACCGCTCTGCCATCAGCGCCAGTGCCGGCGGTGACAGATCAGAACCGGAGACATGTGCCTGCCGCGCGCCAAATATGCAGCGCAACGCAACCCCCTGATCCTCGGCGCGCTCGATCGATTCCAGCTTGCCATCGCGGACATCGACACTGACACCTTCCGAAACGCTGATCCGGGCATCTGCGCCATCGGCACCGGCCTGACGGCAATGCCGCAACAGGTCCTGAAGAATATCGGGCGGGGAAAAATCTTTGTTTGTCATGCAAGCTAGATGGACCGGCGCGGCCGATTAGGCAACGCCTGACAGCCGTGCCTGACTGTCACCAGACACGTGAATGCCGGCGGGCGGTGCCGCCAACTGTTGTCGCGAAGTGGCGCAACGGCCCGCCTCAGTCGTCGAGACGCGCATCCGGCAGGCGATCATTGATATCGTCACGAATGTCGAGCAGCGTGACGATCAGCCCGCAGATCAGGCTCGCACCGACCCAGCCGGCGAAGGAAAAGACCAGCAGATCGACAATCTGCGCAATCGCCCCGCCCAGACCAAGCACTTCGCCGCTCCATGCGCCGGCATTGTAGATGCCAAGCCCGATTCCCGCGACGATGATCGCAATATAGGCAACGTAAACCATCGTGCGAAAACTGTTGATGATGAAGAATTTCATTTCGATCACCTCCTGAAGAGTTGTAACTGCAAAAGCCCCGCAAGGCTCATGACATACCGCACGTCATGGCAGCCTTCATCGCAAAGCCCATGAATTCGCCCTGTTCGGCAGGCTCCAGCTTTGAAAGCGCGTCTTCAGCACCGTCCGGGCCAGCCTTGGCCGCCTTGACAAGCACCTGGTACATTTTCGGGATGAGTTCGGTTTTTGCGGCATCGGCCATGCATTCGCAGGCCTTTGCGTCTGTGCCGTCATCGACACAGGCCTTTAGCAGGACGGCGCGATCACCGCCCCCGCCGCCACATGCGGCCAGTCCAAGCGCCATTGCGCCCACCAGAGCAAGGTTCTTCATGGTTTTACACCCTCCTGAAAACCGGTTCCCTGAAAGCTGTCTCACATGAAATTTACCGCAAGGCCAGTGAAAATGCCTGCCCCTATTCGCGGCGCAGCAGGCGGTCCAGTCCGAGCCGGGCCTCGAAACGCTGCATGAACTCCCGTTTCACTTCGGCGCGGTCATAGTCTTCCATCACCCATTGCAGGAAGGGTTTGCTTCTATTCGCATAATCGTCCCGATAGGCTTCAAACACCGCGTCCAGTACACCGGTCTTGCCCCAGCGCACATGCAGATAGCGTGGCGAGAGCTGCTGCATCGCCTCGTCGAGCGGTGTATCCTCGCGCAGCAATTTATACAGAACGCTCATGATCCCGGCCCGGTCAGCGCCGGACTTGCAGTGCATCAGCGCTGGATAGTGGAGCGATGCGAACAGGTCGCGCGCCGCCAGTATCGTTTCCACACTCGGCGTGTCGCGTGAATAGACCGGGAAATCGACCAGTTGAACGCCGTGACGCGCACAAGCTTCCCTTTCCAGAAGATAAAAACCCCGCGTGCTGGTTCCGCGCAGATTGACGATGGTGCGGATGCCGAGCTCGCGTGCATAAAAGGCGACCCGTTCGGGTGAGGGCTGGTTTGCGCGCCACATCTCACCTGAAATCTGGTGCAGGTTGGAAAACCTCGCGCGAAGAAAGCCATG
This sequence comes from uncultured Hyphomonadaceae bacterium, assembly GCA_964442925.1. Taxonomy (GTDB): domain Bacteria; phylum Pseudomonadota; class Alphaproteobacteria; order Caulobacterales; family Hyphomonadaceae; genus UBA5336. Next base: position 19,143 of record CAYUEM010000014.1, read on the forward strand.
ATCCCCCCAGACCAGTTCAGAGCGCGCGCGTCTGCGACCGGCCTTCGTGGAAAGGTCAGCGGCAATATGCGGCGCGCGCCGTCGTTTGCGCTTTTTCGAACCGGGCAATCCCATTGTGTCAGCTCGGCTTTGCGCGGTCATAGGGGCTGTCGAGCGAAAAGGCGGGAATGTCGGCGCGCAGGCGCGCACCATCATCGGCTTCCAGTTCATAGGCACCGTGCATGAAGCCCGACGGAGCCGCCAGCGGAGCACCTGAAGTGTATCGGAAACTCTCACCCGGCGATATACGCGGTTGCTGGCCAACCACACCTTCGCCAACGATGGTCTGTTCGCGGCCGAGTGCATCGACAATGTGCCAGCGCCGCGTGCGCAGCGTCCATACCGTCTGCGAACGGTTTTCGATCTCGACCGCATAAGCCCAGACATAACGTGATCTTGCCGGCTCGGACTCGTCATGCAGAAAGCGCGGCTTGACCCGGATGACAATGCCGCCGGTCTCGGCTTCATATTCGGGAGGGGTTCGGCGCTTCGACATGCGCGCTTGTCAACTGCGTCTCAGACCGCGTCAAGCGCGCCAGTGAGATCGGCGATCAGGTCGCGCACATCTTCCAACCCGATCGAAATGCGCACCCAGCTCTCATCCAGACCGATCTCCGCACGCTCCTGATCGCTCAGCGTGCGATGGGTGGTCGAGGCGGGATGGCAGGCCAGCGACTTGGAATCGCCAAGATTATTAGAGATATCAATCAACCTGAGCGCATCCAGAAACCGAAACGCCTCATAGCGCCCGCCGCGCAATGACACCGCGATCAGGGTTCCGCCCGCACTCATCTGGCGCGCATGCAACTGATGGTCGGGATGATCGCTGCGCCCGGGATAGCGCACCGCGGCAATCGCGCGGTGGCCGGCCAGAACATCGGCGACCTGCGCGGCGCTCTGGCTGGCATGGCGCACCCGCAATTCCAGCGTCTCCAGCCCCTTAAGCACAACCCAGGCATTGAAAGGCGAAGCCGCCGGTCCGGTATGGCGCAGATACGGATCGAGATGTTCCTCGATCCAATCCACCGGTCCAAGCACCGCGCCGGCCAGCACCCGGCCCTGCCCGTCCATATGCTTGGTCGCGGAATAGGCCACAAGATCAGCGCCGAGTTGCAACGGTCTCTGCAGCACCGGCGTTGCAAACACATTGTCGACCACCAGCCGGGCACCGGCCGCATGTGAGAGCTCGGCGACCGCCGCAATGTCCACACCATCCAGCAAGGGATTGGACGGGGTTTCGATCAGCACCATTTTCGTTGGATTCGACAATGCCCGCTGCCAGGCCGACAGGTCGCAGCCATCGACAAACTCGATGTCGATGCCATAGCGCGGCATCAGCGTTCCGACGATCCAGCGACACGAGCCGAACAGCGCACTGGCTGCCACAACCCGGTCGCCGGTGGCGCAGCTGGCCATCATCACCGATGAGATCGCGCCCATGCCGGAAGAGGTGATCCGCGCAGTCTGCGCCCCCTCGATCAGCGCAAGGCGGTCTTCCAGCATCCGCACGGTCGGGTTGGCATATCGCGAATAGACAAAGCCCGGCTCATCGCCGGACATCCGCGCGGCGGCCTGTTGCGCGCTGTCATAGGCATAGCCCGATGTCAGGTACAGGGCTTCTGAGGTTTCGCCATGCTGGGAACGCTCAAGCCCCCCCCGCACCGCCTGCGTCGCCGGATGCCAGGTCCCGGGGGCGGAGCGATCTGAGGTGCCTTTGGGGTCTGACGGGTCGGTCATGGCTCGGGTGTCCTTTTCAATTCCTGCGGCGCGGCTTAGAGCCTTTCTGCACAAAAGGATCAAGCCATGACGCAAAATCAAGGGGTTTTGCCCGACAGCGAAATCGAAACCCTGATCGCCTCTGGTGCGCTCAGCGCGCAGCGTGCCTTTGAAGCTGGCCAGGTGCAACCGGCCAGCCTCGACCTGCGACTGGCCAGCGAGGTTTTTCGCATTCGCGCCAGCTTCCTGCCGGGACGCGGCCAGAGCGTCGCCGGCCTGCTTCAGGCCAGTGACCTGCAGATGCACCAGATGGACATTTCAGACGGAGCGATTCTTGAGACCGGCTGCGTCTATCTTGCCCGGTTGCAGGAGCGGCTTGATCTGCCCGGAGGGATTTCCGGGCGGGCCAATCCGAAATCCTCGACCGGCCGGCTGGATGTGTTCACCCGCGTGATCACCGACCAGGCGGCCGCCTTCGATGATGTGCCGGCCGGCTATGGCGGCCCGCTCTATCTGGAGATTTGCCCGCGCACCTTCTCGGTTTTTGCGCGGGAAGGTGACCGGCTGGCCCAATTGCGTCTCAGGCGCGGGGCGTTCGCGGCACAGAGGGAGCTGATTTTCTGCGTCGACCTGAAAGGCGGCGATGACGGCCCCGTCGGCTGGCGCGCACGCCGCCATGCCAGCATGGTCGACCTGCAGAAAATCGGACAACATCAAGCCGACGATTACTGGGAACCGGTGCGCCCGCAGCGTGGCCGCGTGGTCCTTGAGCCCGGAGAATTCTATATTCTCGCCTCGAAGGAGCGCGTGACAGTTCCGGCAAACCAGGCCGCCGAAATGGCACCCATCGCGCCAGAGCTTGGCGAGTTCCGTGCGCATTATGCCGGCTTTTTCGATCCCGGTTTCGGCAGCAATGAAGGTGGCTCGCGCGCGGTGCTGGAAGTGCGCACACGTGATGTTCCCTTCGTTATCGAAGATGGCCAGCCGGTCGGCAAGCTGGTCTATGAAGCGATGGCGGCCAGCCCGCGCGGCCTGTATGGCGGGGCCGGCAGCCACTATCAGGGACAGGGGCTGAGACTTTCGAAACACTTCTCCCAGGGCTGAACGGCCCCGCCGGCGCAAGGCGGGAAAAAACGGGCTTGCACTCTGGACCGAATCCGTTGTTCCTGATATGTCCTATGGGAACAAAACAAGGTCACAGCCATGCCGACACTCGTCACCATTGCCGATCTCGCCTTCGATGCCGTGCATGTCGGGCTGTTCGCTGGCCTGATTGTTCTGGCCGGCATCATGGTCTGGCAGCGGGGGCAGCATCGCGAACGCGCGACGTCGCACGAAGTTGAGCGTGCCGCGCAGCTCGCCCAGATTGAAACACTTGCCGGCGAGGCTGGCAGACTGCGCGAAGAGTTGCACGGCGAGCGTGCCGACAGGCAGGACGCCGAACGCGCGCTCTCAGTTGCGACAGCGCGCAGCGAGGAAGACAGCCGGCGTTTTTCCGAAATGGCGCGTCAGGCCCTGCACAGCGCACATCGCGACTTTCTCAGCCGCGCCAATGAAACCTTCGAGAAGCACAACGCCAGCGCTTCTGGCCGGCTTGAAAAGCTGATGGAACCCATCGGCAAGAATTTCGAGGCGTTCCGGGAAAAGGTCGCCGAACTTGAAAAGGCGCGCACACAGGACAAGAGCGCAATCTTCGAACAGGTCAAGGCCATCGGCCGGCAGCTTGAACACACACGCGTGGTCACCGGCAAACTGGTCACGGCGCTTTCGGCACCCAAGGGCGGGGGACGCTGGGGCGAGGAATCGCTGCGCAATGTGCTGGAAATGGCCGGACTGTCGGAACATGCCGATTTCATCGAACAGGTCAATGATGACACTGCGCGCGGACGACTGAAGCCCGACGTCGTGATCCGCATGCCGGGCGGTCGCGAGATTGTCATCGACGCCAAGGTCAGCTGTGACGACTTCCTGCGCGCCAGCGAGGAAACAGACACGGCGCGCCGCCAGCAATATCTCAGTGAACATGCCCGCAAGATGCGAGAGCATGTCCGCAAACTTGCCGCCAAGGAATACTGGAAGGACTTCGACGACCGGGTCGATTTTGTCGCCATGTATGTGCCCGGCGAGAATTTCTATGCCGGCGCGCTGCAGGCCGATCGCGACCTGTTCGATTATGCCGCCCGCAACCGCGTGCTGATCGTCACACCGTCAACCCTGATCGCCCTGGCAAAGGCGGTCTCCTATGGCTGGCGACAGGAAGAAGCCGCGCGCAATGCACGCGAAGCGGCACGGCTCGGTCAGGATCTCTATGACGCGCTTTGCGCCATGGGCGGGCATATGGACAAGGTTGGCCGGTCCCTGAACAATGCGGTTGGCAGCTACAATTCGATGCTCGGCTCAATGGAACGCAATGTCCTGCCGAAAGCCCGGCGCTTTGAATCGCTGCAGATTGCCCGCTCGGGAGCAAAGGCCCTTCCCGATGCCGAGCCGCTCGCAGAAACCGCGCGGCTGCCCGATCATGGCGGTGAGATGGAACTTGAACTGGCGGACACAGATACAGGCGAGCGCAAGGACAAACACGATGCCGCAGCCTGAAGGCAACGTCTTGCGCAAACCGGAAATATCGCGAGCAATTGCGATTGCTGGCGCATTGATTTTGACGCAGGCACTGACTAATTTGTCGGCATGGCAATACGCGAGATCATCACGGTGCCGGATCTCCGGCTCAAACAGGTTTCCCTTCCTGTCGAAGGCGGCGTAACAGATGCTGTGCGCGCGCTGATGGATGACATGCTGGAAACAATGTATGCCGCGCCCGGCATTGGTCTGGCCGCCATTCAGATCGGCGAGCCGCTGCGGGTCATCGTCATCGATCTGGCGCGCGACGATGAGCCCCCGCAACCACGTTATTTTGTCAATCCCGAAATCCTCGAAACCGTAGAGGACACGACGCCGTATGAGGAAGGCTGCCTGTCGGTTCCCGATGTATTTGAAGAGGTCGAGCGCCCTGTCCGCTGCCGGCTGCGCTATCTTGATTATGACGGCAACATGGTCGAGGAATGGGCCGAGGGCATGTATGCGGTCTGCATCCAGCACGAAATGGATCATCTCGACGGCACGCTTTTCATCGACTATCTGTCACGCCTGAAACGCCAGCGCGCGATTGACAAGGTCCGCAAGACCCAGCGCCAGAAATCGACCGCGGCATGAGGCCTTCTGCTCGCCGGCTGTTGAGAAACAACGGGTATCGGCTCGCCATGGCCGGCCTGATTGCCGGCGTTTTCGTGAGCTGGCTGGCAATGGGTGGTGCCTGGCCTTTCAGCGGCGTCATGGGTTTGCGATGATCGCGCCGATTGGCGAAGCTGGCCGAAGCGGCTAAACCCGACAAATGACCTCGCTTCGGCTCACCTTCATGGGTTCGCCCGATTTTTCCGTGCCGGTTCTCGATGCCCTGATCGATGCCGGCCATGAAATTGTCTGCGTCTATTCACAACCGCCCAAACCCGCCGGTCGCGGCCGCCAGCTTCGCGCCACGCCGGTTCACGCCCATGCCGACAGTCTTGGACTGGAGGTGCGCACGCCTGGCACGCTGAAGCACAAGAGCTCGCAGGAGGCGTTTGCCCGGCTCGATCCCGATGCCGCCGTGGTCGTTGCTTACGGGCTGATCCTGCCGCAGGCGATACTGGATGCGCCGCGACTGGGCTGCATCAACCTGCACGCCTCGACCCTGCCTCGCTGGCGCGGGGCAGCGCCGATCCAGCGTGCAATCCTGGCCGGCGACAGCGAGACCGGCGTTGACGCCATGCAGATGGAAGCCGGGCTCGACACCGGCCCGGTCATCGCGCGCGAAACCTGCCGGATCTTCGACTTCGACACCGCCGGTGACCTGCATGACCGCCTTGCCAGCCTTGCCGCCATGCTGGCCCCGCGCGCGCTCGCCGGCCTTGCCGACGGCTCGCTGATCGCGACGCCGCAGCCCGAGACCGGGGTCTGCTATGCCCACAAGATCGGCCCGGATGACCTGCCGATTGACTGGACGCGCCCGGCTGAGGAGATCGACCGCCAGATCCGTGCCCTGTCGCCGGCCCCCGGCGCACGTTTCGAGTGGAC
>CAYUEM010000015.1:0-7786 GCA_964442925.1 uncultured Hyphomonadaceae bacterium
GATAGGGCACGCCATAGGCATGCAGCCGGTCGTCAACGGCAAAAGAACCGAGAGGCGTCAAGGCCACGCCCATGGCACCTTCCGGTCCCAGTTCGGCCGAGCCAACCGGTCGGGACTCAAAGAAGACGTAGCGCGGATTGGCGTTCATGGCGCGGTTGCGTTCAGCTTCGCTGACACTGTCCATCCATGCGCGAATGCCTTGCATCGAGGCTTGTCCGGGTAATATCTCGCCGCGCTCCAGCAACCAGTTCGCGGTTGAACGGAAAGACCGGCCATTGTGCGCATGATAAGCCGCGCGAATGACGCTGCCATCGCCGAAATACAACCGTCCCGAGCCCTGTATCTGCAGAAAGAACACATCTGCCGGGTGGGCATAGCCGAGAATGTTGGCCGGTGTGATGTCCGCGCGGGGAGGATAGGCCACCAGCCGTCCACCGGGCAGTCTTTGCAGCCGGCGCTCTCCGTCCACGATCAGATCTTGCGGAGGGCCGGGCACGGGTGCGGTGAAGGGATGGACCGGCGTGCGCCGGGCCTCGATCAATGGCTCGAAATAGCCGGTAAAGCGGCTCTCGCCCGTGTCGGAGCTGACTTCGACCGGCACCATAAGCGCTTCGAGAATCCGCCTTGCGCTGAGTTCGTCAACGGCATTTTCCATCGCCGCGCAAACGCCCTGCCAGTCGCTGACCCGGCCGGCCCATGGCGCGTGCGAGGACAGGAATTCACCGGTTGGCCTGAACGACAGCATCTCGCAACTGCGCACGAACGCGTCCCGGCCGGGCATGATCGAAGCGCTGGCCCATTCCGGGCGGCTTGCAAAGGCTTGCGGGATGGGCGGAACGGTCAGGATTGGCGGGGCCGGCGGGGTGGTCTCTTCCAAAATGACAGGCGCTGATCCGGGCGGGCCCTGCACCGGAGCCGAGGCGCAGGCCGCGAGCATGGCGATCAACAACCATAAGACGAAATGTTTTGCGATTCCCATGTCTCATCTTTGACCAGTTCAGCCGCCGTGCAAAGCGGCAAGATCAGTTTGCATCGGGGGCCTCGACATCGTCCAGTATCCAGTTGGGATCGCCGGAGGTCACGTCGCGCTTGAAAATCCACAATTCGTCTGCCGAGCGGGTATATTCGCCATTTCCCAGTTCCGACTGGTAACGAACGGTGACGCGTGCCGTTCTGCCGTCAAGCTCGGCGGCATCGATATCGGCCGTGCGCAAACGAACGAGTTGCCAGGCGTCCTCGCCGCTGGTCTCGCGTTCGCCAATCGCCGCATCCCAGGCCGCATAGACATCATCATCGAGCAAGGGGCGCAATTCGTCGCGATCCCCGCGCGCGAATGCCGAAACGATCATCTCATAGGCCGCTCTTGCGCCCTGGACGAAACGTGTGGGATCGAAATCATTATCGGCCTCGCGAATCGCGTTCAGACCAGCTGCGGCTGGACCGGTAAAACCGAGTGGCTGGCGCGGCTGAGGCTCGCGGACATCGTCTTCAGCGATGCTGACAGGGCCCTGACGCCTGTCGCCGGTTGCGCCTCTGTCGAGTCCTTCAGGGGGCCCGTCATCGCGCCCGAGCGCCACGTAGAGCCGGGAGAGAACAAACAGTGCGATTGCAGCGAGGATAAGGACTTCGATCATCGGATCCCTTGGAGTTTGTCAGTTTTCAAACGCACTTGTCACATAAGTCGCCGGCATTGTCAGTGCCAGTGGCCGTTGCGATCATTTCCTCTCCATGATACCCGCGCTTTTCACCGTCAAGCGAGGACCCATGAGCGATAACAGCACGCCGCAGGGGCCCGGCCCCGCCGCCAGCCCGCAAACTGCGCCGCAAACCAACCCACAGGGCCCGCAATTGCGCGCACTCAGCCAGTTTGTAAAAGATCTGTCTTTCGAAAATCCTGGCAATTCCGCAGCCGAAGGCCGCCCGAATATAGATCTCGGCATCGATGTCAGCGCCACGCCACACGAGCAGGGCAACGGAATTTATGAGATCAGCCTGAAACTCAATGCCAAGGCACATACCGAGACAGCGACCCTGTTCCTGATCGAGTTGGACTATGGCGGCCTGTTCCAGTGCATCGACATGACCGAGGAGGAAATGGAAGCCTCGCTGCTGATCGAGTGTCCGAGGCTGCTGTTTCCTTTCGCCCGTCGTATGATTGCAGATGTCACGCGCGAAGGCGGTTTCCCGCCGCTGCTGATCGACCCGGTCGATTTCGTTCAGCTCTACCGCCAGCAAAAGGCGCGCGAAACACAGGGCGGGCCGGCGGCACCAACCCCGCAACCGCCTCTACCGCCCCAGCCGCCAGAAGTCTGAACCGCTTCACGGCCTGACCGAAACGCCGGCTCGGGCGATGCATGCTGGCAGAAAATCCTCGCAAGCCGGCAATGGCTTTCGGGCATTCATAGCTGTCGACCTGTGGGCGAAGGCGGGGCGGCCTGCTTTCCCGGCTCGAAAAACCAATGCCAAAACCATGCCTGCGGTTTCCTCCGACGTCGGAAGCCCTTAGGTTTGGAGAACAGATATTAAAAAGGAGATCACATGGAGCGTGAAGAAATGCTGCGTCTTGAGGCCTATCTCAAGGAAAAGCTTCATCCCGGCCTGAGGCTCATGCCGCGAGAGAAGAATGATGACAGTGTCGAGGTCTATCTCGGGGCCGAATTTCTTGCGCTGGTCTACAAGGACGTGGACGAGGGCGAAACAAGCTATCAGTTCCAGATGACAGTGCTGACCGAAGACCTGATGGGCACTTAAGGCAGGTTCGGCGAGGGTCATGCTGCTGGCGGCTTCGGGACTTGAAAAGCGATTTGGTGACGTGACCGCGGTCACGGACGTCAGCTTTACGCTTGAGGCCGGTGAAACTCTGGCACTGATCGGGCCTTCCGGTTGTGGCAAGACGACACTGCTGAAGCTTCTCAACCGGCTGATCGAACCGGATGGCGGACAGGTCAGGCTGGGCGGGCTCGAAGCGCACGAGTTGGGCGCACACGAATGGCGCCGGCGGATCGGCTATGTCATCCAGAGCGCCGGCCTGTTCCCGCACATGACGATTGCGGAAAACGTCGCGGTTACGCCGCGGCTGCTTGACTGGGAGGATGTCCGCATCGATCGGCGTGTCAGCCACCTGCTGGCGCTGGTCGGGCTGCCGGTCGAGGAATATGGCCCGCGCCGGCCGGGCGAGCTTTCCGGCGGTCAGGCCCAGCGGGTCGGCCTGGCCCGCGCCCTGGCGGGTGAACCGGAGATCGTGTTGATGGACGAGCCTTTCTCCGCGCTGGACCCGCTGACAAAGGACCAGCTGATCGAGGATGTTTCACAGCTGCGCGCCCAGCTCGGCTTTGCCGCCGTTATGGTTACGCATGATTTTTCCGAAGCCTTGCGGTTTGCCGACCGGATCGCGGTGATGGAAAGCGGGCAGATTGCGCAAGTGGGCACTGCTGAAGAGCTGATATCCACCCCGCACAGTGACAGTGTGCGCGCACTTCTCAATGCGCCGCGCAGGACCGCCGAAATCGTCGCCGCCGCATTCAGGTGCGCGTGATGTTCGCTGAGGAACTTGCTGTCTTTCCGGGACGCTATGCCGGTCATCTGACGTTGGCTTTTGCGGCCCTCCTGACCGGACTTGTGGTCTCGCTGCCGCTTGGCATTCGCGCCGCCGGCGACCGCGGGCTTGCGGGACCGGCTTTGGGTTTTGCAAGTCTGGTGCAGACCATTCCGGGCATTGCCCTGCTGGCGTTGATGGTGCCGGTAATGGGCGGGCGGATCGGTTTCTGGCCGGCCTATGCCGCGCTGGCGCTGTATTCAGTGCTGCCGATCCTGCGCAACACGATTGTCGGGCTGCAGGGTGTCGACAGCGACGTCCGCGAAGCCGCGCTGGGAGTCGGGATGACCGCGCGCCAGCGCCTTTTACAGGTTGACCTGCCGCTCGCCGCGCCGGTGATCGTGGCGGGCCTTCGCACGGCCAGCGTCTGGGTGATCGGCGCGGCAACCCTGTCAACGCCGGTCGGGGCGGAAAGTCTCGGCAATTATATTTTTCAGGGCCTGCAGACGCGAAACTGGGGCGCAGTCCTGTCTGGCTGCCTGGTCTCTGCCGGTCTGGCGCTCGCGCTCGATCAGGTGATCCGCCTGTTCGAACTGTCGGCCGAGCGGCGATCGCGCCGGCTGGCCGGGATGGGTCTGGCCGGGATGGTGCTGATCCTCGCGCCGCTGGCAACGCAGGTGTCCGTGCGCAGCGATCCTGGCGGGCAGGCGCGCGAGTTCATTGGAGACATAGAGCCGCTGGACGGGCGCACCATCGAATTCGCGACCAAAGCCTTTACCGAGCAATATATACTTGCTGACGTGATTTCCCGCCAGTTGCGCAGCCATGGTGCACGCATCGGCCTGCGCGAGGGGCTCGGCTCTGCGGTGGCCTTCGATGCACTGGTTTCCGGTGAGATCGATATGTATGTCGATTATACCGGAACGGTCTGGGCAACACTGATGAAGCGGGAGGATGTGCCGCCGCGCGCGGTGATGTATGCGGAGGTGTCGAGCTGGCTTTGGCAGACACATGGCATTCTGGCCTATGCGCCGCTGGGTTTCGAGAATGCCTATGCCTATGCTGTGACCCGTGAGACTGCCGCGGCGCTTGGCCTTGTCAGCGTCAGCGATCTTGCCGGCAGGGATCTCACGCTGGCCAGTGACCCGGAGTTTTTCGGCCGTTCGGAATGGACCCGCACGCGTGACATATACGGCCTCGCGGGGCTGGCGACACGCGGCATGGATTCAACCTTCATGTATGAAGCGCTGGTCTCCGGCGAGGTCGATGTCATCACCGCCTACACAACCGACGGGCGGATTGATGCCTATGATCTCGTCCTGCTGGAAGAGCCCGCCGGCGCGCTGCCACCCTATGACGCCCTTTTCCTGCTGTCGCCACAAGCCTCGCAGGATCGCGCCCTGCATCAGGCGCTGAAGCCGCTCGGCCATGCGATCAGCTCAGCACAGATGCGCACGGCCAATGGGCTTGTCGATCTGGAGCGCAGACGTGTGCGCGATGCCGGTGAATGGCTGTGGGGCGAGATCTCGCAGGGACAGCCATGAGTTTCAGCCTTTCCGCAATCTCGCAGCTGACCGATGCGCCGTTTGACGAGATCGTCGATGTTCGCTCGCCTGCCGAGTTTGCCGAGGACCGCGTGGCCGGCGCGATCAGCCTGCCGGTTCTGTCGAATGAAGAGCGCGCAAGGGTCGGCACAATCTACAAGCAGGACAGCCCGTTCAGCGCTCGAAAGCTGGGGGCGGGGATCATTTCGCGCAACATTGCCCGCCATCTGGAGCGCCATTTTGCTGACAAGCCGGGCAGTTATCGCCCGCTGGTCTATTGCTGGCGTGGCGGACAGCGCTCCGGCGCGATGGGTGTGATCCTGCAACAGATCGGATGGCGGGCCGAAACCCTTGAAGGGGGGTATCGCAGCTGGCGAAGGCTCGTGACCCGGCGGCTCTATGACACGGCGGTGCCCGCTCCGGTCGTGCTGCTTGATGGCAATACCGGAACCGCGAAGACCGATATCCTCAGCAGGATGGCAAAGCTCGGTCATCAGGTGATCGATCTTGAAGGGCTGGCCGGCCATCGTGGCTCCACCTTCGGCGCGATGCCGGGCGGGCAACCCGCTCAGAAGGGGTTTGAATCGGCATTGGCCGTTGCGATTGACCGGCTTGACCCGGCCCAGCCGGTGATCATCGAGGCGGAAAGCAGCAAGGTCGGCGCACGCGCGGTCCCGCCGATGCTGTGGCAGGCAATGATGGCCGCGCCGCGAATCCGACTGTCTGCGCCGCTCCAGGCGCGCGCGGTCTATCTCGCGCTGGCGTATCGCGATATTGCCGCAAATGCCGCTTTCGCCAGCCAGCTTGAGCGCCTGCAGGGGTTTCATTCGCGCGAGACAATGCGCCGCTGGCAGGATCTGCATGCCGCCGGCGACTGGCAGGCGCTGGCCGGTGAACTGATGGCGATACATTATGATCCGCGGTATGAGAAACAGCGCGAGCGCGCCAGTGGCGAAACCGGGGAACAGATCGCGCTGCCGGACCTTTCCGTCTGTTCATTGGACAGCGCAGCTGAAGCCGTTGCGGTAGCTGCACGAAAGCTGGCCGGGCTCAGTTGAGGTGAATGACGGCCGGGCCGTCAATGACGCGGCCGATCTGGCTGGCCTCAATGCCGCTTTCGCCAAGCGCGGCAATGGCAAGGGCTGCGGCATCTTCTGGCAGGCTGGCAAGCAGGCCGCCGGAGGTCTGTGGGTCGAACACGATGTCGCGCACTTTTGAAGGCCTTGCGCCCTTGCTGGTCACGACGCCTGAAAGCGCGGCATTTTCCGGCCACAGCGTCGAGCGAATGCCAAGAGCGACAAGATCAGCCGCGCCCGGCAGCAGCGGCAGGCGGGCAAGCTCAATCTCGGCACCGACACGACTGGCCTGCAGGATGCCCATCAGATGGCCGGCCAGTCCGAAGCCGGTGACATCGGTCATCGCATGGGCGAGCGGCGCGAGGATCGTTGCGTCACGTGCCAGTGGCCGGGCCATGCTCTGCCAGGTCGCTGCGACGTCGCCGGCATCCGCAAGCTTGCGCATCTCGGCGGCGAGAATGACACCGGAGCCGAGCGGTTTGGTCAGTAGCAGCACATCGCCGGCGCATGCGCCTGACAGCGTGACCGGCGCGCGATCCAGCCGGCCTGAGACCGCAAAGCCGAGCGACAGCTCCGTTCCGACCGAGGAATGGCCGCCGACAATTGATGCGCCCGCTGCATTGAAGGCCTTCGAGGCACCCACCATGATCTCGCCCAGCATGTCGGCCTGAAGCTCTGGCGCGGCAGCCGGAACAATGACATTGGCGAGCGCCGTTTTTGGCTCACCGCCCATCGCCCAGATGTCGCCCATCGCATGGACGGCAACGATCTGCGCAAACAGGTGCGGGTCATCGGTGAAGGCGCGCAGATGATCGATGCTCTGAACCTGCCTGTAACCGCCGAGATCGAGCACGGCCGCGTCATCGCTGCTCGCCTCCCCGCCAACGTCGCAAAGAGCAGAAAACAGCGTTTTCCGCCCGATTTTCGAGCCGCAACCCGCGCACGGCATTTCGCCTTCACCCACCGCTTCACGCAGGCCGGCGGCTGCGTCGGCTGGCAATGGCGCAGGCTGCATGGCGGGAAATTGCTGCAGCGATGCCATGAACTTCCGGTCGATCCGGTCCTTGGCGCGCCACACCCAACCGCCGGAAAGGGTCAGTCCGAAACGGCTGCCCGTGGCGCGCATTTCACCCATCGAGACCAGTTTCAGATAGTCGCGCTGGGGGTGATATTCACGCATCCGACCGGTCCCGCGCAGCGCCGTGCGCAGATTTTCGAACAGAACAGGTGCCTCGCGCACGGCGAAAACGCCAGCCTTTGGCCGCGGGTCATGGCTGAGATGGGCGCAATCACCCACGGCAAAAAGCCGGGGCTGTCCATCGACCTGCAAGGTCTTGCCGACACGCACAAAGCCATTGTGAAGCGCCAGTCCGCTCTGGCCGAGCCAGTCCTGCGCCGCCGCACCCGCCGCACCGGTAACGAAGCCTGCGCTCAGCTCGCGTCCGTCTTCAAGCTGCACCCGTGTCAGGCTCGCCGCCTCGGCACGCTGGCCAGTGAGAATATCGACGCCCGCGCGCGTCAGGGCCTGCACCAGAACGCGGCGCGCGCTGCCGGCAAATTCGCCCAGTATCTGCGCATCCGCCTCGACGAGCGTGACTTCGGCTGCGCCCGCGCCCGCCGCCTGCAGCCGG
>CAYUEM010000015.1:7796-24949 GCA_964442925.1 uncultured Hyphomonadaceae bacterium
GCAGCCGGTGCGACATCGCCAGCGCCAGTTCTGCGCCTGCGGCCCCGCCTCCGATCACGATCACCTGCGGTGCGGCGCGGCCGGTATCGACCTGCGCCAGGAATTCACGCCAGCGCGCGGCAAACCGGCCAAGCGGCTTGGCGGCGATCGCGGTTTTCCCTTCGAGCGGCGCAGGCGTGCGGCTGGAGATGCCGATATCGAGCGAGGCGACATCAAAGCGAATCTCGCGCTGGCTTTCCAGCATGATGCGTCCGGCCTGCATGTCGAGCGCGACCGCCCGGCCCTGAATGAAGCGCGCGCCGGCAAATCGCGCCAGCCGGATCAGATCGATATCCAACTCGGCAAGACTGTAATGGCCGGCGATGTGACCGGGCAGCATCCCGGAATAAGCGGTGGTGACAACAGGGTCGATCAGGGTCACACGCACGCCCGGCATCGGCGCCATTCCCCATTTGCGCAGCACCAGCGCATGCGTGTGCCCGCCGCCGACAAGCACGAGATCACGCGTCAGCGGCAATGGCCGTGTCGCAGGTGTCATGATCCGGCCCACATTCGCAACAGATTGGAGATCGACTTGCCAAGCACCAGCATTTCCGGGCTGTCGCTGGCATGGCTGGCAGACAGTTCTGCGCGCAGATTTTCCAGGTCGAACAGAAGTTCGCGTTGTGCCGGGTCGCGAAGATGGCTCTCGATCCAGCCGACCGCGGCAAGCCGCTCGCCAGCGCGAACGGTTTCGACCCGGTGAAGCGTCGTTGAGGGGTAAAGCACCAGGTCACCTGCCGCCGGCCTGAGCGCCTGCGTCGCGCCGGGATGCTCAATCACCAGTTCGCCGCCCTCATAATCAGCCGGATCGGACAGGAACAGCGTGTAGGACAGATCGGAGCGGATTGCTGCCGCCGCCTCGCCCATCAGCGCATTGTCGATGTGCAAGCCATAGCCGCCGCCGGCGGGAGTGCGGCTGAGCATCAGTTTCGAGAAGCGTTTCGGTCGCGCAGCCGCGCGCAGGACATCATGCCCTTTCAGCGCGGTCAGGATGCAATCCCTGATCCTTGAGCCGGTCCGGTTGGTCAGGTCGGCTTGCTGGTTGTGCTTGACCTTGCGCGCTGCCGTGCCCGCCGTGCGTGCGCCATTACGCCACACCAGAGATGCGCTGTCGCGGCGGATGTCCTCGATCTCCTTGTGGCCGAGAAGTCCGGTAATCGTGATCAGCATCGGTCTGCGCTCCTGCGAATGATATGCATTGCCATAACGGTCTGCCTGGTCTATTTCTCGTTCAAGATCATACCGCAATACTCAAGGCCAATGGAGCAGGACATGACTGTGACGATTAAACGCTGGAGCCGGCTGGGGCTTGGCGCTGCGCTGGCTGGCGGTGCCTTGCTGACGGCTTGCGATGCGGCGACCGCTCCGCAAACGCCCGGCAACCAGGTTGCAAGCGATAAAACAGATGCGGGCGCACCCTCCCAAGTGTCGGGTGCAGGCGAAATGGGCGAAGGTGCCGGCGAGGCGGGCGAAGGTGAAGGCGGCGAAGGTGGCGTCGATGTCTCCCTCGCGGCGACGGATGCGGTGGTGTTTCGCTCTGCGCTGGCGATCACGCGTGCCCATGTCATTGCCGCGCGGGATGCCTTTGCGGCAGGCGAAACCGAAGCCGCCGCAGAGATGTTCGCCCATCCGGTCAGTGAAGTGCTGTTTGAAATGGAGCCGGTCTTGGCCGCGCGCGGCGTTGAAGGTTTCGACGATTTGCTGACCGGGGCGTCGGTTGCGGTTTTCGAAGGCGAAAGCGTGGATGCGATAAATGATCGCGTGCGCGAGATTTTCGCAGCCATCGACCGTGCGGCGGAAAAGGCACCCGATGATGGCCGCTCACCTGCGCGCATCGCCGCCGGTGTGGTGTCGGACCAGATTTCGCGGGCGGTCGATCTTTATCGCGGCGCGATGCAGAGCGAGGCTTACGAGCCCTATCTCGACGGCTATGGCTATTATCTGACGGCCAACACGCTTTACCAGCGCGAGAAGAGCGCCATTCGCCGCGAATATGGTGAGGCTGCCAGCGAGATCGAAACCGCGCTCGACGCGCTGAAAGTGGCCTTTCCCGGCGCGCTGCGTCCCGAAACGCTCAGCGGCGATGCTGCCGCGCTCGCTGTGGCCGACTCCCGGATCGTGCTGGCGCTGTCGCAGTGAATGCGGCGCACCTGCGCAGCTGTTGCAAACATCCCTCGCCATTGCGCGGCGCGACCGATACAGTCCACCCTGCATGATCGAACACCAGCGTTCTGACACGGGCCTAGCACGCCGTCCCATGGCGGCCGTTTTCTGGCCGGTCCTCGCGCCGGTGATGTTTACCTATCTGATCGCAGCGCTGATCAACCTGGCCACGGGTGGCTGGGTCGCGTCACAGTTTTCCGAAGGCGGATCGGTGCGCGGGCAACTGATCGTGCTGATCCTCGCGCATCTGGCGCTGTTTGCAGCGATGAGTTTCTGGGCCGAAAGGATCGGAGCGGGGCCGTTTGCCGGGCGCCTCAGCGGTGCGGCGGACTGGTTTGCCCTCGGCGCGCTGACCGGCCCTGTGGTGCTGATCCTGACAACCGCGCTGGTTGCCGGCCTGTTTGCAGGTGATGACAGTGGCTGGATGTATCGCGAAGGTTTCGATCCATCCCTGCTCAATGTCGGGGCGGGCAGTCTTCTCCTGGCCAGCTATGCCATCATCCTTGCGCCGCTGATCGAGGAAATGGCGTTTCGTGGCATCGCGCTGGGCTGCCTTCTGGGACGCGGCTGGAACCCGGCAATGGCCGCGATCGTCACCGCGGGCGCTTTTGCCGCCACGCATGTTCATTACACCCTGCCCGCGATGATACCGGTTTTTATCCTCGGTCTGTATCTCGCGCTGTTGCGGATTTTTTCCGGCTCCATCGCCGTGCCGATCATTGCCCATGCCAGCGCCAATGGCCTGGTCATGCTGGTCTCATGGATGTTGCCGAGCTGAAGGCAGCGCTTCTGCTTGACGCAATGGCCGGTTGGATGTTGCAGACTGGAACGGTTCGCGACAGCAAGAAGGGTTTTCGCATGTCCGATGATCTCACAGACAATTTGACCAGCGCGGTTCCCGAAGGCTTCAGCGTGCTGGCCTGGCATCGCGGCTTTGGCCGGCAGATCGGACCGCTTTATGAGAAGATCGCAGGCGACGGCCGTTGTGTTCGCGCCTTCCGCGTCGAAGAGCACCACACAAATGGCATGAACAATGCCCATGGCGGCATGCTGATGAGCTTTGCTGACGTGGCCTGGGGTCATGTTGTCGATGCCGGCCCTGATCACTGGTGGGTCACTGTGCGGCTGGTCTGTGACTTCCTGTCGGGCGCGGCGCATGGCGACTGGGTCGAGGGGACCGGCGAAATTGTCGGGAAGCAGGGCGAGATCTACACGGTGCGCGGCAGGATCTGGTGCGGGACGCGCACGCTGATGACCGGGACGGGCACTTTCAAGCTGCTGCGGCGCCCGGCGAGCAAGCTGGCACAGTCGCCGGGTTGACGGCACTGTCAGCTTGCGCCATACCGCGCCATGTCGCAGCGCAGCAAAAATTGCGCATGGGGCGGGTGGCGTGAATGCGAATGACCGGTCGGTCCGGTGATGCGTGAGCCCCTTCCTTCAGACTTGAGATTTTACCGACACCCCATTTCACGCAGGGGCGTTCCCACCGAGCACCCGACCTGTTTCAGGCCGGGACCGGCGGCGCGCCCGACAGGGTGTGTGTGCCGGCACACGAAAGACAGATTCAATTGACAACATTTTCCGATCTCGGCCTGCACAAGAATGTGCTCAAGGCCGTTACCGAGCAGGGTTACACTGTTCCCACACCAATCCAGACCCAGGCGATCCCGTCGCTGCTGGAGGGCCGCGACCTTCTTGGCATCGCCCAGACCGGCACCGGCAAGACCGCAGCCTTTGCACTGCCGACGCTGCATCACCTGCTTGAAAAGCCGGTCAAGCGCCGGTCCAGGGCACCGCGTGTGCTGACCCTCGCACCGACGCGCGAACTTGCACTGCAGATTGCCGACAGCTTCAGCACCTATTCGCAATTCATGGATTGCCGCGTCGAGACGGTTTTCGGCGGCGTCAAGATTTCCCGCCAGATCCGCGCAATGGATCGTGGTTGTGAGGTGCTGGTTGCCACGCCGGGACGCCTGCTTGACCTGATGGAGCAGGGCGCTGTGCGCCTCGATGCAGTCGAATTCCTGATCCTCGATGAGGCCGACCAGATGCTGGATATGGGCTTCATCAATGACCTGAAGAAGATCCTCGCAAAAGTGCCGGCCACCCGCCAGACATTGCTGTTCTCGGCGACCATGCCGAAGCTGATCGGCGATCTTGCCCAGCGCTACCTGTCAGACCCGGTGCGCGTCAGCATTGCGCCGCAGGGCACGACCGCCGAGCGTGTCGAGCAGGGTGTCATCCATGTCGCAACGGGCAACAAGACCGCCATGCTGGAAGCCATGCTGAATGGGGCAGATGTCGAGCGCGCACTGGTCTTCACCCGCACCAAGCACAGTGCTGACAAGGTCGTGCGCGCCCTTCTTGGCAAGGGTGTCAAGGCCGAAGCCATCCATGGCAACAAGTCACAGGCGCAGCGCGTGCGTGCGCTCGATGCCTTCCGGGCCGGACGCTGCCGCATTCTCGTGGCCACGGACATTGCCGCGCGTGGCATTGATGTCACCGGCATCAGCCATGTCTTCAATTTCGAGATGCCGAATGTCGCTGAACAATATGTCCACCGCATCGGGCGAACGGCGCGTGCCGGACGTGAGGGGTTGGCGATATCGCTCGTGGCCGGTGATGAGCTTTATTATCTTCGCGAAGTGGAAAAGATCACCGACGCGCATATCCCTGTGCTCGACGCACCGGAAGCGTGCCGGTCAATGGCTCTGCCGGAGCCCGATCGCAATATGCGGGTGATCAAGCCGAAGGGCCCGACGCGCGGTGGCGGTGGTGGCCAGTCCGGGCAGCCGCGTGGTGGCAAGCCGCGCAATGGCGGTCAGCCCCGACGCAGCGGCCCATCCGGCCAGGGTCAGGGGAAGAACCGCTCCGCAAAACACGAAAATGGCGGGCGGCGCAAAGCGCCGGCAATGGCGGGCTGAATTACACCAGACATGCGCCTGTCCCGGGCTTGACCCGGGACCTGCCTGCTTGCGAACAGCACGCGAAAGCCCCCGGATCAGAGTCCGGAGGTATAGTGATGTCCGCTGGAAATGAATTGGCTGAAGTTCGCTGGCAATCACCGTCGCCGAGCACGTCTTCAAGGTCTGGGAAGGGCGCAAATGCAGTCATAAGGATTCCGGTCTGGCAGGTGCATTGAAGCGTCACCGAATGGCAACCGACGAAGGAATTCATGCCATTCGATGCAGCAAGCGGGACATGGGTCCCATGGAACAGAGGCAAGCGGGTTGGCCAGAAAGCGCCGCTGAAACCGCAAGAAGAAGGGCTTTAATCAGATCACAAATGTGGCTTTGATCCAGGCCCGGTCCGTCTCGCGGAACTGGCCGAAAAGCCCGTTTTGTTTGCCCCAGACGAGGTCAAAGCCACCCTGCAGCCTGAGTGTATCATTGAATTGCCAAGACACGGCCGGGCGCACTGTGCCATCGCCATCGCTCAACGAGCCAAGAAGTTCGACACTCATATTCACGGTCGGGTCGGCGAGCGGTTTTTGAAGTTTCAGTGTACCGATCACATCTGTGTGCGGACGTATCAGACGCTCGCCTTTGACATGGTCGGCACCGATCTGGGCATTCAGGAAGATCCCGTCCGGCAGGTCCCAGTCGACGCCGATACCGCCGAGCCAGCGCTGCCTGTCAGCGACGGGCAGGCCCGGCCCTTCGAGGTTGACAGGCTGGTCTGCGATCCAGGCTGTCTCCACCCGCCAGACGCGCGGCCCCGCGCTGCGCTGCCATGTCGCCCCGACAAGTGTTCGTGGCTGATAGTCCAGCGTCACAGCCGATGAGGCCTGCCGGAAGACCGGCTCGGTATCAGGCCCATGGATGACCAGCAGGCTGGCATCGCTCGTCCCGAACCTTCGGGACGCTTTCAGTCCGAGGGTGAGGTCGGATGATGGTCGTGTAACGAGTTCTGGCAGGGGCGCACCGACAGGCAGACCTGCGCGAAAACGTGGCGCGCGAACGCTATACGTCTCGCCAGGTCTGGCATACTGATCGGCGGTGCCGTCAATGAGTGCGGCGACGTCCCATCGCAGACCCGCACGCTCAAACTCCGCGCGCGCGCCCCATCTTGAAATCCTGTCTGGCCTCTGATCGATGAAAACGGCTTCCCGACGCCGGGTTGCATCGAACCTGTCGGTCACCTGCAAACCGTCCAGCACGCCCCAGGCTAGGGACTGCTTGCCAAAGGTCAGACGGGTCGAGCGCTTGCGCCAGCTGAGGGTTGCCTGATCGATCTCCACACGGGCGTCGGGGCCAAGTTTCAGCGGCCGCGAAAGGTCATCAAAGGTGTCAAGCGTTCCAAGACCAACATCGCCGCCCGCAGCTTCCAGGCGCAACGCCAGTCCGGCCCTCCAGCTCCCTGTAAATCTTGCCTCCAGCCTCGGCCGGATTTCAAGGCGTGCCATGTCTGCGCCATTGCCGTCGAAGCCCGTCGCAAGCTTCTGGACCACCTCAATCGAATGGCGAAGGTCGCGGGCATCAGCCGATGCAACCCCAACCCCGGTCAGGCTGAAGCAAGCGAGCAAAACGGCTTTCCAATATTGGCTTCTAGCCCACATCGGGCACGCCATAGGCAAGCGCGTGTGGATCGAATACGCCATCATCGAGGTCCGGTACGTGGCGCATGCCGGTCAGATGGACATCGGTCTTGTGCCCTGTCTGCAGGTTCTCTGCGCTGAAATGCAGGGCGGTGAAAACACCTCCCACCTTGCCGATCTCAAGAACCTCGACCCGTTTCAGCGGCTCGCCATCCGTATCGGTATACTCGACCCAGACCGGAAATGCTGTTTCGACGTCGATCCGTGCACGGAAACTGGCATAGCCCATCTCCTGTGCAGTTTCCGGCGTGCGCGCTTGGCCGGTCAGGACAGGAAAAGTTTCCCCGGAAACAGTTTCATCGGGCGCCAGACTGAAGGTCCAGTCATCGACCCCGAATTTGAAATTGTCCTTGATGTCGCCATAGGTCAGGTCGGTGCCGAGGAAATAGTCGCCGCGGTCTGAAACCGGCAGGCGGCGGACCCGCTCGGTGGCCGGCAGGAACAGCCAGTTCTCGTCTTCGGCCACAGCATGATTGAAGCTCAGGAATGCGGTCTCCTCGATCATCGCGGGTGCGGTGAAGAAAATCGCGATCCGTTCGGTCTCATCTGTCTGCGAATGGACCAGAAGCGCCTCGCGTTCGCGGATGCGGTGACTGCTGCTTTCGAGCCGGAAGTGCATGGTCCCGACCCGCCCTTCATTGGACGGGCGATCGGCAACATGCCTCGCAAGGCTCATGGCATCGACAGATGCGGTCAGCGCCGTGTCGGCCCCTGCGGGCATCGTCAGGGCGAGGGAAGCCAGAAAGATCAGAGTTTCAGACCGTAACATTGTGTTGTCCTCCTTTTGCGAGGGCGGCGGAAGCCGACCAGATGGCGGGAATGATCACAAGCGCGCCAAACAGGGATCCGAACGCGCCGACGGAGACGAGGAAGCCAAACCAGCGCAGCGGCGGCGCCGACGATACACACACCACGGCCAGCGCAACGCCGAGGCCGAGGGCTGAATAGAAACAGGCGCGTGCCACAAGGGTATAATCGGCCAGGAACACGTCCCGACCATGCAGACCTGCGGCCTGTTGCTTCCTGATCAGCGAGATGAGATGGATGCCGAAATCAATTCCAAGGCCGGTCGCAATCGCAGCCGTCATTGATGTCGCAGGCGCAATGTCAATGCCGAACGCGCCCATGGTCGCATAGACGCCAATCACCCCGACCAGCACAGGCACCATTGCCAGAAAGGCATAGGTCAGTGACCTGAAGACGATAAAGGTTGTCAGAAGAACGAGGGCGACCGCGAGGCCAAGGCCGCGAAAATGGTTCTGCGCCAATTGCGTCATCCAGCCATCATTGACCGCAACGCGGCCACTGATATCGGCACCGAAGCCCGTCTGCCGGCTCCAGGTGCCGGTGAGGTCTTCCAATGCGCTGAGCGTTTCAAGCGTTTTTGAATAACTGTCTGTCGACAGGTGTGCGCGGATCAGGGCGCGGGTGTGGTCAAAGTCGATTTCCCGCTTGAAATCCTCGGGCGGCGCGGAGGCCTCATAAAGGAACATATATTGGGCCGGCGCCCGCGTGCGCTCGGGAAGTTGCCCTGCCGGCGCGCCGGTCAATGCCGTGTGCATGAGGGAAATATACTCGTCGATGCCCCCCACCTTTTCGACCAGCGCAAGCACGGCGATCTGTTCGCGAAGCGTGCGGATTTGCGCCAGCGCCTGCGGCGTCATCAGTCCGCCGGGCTCGCTGGCCGTCACCACCACGTCGAGAAAGTTCACCCCGCCCAGTCGCTGATTGATTTCGCGGTCTGCGATCCGGACCGGATCATTGCCTGCGAAATAGCGCTGTCGCTCATAATCGAACTCGGCACGGATGGCGAAAAGGCCAAGCAGACCCGTCACCACTACGACGCCAAGCAGGGCAGGCCATGGCCGGTCAAACACAGCTTGCGTCGCGCGCCCGATCAGCAGGTCGATCCCGTTATTGCTTTTCCTTGCGCGTGTTCCCTCGCCCGGCGCAAGGTCTGTGAGAATGAGAATGGCGGGCAGAAGGGTCAGGCTGAGCAGCCATGCTGCAGCAACACCGAGTGCCGCGAACAGGCCAAACTCGCTGATTGGCTTCATCGACGCACCGAAAGACAGACCGACAAAGGCCGCCACGGTGGTGATGCTTGTCAGGGTGACCGGGAGCCAGGCCCGCTCCAGCGCATGGGCCACACCGTCCTTCGCCGAGGCGGTCGGATCGTTCATCCTTGCGCGCAGATAATAAGTCGAGATATGCAGGCTGTCAGCAACGGCGATTGCCATGATGACGACCGGCAACGCGGTGGTGATGAGGTAATAGTGGGCCCCCATCCAGCCCATGATGCCGATGGCAATGCCTGCAGAACCCGCGATCACGACCAACGGCCCGACAACAGCAAGCGGGCGCCTGAGCGCCACCAGCAGGATCAACAGAACGGTCAGAACGGCAGCAGGAACGAAGATCCGCGTGTCACTGTCCACCATGGCGGCGAGACGCGCATTCATGGCGGCAACGCCCGCCACATGGACATCGAAATGTGCGCCGGCCTCGGCTCTTGCCAGCGCCTCGATGGCTGCAACGGTTCCGCCGGCCTTGTCCGGATCCTCAACCGGGATGATTACGGTGAAAAGCTCGCCTTCGGCTGATGCGAGCAGGCCAGTTAGCATTGGCATGGCCCTGAACCGCTGCAAGGCAAGTTCTGCAGAGCCCTGTGTCACCTCGCCGTCTGCGAGGATCGGGTCAACCTGCAAGTCGCCATCCTCGCCAGCAATCGCATTCTGGCTTGCGAGGCTGATAACGTCATTTTTCTCCACGCCGTCGATGCGGCGGACAGCTTCATCGATCCTGCGCAGAGCAGCGAGGCGGTCAGGCGTGAAGGCGCTTTGCCCGCGCGGCGCGGCCAGGCCGATGATGACGGGGTCTTCCAGACCGAAAACGTCGCGCGCAAGATCGCGATTGATAGCCGCCTGATGGTCGCCGGGCACGAATGCATCGACCGATGGATCCTTCTCAACCCGCAACAGCCCGCTTGCGCAGGCGAGGATCACAAAGAGAGCGGCGGCAAGCACAATCCGGGGGCGCGTCAGAAGCCGGTTGAGCGCGAACTCAGGTCGGCCAAGCCTATCATCGCCCGCAACGGAAATGTCTGGTGCTTTTTCAGTATCGGTCATTTTTGCGTCCCCACGCCCAAATTGTCATCTGCGGGCTCTGATGGCAATAGCGCGTTTGGCAGCCATCTGAATACGACCCATCCTTCGTTCAGTTGTTTGCCATCAAAGGGTCGATGATCTGCGGCACTTCCGTGATCTTTGTAATCGGGATACCGCTCAGTTCGGCATGCCGCCGGATCGCGTCTTCTCCCTCAGCGAGATAGATGCAGAACGTTTTGTCTGCAGCGACGTAACTGTGTTGCCATTGGATTTTATTTCCAATCGTGCTCACGGCCTGATTGGAGGCCCGCGAGGCGCCGCAGAGCTCGGTCACGGAGAAAGCGCCAACGCCTGGAATGTCGCGCTCAATCAGGTATCGTTTCAACATGCTCATCTGTTGTCCTTTCATGTGCTGATGCGAGCGCAGAATGTGCCAACTGACGGCGAAGGCCAAACTCGATTTTCTTTTGCAAATGAAAGACAGGCTTTAGCGACCGACTTGAAACTTTGCTTGAATAAAGATAATCTTTTTTAGTGGGTAGCGCTTCACATCTCAAATCTCTTCAGGCCCTCGAAATGGCGATCCGGCTCGGGTCGTTGAAGGACGCGGCAGAGCGTCTCGGGATCACACCTGCAGCGGTGGGACAACGCATCAGGTCGCTTGAAGAATATCTTGGTACGGATCTGCTGTTACGCGGTCGCTCTGGACTGAAGCCTACGGTGGACCTTCAATGCGCGCTGGTCGATCTGAAAACGGCCTTTGCGGCCCTCGACCGGGTCACGCAGACCCTGGACTTCCAGCGCGTGACCGAAATCCACATTGTCGCTGATCCGGACTGGTCCGAACTCTGGCTTATGCCCCGCCTCCCGGTATTTCGCGCAGAGAACCCCAATATTCTGTTCTGCATAAACGGCGCGGGTGATGTTCCGATGCGACTCGGCGCTCCCGACTGCCGGATCGAGTATCGGATGCCGGACAAGGGCGAAGAGCTATTCCGCGACCGGGTTCTGCCGGTATCCGGCCCAGACAACATACGTCGCCTCGCTGACTGGGACAAAGATATGCCTCTGGAGGGCATGCCGTTCCTGCACCTTGAGGCCCAACGAGATGATCCGCTCCGACCGGGATGGCAGGATTGGGTGGACCGGTTCGGCTACCGGCGCGAAGGTGCCGCGCGCGGAGTACACTATCGCCATGCACGACTTGCGCTTGAGGCAGTGCGCCAAAATGTCGGGTTCCTGGTCTGCGGATTGTCACTGGTAGAGAACGATCTGGAAGAAGGGCGGGTCGTTCTGCCGTATCCTGCGTTTCAAAGTCTTTTGGCGCCCTTACCCTACGTCCTGATCCTGACTGGGCATGGAGCGACGAGGCCGCAATTGCAGCGATTTTGCGACTGGCTCCGTGAGGAAGCGCGGCTGACCCGTGAGATAATTGATGCTGCGTCGATGCCAGCGGCACCTGCCTCGATCGCAGAAACAGCAAATTGATGGCGTCTTCCGTTCCGTCCGTGTTGATCGGAACGGGCGAAAGCTGGCGGGTCTGGATGGTATTTACACCTTGACCCAGCCCGCTGATCCGGGCCATCCATTTTGAGATTCTGTTCGCCTGTCTTTCTGGTGTTGATGTCTTGGTCAAGGCCCGGTGATCGGAGCTTTTCGTTTTGCTCAGATCGCCGGGCCTTCGGCGGCTTTGCCGCCGCATGAAGGCTTGAGGGCTAAGGCCGCCTAGCGAAGTGTTTGGACGATCCGTGTTGTAATTCCAGGTTCCGATGATCTTTCCGGCATCGCGTAGAGTGTCGAACAGGTGCGCGTTGAGGCATTCGTCGCGCAAGCGGCCGTTGAAGCTCGCGGGCGTTGGCAATCTACGTCGGCTTGCCAGGCGCGATATAGTGCCATTCGACTTGGGTATCCTTGGCCCATTTGAGGATCGCGTGACGGGTCAGCTCAGTTCCGTCGCCAGCGGTTCTCGAACCGTGTATGGATGGCTCCCGCTGGGCAAGGGTTTTCGGTAGAATTCGGCATGATTTCGGTTACGGCCATGTATACGGCGTCGGGAATGCAGCACGGTGGCTGCGCGGCCTGCCCGGGCTTCTTGCGCTCAGCACAGGCCAGCCGAACCTTCCGATACAAATCCACGGTGAAAATACCCCCGTCCTCCCTGTCGCCAGAAAGGGAAAAACTGGACGATTTTTACGCCGCCCGCAGCAGGCTCACCCCGCCGCTACCGTGGCCGACTTTTGCACCGCCGTTCTCACACGTGCCCCACCATTCCTCAGAAAATCAGTCTCAAGCGACGTGTCAGATGTCCGTTTATTGCGGCTCAATCCGATAAATCGCGTAAGGTCCGTGTTCGCGGATCGTTGCTTCATCTGACGGATTGGCGAACTGATCGATCAGATCCGTGAGTCGGCTGTCTGTAAACCAGATCGCGCCGTCGGGGGCGACGGTAACGCTGTCGGCCCAGTCCACCGCTGCGTCTTTGGTCAGCGTTGTCAGCGCCCCGTCGGGCGAAAGCTTGGCAAGTCCGCCATTCTCGACATCGGTGATTACAAGATCGCCATCTGGCAAGAGTTCGATGCCGTCACTCATCGGCTTGTTCCCAACGAATTCAATCTGATCTGCGATCGCGTCGTCTGACATTTTCTCATCGATCAGCACCGATGTCGGTACGCGGTAGGCACTGTCATGTGACATGCTGGCGAAATAGAGCCAGTTACCGTCATCGGTTAGCGCAAGTCCGTCAACGCCGACAACGAAGGTAAGCAACCCGAAGGCAAGCCGGTAGGGTTCGCCGTTCGTCTTGCGCATCAGCCAGTTCTGCGGGCTTACCGAGGGGTGGCCTGCCAGAACCGTGCGCGCTGACTGGCTTTCAACGTCGAAGACGATGAGGCTCGGCGTTGTAAAGCGGAACAGGCCCGTATCGGCGAGGATCACGCTGCGCCCGTCCGGCATCACGCGCATGTCCTGCGCGAACCCGGCCTCGCCTTCGGCAAACAGATGATCAACGACCATTTCACCGGACGCCATATCGACAGCGATCAAACGGGTTTGCACACCATCGAGCGCGCCGGGCTTAATGATCCAAAGCCGCCCCTGCCGGTCGACCGTGATCCCCATGGCCCCGTGAAACTCGGCCTGCATCTCCTGGCTGGGAAACGGAACGCCGCGCCCATCCACCCATTCGAACACGGTCGAGTCGGTAAACCGTTCGGGCCGGTGCAGCATGTGATAGGTGTAGAAGATCCGGCCCTCGGGCGAGGCGGCGACCATGCCGGGCGGGAACGGCAGCTGTATCGGCGCGCTCACACGGTCGACCGCGATGGTGGGGGCGCTGCTAACATCTGGATAGGGTTCACCGCCACCATACATCAGCTTGAACCCGATCAGGAAGACGGCCAGCAGCGCGACGATCGTCAGCGCGCCACGCCCGATCCACTTGCTCACCGACGATCGCCTGCCCGGTCCCGCGCCCGGCGTGGGGATATGGCCCCATTTCGAGAGATCGGCCAGCGTGTCGCGCACGCTTTCCTCCGGCGAGCGAAAGTCGATCTTGAGATCGCCGCGTATCTTGGAATTGTCAAAGCGTGGCGAGCGCCCGAGATGGGTGCGCAGATATGAGCCGATGCCAGGGCCCTGCGTGTAACTCGCCGCTTTCATCAGCGCCGTTCCGACCGCACCGGTCATACGCCACTTGGGAAGCTTGGCGGTTCCGTGCCCTTTCTCGCGCATCAGAGCGACGACGTCGGCCATGCTGAGATTGCCGCTGGCGCAGATATAGCGGCCCGACGCGTCTGGAGCGTCCATTGCCGCGATGTGAGCGGCCGCGACATCGCGCACATCGACGAAACCCCATTCCAGCGCCATGATCGCGGGATATTGCCCGTTAATGATGTCGACGAATGTCTGGTTCGAAGTGTTGATTGCCCTGCTATGCGCCGGGCCGATGACGAGGAACGGATTGATGGCGATCAGGTCGAAAGATGGCGTGTGCTCTTTCATGAAAGTCCAGGCGGCGCGTTCGGCTTCGGCTTTCGAAAAGTAATAGGGATTGCGCGTCAGCGAGCTTTCAGTGTTCCAGTCCTCTTCGGTCAGCACGCGCCCATCCGGCTCATCGGTAACCGCCGCCATCGAAGATGTCAGCACCACCCGGTTGACCCGCGACGAGCGACTCGCCGCCTTTAGCATCGAGAGCGTACCGCGAACGGCGGGATCAACCAGGTCACGCTGCGGGTCTTTAACGTTCACTAAATAAGGGCTCGCCATGTGAAATATGACGTCCACATCGACATGGGCCGAAAAGGGATCAGGCGATGTCAGATCGGCTTTCACGAGCGTCAGTCGCTCAGATGCGCCATCCATTGCTCGGAGATGCTCCACCCTGTCGGCATTGTCCGGGTCGCGGACGGTTGCGACAACCTCGTGGCCGGCCCGGAGCAATTGCTCGATCGTGTGCCCGGCGATAAAACCGGTTGCGCCGCTAATAAGGACTTTGGCCATGGTTGGACCCTCATGAAGGCAGAGATTTATCTGAACGAAACTATTTAATATCGTTTAATTCGTCAATATAGGGAAGCCATGAACACCGACACCAATGCCCTAAGCCCTCTGCGAATGGCTCGTCGCGAAAAGATATTGACAGTCGCCGAGGGGCTGTTTGCACGACACGGCTTCAGAGCCGTGACGATGGAGGGCGTGGCGGAAGCCGTGAGTATGTCAAAGGCAACAGTCTATGGCTATTTCAGAAACAAAAACGCACTGTTCGAAGCGGTGGCGACCGGCGTTGCGATAAGGCTGAACACAGCGGTGATCGGTGCGCTTGCAGATTCCAAAGGATTGCTTAGCTCGAGAATCGCCGCAGCGCTGATTGCGAAGCATGCGCTGGTCTGGGACTTGGTCCGCCAGTCCCCATTTGCCAGCGAACTTTTCGCCGCGCAGTCGGATCACGCAGCGGACATTTTCAAGACAATTGACGAAGATATTGAGGATCGGATCGCCAAGGCATTGATCGATGTCGGGGCGCAGGATGCGCGGTCGAAGGCGCGTGTGATTTTCGGTGCGGCGAATGGCATTGCAAATCGCGCTGAAACAAATTCTCAGATGGAGAAGGATGTCGGCTCCTTCGTCGCTCACTTTCTACATGCTGATGACTTTGATCCAGAACGAGAAAGGTAATACCAAGTTGCATGGATCGGAACCAATCCTCGCAGGATGCGGAGCGCGCGTCGCCTGCAGGTCGGCGACCTCGTCATGCAGCCGCGCAATGTATTCCGCCTCCGTGGCTTTTCGCACCCGCTCACCCGCCCATTGCTGGACCTGAAGACCAAGGAAGACGCCGAGCACGACGATCATCGTCTCGACAAAGACCGTGAACCAGTCCCGCTTACGGATGGAAGTTGCGAGACGGCGCAGGATCATGGCGTGTCCTCACAGCACGCCGAAATTCGCTCCGCCGGCTTCTGTCACGTCATCCTGCGTCATTTGTCCCCCTCGCCCTATTCGATCTCGTGCAGTCGTTCCCAAATGTCGATCGGCGGGGCATCCTTGACCATGCCGTCAACCATGTCGGCGAAGCCCTTATTGAAATAACCCCGACACAGCTCCCAGAGCGCGCGCCCCCTCGGCGTGCCCAGCACGAAATAGATCACACCGCTATAGGACTCCCAAGACTCCTTGGTCATCGCGCCAGCCTTGTATTGCAGCCACTCATATTCGCGCGCGCGCATCTGGCCGATCATCCAGAAGAGCAGTTTCGTCTTCTCCTCGTAAGTGGGCGTTTCGGCCTGTGAGAAGATGCGGCCAAGCTCGGGGAAATCGACGAATTTGTAGACGCCCGTCTGGTCATAGGTGAGCTGCGCCTGCCGGGCTTCCGAGCGCATCTGCTGCGCGCCCTGATGCACCTGCATCGCGAGATAGATCAGCGTCCCGGCAACAACCACGACCCCAATGATCTGGGCGATCAGCGCGAGTTGTTCGAGGGTCATTCGCCAGGCTCCCGTGGCAGAAGCCCGCCGGAAATTTCAGGCGGACCAGCCGTGGCTACATTGCAAAGAGGCCTGCGGCAAGGAGGCGTTTCATGAGTGTCTCCGGAGCTTTGTCTGAATTTGGTGTTTGGGAGATTTGAAAGCTGGCGGCGTATCGGGTTGGAGTGTCGCAGCGACGCATCGTGCCAACCGCGGTGTCCTTACCACATTGCTCAAGATTAACACCGTTGAATTTGCGCGTCGGGACAAGGGTCCCGGCCCCGCTGGACCACCGCCAATGTCTCTTGTCGGGATTATTAACCAGTCGTACCCGTCACAACGGACGGCGGCCCCCAAGTGGGGGGCATGCCTCTTGCGCCGTGCGCGCGGGGGGCTTTCAATTCCGCGCGACTTGGCCGACACTGAGGGCATGTTGAATGCGACGCCTCACACAGCCTGCAGCCCGCAGGAGCTGGAAGATTTCCTGAGTTTTGCCGACGCGGCGGCGGCGGCGCAGGGCCAGCGGATGACGAAGATCCGCCGCAAGGTCCTGTCGCTGCTGATCGAGAGCGCTGAGCCGGCCAAGGCCTATGACCTGCTGGAGAGGCTCGACGGGCAGGGCGCGGCCAAGCCGCCAACGATTTATCGCGCGCTGGAATTCCTGCAGGAACTGGGCCTGGCCCACAAGATCGAGAGCCTCAACGCCTATGTCGCCTGCGGCC
Organism: uncultured Hyphomonadaceae bacterium; assembly: GCA_964442925.1. Classification (GTDB taxonomy): domain Bacteria; phylum Pseudomonadota; class Alphaproteobacteria; order Caulobacterales; family Hyphomonadaceae; genus UBA5336. The sequence continues at coordinate 24,388 of CAYUEM010000015.1, forward strand.
ATGCCAGCCACAAGCATTCCGCGATCTTCCTGATCTGCGAGGCGTGCGGGGCGGCCGAAGAGCTGCATTCCTCGGCGACACGCGACGCGCTGGCCAGCGAGTCCGCAGCGGCAGGTTTCCAGCTGGCGCGCGCGATGATCGAGGCGCGGGGGCTGTGTCGCAGCTGTCAGGCATGAAAGCGGCGCGCAGCCTGGAAATGTGTCCACGCTGCACGCCGCCCCTCTCGCCAGGCGTCCCGCTCCTGCGGAGAGCTGTCCTTGCGAGTGAACGTCAGCTCAAAATCAGACTCTTACAGGTTCGCAATGGGGCAAATTGCGGGCATCGGATGACGTGAAGTTCACTTTCGGCGCGGCACCGCACGCAACGCGCCTCAGATCTGGCCGCGTTTGAGGCTGCGCAGGATCAATCGCATCGCGCTGACGGCCTCACGGGCGGGCGTGGTGGCGGGCGGCGGATCGCCAAACATTTGCGCCGTGATCAGTCCGGCGAGCCATGGCGCGAAGGTAAAGCCCCGGCTACCGAGCCCGGTTGCCAGCCACAGCCCGCCGCACAGCGGGGCGTC
>CAYUEM010000016.1:0-24824 GCA_964442925.1 uncultured Hyphomonadaceae bacterium
CCGGGATCAGGTTGCGACCGTCGGTCAGGCCGTAGCGCGCGCCCTGTTCCTCGATACTGTCGAGCAGCCACTGGTCATCCTTGTGCGGGCCGATCACCGGAGCACCGGTGCGCTCGCGGATCTCTGCGGCTGCGCCGGCATGGTCGAGATGGCCGTGCGTCAGCCAGACCTCGCGGATCGTCACACCGAACTGCTGGGCAGCGGCCAGCAGCTTGTCGGTCTCGCCACCGGGATCGATGAAGACGCCTTCATGAGTCCGGGGCGACCAGATCAGGGAGGTGTTCTGCTGCAATGGCGTGACCGGGACAATCCGGATTTCCATTGCCGGGCCGTCTGTTGCCGACGGGTTATCATTTGGCTGTGTCATATCTCTACCCTACCGATTTAAGCGCGCCGCGAAAAGGACAGTCTTGAGGTCGCAAGTTGGTTGAGCAGCACGCCGCCGGCAAACAGGAACAATCCCTCGCGCGGCTCAACCTCCCAGGTGTCGGCAAGCTGGGTAAAACCAATCAGGAATGCGCCGAGGAACACGTCAAGCATCGACCATTTGCCGAGGAACTGCATCAGCGCCGCCGCATTTTCCTTCACCTGTGCTCCCGAGCGAAACAGGATTGCCGCCATCAGCGTCTTGACCAGCGGGAACACGACAGAGCAGGCGATCACAAGCCCGGCCAGCCACTCATGCCCGCTCGACCACAGCGCCTCGAATATGCCGGAAATATTCAGCTCCCTGCCACCAAGCAAACCGGGTTTGTGCAGCGAGGGCAGGATCAGCCCGGTCGCAATCAGGGCCACCGAAACATACAGCAACCATTCCGCCACCACATCGAGGATCGGCCCTTCGCGGCGCTTTGTTCCCGCCAGAGCGCCCGCTTCCGATTTGTCTTCCGGTTTCATGCCGCCACCTGCAGAAAAGACCCACCCGTTATCAGTCAGAGCGCCGCGAGCGCCTTTCAACGCCTGCGATAACGGGTTAACAAAGTCAGGCAAACAGGCATGTGCAGGCCCACAGCCAAAAACTCAGCGCAGGGAGTGGAGCAAGATGCTCAGAGGACGTTTCGGCATCATACTGGTCGCGATTGTCGGGCTAGCGATCTACTGGTTCTCCAACCAGCGCGAATTGCCGTTTACCGGGCGCAAGCAATTCAACACGATGAGCATTCAGGATTCCGTCCGGCTCGGCGCGCAGTCCTATCAGCAGATCCTCGCCCAGGAAGGCGGAAATGTGCTTTGCACAGGGTCCGCACAGAGCTGCGGCGTCAATGAACGCGAGCTTCTCACCACGGTCAGGAAGATTGGCGAGCGACTCGAGCAAGCGGCGATCGAACTTGAGGGCGAGCTGCTAACCGCCGGCTACCAGTTCACACCGGTCGCAGACAAATTCGACTGGACCTATAATGTCGTGGCTTCCGATCAGCCCAATGCGTTCTGCCTGCCCGGCGGCTATGTCGCTGTTTATACCGGCATTCTTGATATCACCGGCAATTATGACCAGCGTGTCGACATGAACGATATCAACGATATCGACAAGCTCGCCGTGGTCATGGGCCACGAGATCGGCCATGCGCTGGCCCATCATGGCGCAGAGCGAATGAGCCAGCAAAAAGTTGCGCAAATGGGTTCGATGGCCGTCGGTCTCGGTCTCGGCGATATGTCAGGTGCCCAGCAACAGGCGGTGATGCAGGCATTCGGAATGGCCGCGCAGGGCAGCATCCTGGCATTTTCGCGCGATCACGAAACCGAAGCCGACAAGATCGGGCTTGATCTCCTCGTGCGTGCCTGTTTCGATCCGCGAGAAGCGCCCGACCTGTGGGAACGGATGGGCGAAATGGGCGGCCAGCGCCCGCCTGAATGGCTCTCGACCCACCCCGCCAGCGAAACCCGCGCGGAAAATTTCCGCCGCTGGATGCCGGAGGCCATCGCCGAATATGAGCGCCGTTGCGGTCCGCTGAGATAAGAGCCAAAGCTTTGCAGGACAGACCATCCTCTTTGTCCCGAATACCCCAAGCATAACCACTCGCGTGCGCTTTTCAGCCGCCCTGTAGCGTTTCCGACATCGGAGGAAACGCGAGAGGCCGGCGAGGCGCGCCCGGCCCGGACGGGCCGCCCCCGCGGAGCCGTCAGCGTCGCGGACTGGCGAGAGCGAAATATCAGCGATGACCGGTCGTGCCAAAGGCGGAAGCGGTCTAACAGGCTGCTGAAAAACCAGGTCACGCGGCTTATCCTTCGAGACGCGGCCGTGCCGGCCGCTCCTCAGGATGAGGTATCTCGTTGGCTTTCCTCATCGGCGAGGTGCGAGCGAAGCGAGCCTCGAAGGACGAGGAAAACCTGAAGACGCGTTTTTCAGCAGCCTGCTAAGGTCTGAAACACACCTCATCGCGGCCCGGCGGCGGACAGAATGACGTGTCATATTGCCCGCTGGCGAGTTTTTCCGGCAAGTCGAGCACGTCTTCAAGATAGAGGCAGTTCGGATTGCCGCGCGCAGCCGGGTTGGCCCGGCTGGCGTAAAGATCGAGATTGGCACGGAAGACATGGCAATAGGCGTTCGGCGTGCCGTAGAAACTGCGGCCGACCGCCGACAGATCCCAAAGTCCGGTCTTCGCGATCGTCAACCGGCAAGGCAGGCTGCGCTTCTTTTCGCACGGTTCCAGCTGATCGGGCACCGCAACGGGCGGAATTTCCGCCAGCGGCCAGTCGGCATACTCGCCTGAACCCTGCGCCGACCACTCTTCTTTGTCTTCGGTCTGCGTCGCCGGTACGGAGGCAGTTGCACTGACCGGACGCAGCGGCTCAACCAGCCGGCACGGCGCATTCTCGATCCGTCCGCCGGCCTCTATGCGGCATTCGCGTTCCGGTTTGCGAGCCGCAATCGGGCTTTCCAGCCGGCAGGGCGCATTGCTGATGCCGCCATCGGCTGCCCGCTTGCAGGCCGCCAGCGGCTTCGGTCGGGGTTCGCGGTCGGGTTGAGGTATCGGTCGGGGCTGCGGCGCGCTGACCACCGGTGCGACATTCGCGAGCAGGCGACAGGGGGCTCCGCTCACTGCGCCATTTGCGGCGGTCTGGCAGGGTTTCAGAGCTTCCGGCCCGGCAGAGCGCTCAGGCACCGAGAGATTGGATCCGAGACGGCAAGGCGCATTCTGGATCGCGCCGTCGGTGCGCACCCGGCAAGCCTGAAGCGTGTCACCGCGCGCGGGCAGATCAGCGCTCAGCCGGCAATTGCCACCTTTGATCGAACCGTCAGGGGCCATTTCGCAGGCTTTGAGACGCGTCACGATCTGTATCGGTTCGGCCCTGCCCGCCCCGCCATCACCGACCGTTGAGGACAGGATCCACGCTCCGAGCCCAAACAGGCTCGCAAGGATGAACCCGCCGGCCGCCCAGGGCCACGGCTCGCTTTCTTTCACGACCGCCGTTCTGCTATCAGGCCCTTCAATCCGCCAGGCGCCCCAGCTTGGCCGCTCGCCGCTGAAATCGGCCAGTTGCAACCGCCATGGCGCAATCAGCCGGTTGACCTGATCGACATCATACCCGGCCTTCAGCGCAACCTCGACGACACTGGCCCGGTCGCTGCGCGCAATCGCGCCGAGCGTGGTTTCGAACTGCACGGTTCCACCCGGTCCGGCAACCTCGCCAAGCTGCGAAATCAGCTGATCGGCGCTGTCTGCATTGCGATGTTCTGGTGCATCGCTGATGCGCTGCATGATCGGGCGCAATTCCTGATCGAGTTCACTATAGCTCGGCGGCTTTGGCGGCAGCCAGCCGGTTCCGCGTCCTGCCAGCCTGGCCATTGATGGCAGTTCGAAACCGGCAAGGGCTGAAAAGGGCAGCGGCGGCATCCGCCCGGACAGTCCGATGAGTGCGTTTGCTGCTGGCTTCTGAAGCGTGATGATCCGCTCGGCTTCAGCCCGCGCGCTGCCGCTTGCCAGTCGCTGCGGGGTCCATAGCAGGATCACAAAGCGTGCATCGGCCAGCGCCTGATCAAGGCTCTGGCTGAGTGCGTCACCGACGCCCAGATCACCCTTGCCGCACCAGACATTCAGCTCCGGTTGCAGGCGTCGCAATTCGCGCCGCAACAGCCGCGCCAGCGGTTCGTCAGCAACCGCATAGCTGATGAACACATCGACGGGCTGATCGTTGCTCGTAGATCCGCCGTGTACCTGTTGTTCCGCAGTGACGCTCATACGGTCCTCTACACCTTCATAGCAATGCCACAAACCCGGTCATTTTGGGCCGTGTGATGGCAATTATTGGGAAAAGTAAACAAAACCAATGAGAATCTTCACCCCGTCCTAACAGCGATTCACGATTCATGCCCATAGACAAAGCGAATCGCTCTGCGTCCTTAGGATTATGGAAATCAAGACGAGAGTTAATGGGGTCATCGCAAATTTTAACCGGAGACGCCATTATGCTGAGAGACCTCATCCGCCACGTCGCGACCGAAACCGACCTGACGCAGGCGCAGACACGAGAGGCACTTGGTGTCATCTTCAACGCTGCCGAGCGCCAGGGCTCACCCTTCACCGAGGCGCTGTTCAGACGTCTACCCGGCGCGCGCACGCTTTCTGCCCGGCTCGGCTCACAGATTGGTGCGCCCACCGGTGTGATTGCCCGACTGATCGAACAGACCCCAGGCGGGCGCCGCGCTGTTGCCACGCGAATGATTTCAGATCTCCATGCGCAAGGGCTTGGCCACAAACAGATCGGAGCAGTGATGCCCGCGATCGCAGGCTTTGCCGAACAGACTTACGGCATCACAGGCTTCGGACATCTTGGCGACCTGATCGCTACGCAACCAGACCTGCCGCGCCAGACGATTGCCACGCCGGCTGCAGCCGTCGCCTGACGCGCGCGTCGCAACCGAACTTTCAAAAAAACCCTTCGGCCAGAACCGAAGGGTTTTTCCGTCAGGACTTCAGTCCTGCTGACGGCTCGCGCGTTTATCAGATGACGGAAACGCCGCCGGTCGCTTTTCCAGAAAGGCGCGGCAGCCCTCCCGGAAATCCGCACCCGTCGCAGCGGTGACGAAACGCGCAAGCGAGGCCTCGCTTTCATCACGCTGGCCGGCTTCCACCGCAAGCAGGGTCTGCTTGATCCCGCTGAGCGCGTGTTGTGACAGCACAGCCAGTTCAGTGGCAAGTTGCCGGCTCGCGGCAAGCGCTTCACCCTTCGGCACAAGCCGGTCAATCAGCGCCAGCCGGGTTGCCTCCTCAGCATCGAAAATGCGCGCAGTCAGCAGGATGTCGCGCGCACCAGCCCGGCCAACCGTCTCGACAAGACGCCGTGTGTCAGCAAGCGGATAGACCAGCCCAAGCCGCGCCGGGGTGACGCCGAATGTCGCGCCGCGTCCGGCGACACGCAGGTCGCAGGCCAGTGCCAGCGACACCCCGCCACCCACGCACGCCCCCTCAATGGCTGCGATCACCGGCTTGCGGCAGGTCTCCAGCGCCTGCAGAGCCTGCGAGACATGGCCGGCAGCCACCCGCGCGCTTGTCGCGTCTGCGTAAATCTCATCAAACTCGGAGATATCTGCGCCCGCAGCAAAAGCACCAGCATCTCCCCCGTGAAGGATCACCACCTTGACCTGCGCGCTGGCCTCCGCCTGATCGACCAGACTTGGAATAGCAGCCCACATGGCATCATTCAAAGCATTGCGGCGCTTGCGATTGTCGAGAACAAGTTCGCCAATCGTGCCATGAATTTCCAGCCGCAACTGTGTTTTCGCCTGCATGACTTGTCTCTCCTCTGCCTCTTCATCGCAGCGCTGAGGCCGGTTTGTCCATGCTGGCACTGCCATGTTCACCTGATCGCGCATTGCGACTTGACAGACCGGGCACCGGCAGTCATGAACCGGGTTTTCGACAGTTTCCGACCAGCGAGCCCGAACGCCATGGCAAAGCCAGCAAACATCAAGATTCGTCTGAACTCGACTGCGGGAACAGGCTATTTCTATGTCACCAAGAAGAACCCGAAGAACATCACTGAGAAATTGGTGATGAAGAAATATGACCCGGTTGTGCGCAAGCACGTCGAGTTCAAGGAAGGCAAGATCAAGTAGATCGACTTTCCGGCAATGCGCCTGCTGTCAGCCGTTTGGCGGCTCATGTCTGAACCTGCGCTGTGAGTCATAGATCCCGATCAGCGACGATTCCTCAGTCCCACGTCCAATATTGTGGATCACTTTCCATTGCCGGTCAAAGTCGCGTTTGTCCGAGACGATGGCAATATGCGGCAGGTTGCCGGGCAACCGGCAACTCAACAGATCACCCGGCTGCCAGTCCCCGGCGCGCTTTTCGCTGCCCGCGCGGCGCAGGAAGGTTTCCAGATTTGGAACCCGGCGATGGTCGATATTGCGGTCGGGACGTGAAAGCCCCCAATTGGCCGGATAGGCTTCGAAAACAGCCCTCATATCGTCATGCACCGCTTCCTGCAGGTCGAAGCCGAACGCATCGCGATAGGCGCGCACCACGACATCGGTGCAAACGCCCGTCTCTCGCGCCAGATCGCCGCCCGGATAACCAAGCCGGACATAACTGCCATCATAAAGTGTCGTTACGCCAATCTGCGCGCGGGCGGCTGCAATCAGCCGCTCCGGCCAGGGGACTTCTCGCGCCGCTGCGTGAAAATTCACCAGCGGCAAGGCGATCAGGCCGGCAAGAGCGCAGCGTCGGTTCACATCCATCTTCAAATGGATACTTTGCTTGTGTGGCAGGAAAAGGGCGTCAGAAACCTCTGATCTCGGCAATCTCGCCCAGCGGCGCGCGTTCAGCATATAGTGAATTGACCGGGTGGTCGGCATCGGGAACGCCAACGGCCATGCCGCAATAGACCATTTCGGTTTCCGGCAGCGCGAAATGGGCCTTCAGGGACGGGCGCAAGATGCCCCAGCATTCCTGCATGCATGTGCCCCATCCGCGCTCGACCGCGAGCAGAGCCAGGGTCTGCATATACATGCCCATATGCGCCCACTGGCCGTGGCCCATCCGCTCGTCAATCAAGAAGAAAAGCGCTGCCGGCGCGCCGAAAAAACGGAAATTGTTGGAAAACCAGGCCAGCCGTTTCGCCCGGTCCTCACGCGTTATGTCGAGGGCTTCATACATCATTTCACCGACCCGCTTGCGGCGATCATTGTAAACGCCCCAAAGCGCTTCAGGATAAATCGGCCGGTCGGTCGGCTCACCCTTCGGATTTTCCGCCAGACGCGCCTGTGCCAGCGCGATCACGGCGTCCTTTTCTTCGCCGGAAACAGCGATCACGCGCCAGGGCTGAACGTTGCCGCCAGAGGGTGCGCGCTGCGCCAGCGTCAGCCAGTCACGCACATCGCCCTCGGCAATCGGGGTCTTGTCAAAAGCACGCACCGAAATCCGGCGCGCCACGGCGTCTGCAACATCCATAACCCGGCCTCCAACATTTTCCAGCCGCGACATGCAACACCTGACGCAGCGAAAGCAAAGCGGCACAGGCAACAAATCGCTCGTCTGGTGAACAAAGCCTTGTCGGTTTCGCGCAATTGGCATGCTGCTCGCAACCTTTTTCCCAGAAAGCGAAAAGGTTGATCCGAAATGAAGCAGATACACGAATTTCGTCTTTGGGGCGAAAGTTTTGCCCGCAACACTCGCGGCACGACCGCGATGATGTTTGCACTCGCCCTTTTGCCGATCGCCGCCCTGATCGGTGTCGCACTCGACTTTCAGCGCGCCTCGGATGCAAAAGTCACGCTGCAACAGGCGATTGATGTAGCCAGCCTTGCTGGTGCCAGGACACTGGAGCTGGCGACATCAAGCGATGCCGATGTCGAGTTGCAGGCCGTGCTTTATTTCAACGCAGCAATCGCCAATACGCAGAGTGATGTCAGCTGCGATCCGCCCGGCGTGCTGATCGACCGGGGCAATGACACGGTCGCGGTCAGCGCCAATTGCAATCTGCCGACGACTTTTGGGGCATTGATGGGGCACAATTCGCTCGCGGTCTCGGCGGCGTCGGCCAGTCAGGTGTCGCTGACAAAGCTCGATCTTGCCCTGATGCTGGATGTTTCAGGTTCGATGTCGGGCAGCAAGATCAGTGATCTGCGCACCGCAGCCAAGGACGCGATCGACATTTTGATGACCGATGCCACTGGCGACAGGGTGCGGATCGGCTTCAATGCCTATTCCACTTCGGTCAATGCCGGCAGCTATGCCAGCGCGGTCATGGGCCCCGACTGGAGCGCCGGTGACCCGACCTGCGCTTCGGAACGCACCGGCTGGGCGGCATTCAAGGATGATGAACCGGGCGCAAGCAAGTGGATCGGCAATGCCGGCTGGGCCTGTCCGAGCGCGCAGGTCGCACCGCTGACCACCAACAGGAGCGCGCTCAAATCGGCGATTGACGGGCTCAGCGCTGGCGGCTGGACAGCGGGACATCTCGGCGTGGCCTGGTCATGGTATATCATTGCGCCGGACTGGGACGATATCTGGCCGGCGGCCAGCGCGCCCCTGCCCTACACCGAACCAAAAAGCATCAAGGCCGTGATCCTGATGACCGATGGCGCCTTCAATACCGAATATGAGACCGCCCAAGGCACATCCTATGAGCAGGCCGATGATTATTGCGACGCGATGAAAGCCAAGGGCGTCATCGTCTATTCGGTCGCCTTTCAGGCCCCCCTCAGCGGCCAGGCCGCGCTGGCCGCCTGCGCCAGCTCATCGGACCACTATTTCAATGCGGCCAATGGTGAGCAGCTCAAAGACGCCTACCAGGTGATTGCCAGCCAGCTGGCCGGGTTGCGGATCACACAATAGCGGCGCTTCCTGTCCCGCCTGTAATCTGGCAATCAACGCGCCGGCCTGACGGCTCAGCGCTGCAGCCGGTATTGGCTTTGCACGCCGGGCGTGGCATCGGCGCTCGTCACCCGCCCGTCGCTGACGAGCTGGATCATATGGCCGAGCACCGAATGACAGGCGGCCGGATGCAGCTTCTTGTCGATATCAGCATAAATCGTGCGCACCATGTCGGGGATCGTCTCGTCGCCGGCTTCAAGCCGCGCGACGATGGCCGCCTCGCGCGCGCGACGATGGTCGATATAGGACTGGATGAACCCGCTGGGATCGTCGGTCACTGGCGGTCCATGCGTCGGCCAGATTACCGAAAAACCGCGTTCACGCACCTTTTCAAGACTGGCGAGATAATCGCCCATATTGCCATCGGGTGGGGAAATGACCGTTGTCGACCAGCCCATGACATGGTCGCCGGAAAACAATGCGTTTTCCTCGTGCAGTGCGTAACACAGATGGTTGGATGTATGACCGGGCGTCTCTATCGCCTCAAGCGTCCAGCCCGGCCCCTGGCAGGTCCAGCCATCGCCGATTGTAACATTCGGGCGAAATGAGAGATCATCGCCCGCCTCCATGCGCACCTCCGATTCGGTCGGAATGGCCGGGCCCTTCGCATGCACCTTGCAGCCGGCCCATTCGGCCAGTGGATGGGCCAGCGGCGAATGGTCCATGTGCGAATGGGTCACCAGGACATGGCTGATGGTCTCACCGTCAAGCGCACGTTTGAGCGCTTCGAAATGCTCAGCGATCTCCGGGCCGGGATCAATAACCGCCACGCTGCCGCTTCCGATGATATAAACGCCGGTTCCGGTATAGGTGAAAGCACCCGGATTGTTTGCAATCACCCGGCGCACCAGCGGGGAAACCTGGTCCACGCGCCCATAGGCGACGTCAATCTCGCGGACAAAGGGAATGGGCATGACTTTCGGTCCTGTCCGGGCCCGATTGGGCCATAAAGTTCAAATACGTCTTCCGGCATGGCCGGCAATTCCAGTCTCAGCGCCGCCGCGGCACCATCCTGGCTGCAAAGGCATGCGCCATCCGCCGTGTCGCCTTCAACTTGTCACCAAGCCGAAGGGCAACGGGTGGCCCCATATCGGTCTTGTTTGCATCCACAATATAGATACGATCATCTGCACGGTCGCGTAATACGTCGATCCCCCCCCAGTCCAGACCGATTTCAGCAGCAAACCGGCTGATCACGTCAATTTCATCGCGTGACAGACAATTGGGAAGCTGATCGAGCAGAACTTCGGCGTTCTCGTTCAGGAAGCGTCGCTCAAGCGGCCGGCGCTTGCGAAAACAGATCGTCGGCTCCCCGCCGACAATGCAGCAGCGCAGGTCTTCCACCCGTCCGCCATCAATCTCATTGTCGACAACGCGCTGATAGGTCTTGCCCGCCAGCGGCTCCATCGGGCCTTCAATGATACGTCCGTCATGGGCGGCATTCATTTCCGATTTCTCGACCATCGGGCCGGAATGTGTGCGCGGATCAACGCTAAGATCATAGCCGGCAACACGCGCAAAGGCCGCTGCCACAAATGATTTCGAAACATCATTACAACCGAAATTGATCTGGCGCGCGCCTCTGCGCATCGGTGGAAGCGTGTTCGCGGTTGTCGTCGTATCGTCGAAATTGAAAACGATATCGGCCTGCGAGCTGTCATCGATCAGCCGCGCGCCGGCGACGTGCATCACCGGCCAGACGAAATACCAGGGCCGCGGTTTATCCGGATAAAAGGCAATTGTCGGGCGCTTGTGACCGGCAACAAACCGCCATGTGCGCCAGGACTGGGCGAGCACATAGAAGGACAGCCAGGTAAACACATCATGCGCCAGCGCCAGATTGGCCGGCACTTTGTGGCCTGTTTTTTTGACCAGAATCTTGCCGTCATGATATTCGAAATCGGCAAGCCAGAAGCGGTTCGACATTTTCGTCACTCCGAGGCCTGCCAAAGCATGACCGGGGTTCATGGGGTGCCCAATGACATGGGCTGACTTTCTCTTCAAGCGCGCAACTATGACCAAATTTTGTCGCCGTGAGCAAATACTCACGAGAAATCTACAACAGCCCCTGAAGCGATGACAGATCATAGCCCGCACCGGCGGCCGCATTTATGATTTCATCTGACATGCCCTGCCCGGCATGAACCAGCGCCCACGCGGTTATGGACCGCGTTCCGGTCCGGCAATAGGCGAGCATCGGAGCGGGCGCTTCAGCCAGGATGGAACCGGTCCGCTCGATGACCTCCGGGGTCGGCGCACCGGAGAAAGGCAGTGCAACAAAAACCATGCCGAGTTCCTCAGCTCGGGCCCGTATCGGTCCCATGCGCGGTTGTTCAACGCCGCCTTCGCCATCGGGCCGATTCGCGATCAGCGTCCTGAATCCCGCTGCCGCAATCTGGTCGACATCCTCCGGCGTGATCTGCGGTGCAACCGCAAAACTGTCTGTCACCTGCCTGATTTCAACCATACACGGCTCCCCGCAAAGTCTGTGTCCGGCGATTGACAAGCGCCGGCATCCTTCCGAACAGTTAGCGATCACGAACGGACCTGCCAAGCTTGCAGGTGTTCAGGCTGGAATGAAATTGCGGTGAAGATGCCACTGACATGCTGAAACGACTGATTGCGCGCATTCCGCTCGGCTACGTCCTGCGGCGCCTGCTGATCGCCATTCCGACAATGCTTGTGATCATCACGGTCGCCTTCTTCATGATGCGCGCAGCGCCCGGCGGGCCGTTCTCGGTGGACCGCAAGCTGCCTCCTGCCACGGAGCAGGCTATCGCTGCGAAATACGGACTCGATGACCCGCTGCACGTGCAATATCTCAAATATCTTGGCGATGTGGTTCAGGGCGATTTCGGGCCAAGCTTCAAGACCAAGGACAAGCAGGTTTCCGAAATCATCGCAGACGGCTTGCCGATCAGCCTGACCATTGGTGCCTTGTCCATCGCACTGGCGATTCTTGTCGGCGGGGCGCTGGGAATCTTCGCCGGCCTGAAACAAAACTCGCTCGGCGACTATTCGGTGATGGGGGTCGCCATGGCCGGGATATCGATCCCGACCTTCGTCACCGGGCCGATCCTGTTGCTGCTGTTTGCGCTTGGAACCGGCTGGTTTTCTGCCGGGGGGCTCGGTTTTCCGCCGGCGCTGAACTGGAAAAACGCGACTTTGCCGGTGATCACGCTCGCTTTGCCGCAAATCGCAATCATCTCGCGGCTGATGCGCGCCTCGATGATCGAGACGATGCGAATGCCGCATATCCGCACCGCCCGCTCGAAGGGGCTGTCGGAGCGCGACGTGATCGCCCGGCACGCATTGCCGGCAGCCATCCTGCCGCTGGTCTCCTATATCGGCCCGGCGACCGCCCGCGTCCTTACCGGCTCGGTCGTCGTCGAGAAGGTTTTCACCCTGCCGGGAATGGGAACCTATTTCGTCAATGGAGCGATTGACCGCGACTATACGCTGGTTCTCGGTGCGATCATCGTTTATGCAAGCTTGATCATCGCCTTCAACCTGATCGCTGATATTCTCTACGCTGTGCTTGATCCGAAGGTGAAATACGAATGACCGCGCCCCGCGCAGACCTCGACGGTGTCGAGACAGCCGTTACTGAAGCTGTCCTGCAGGGCCGCTCGCTCTGGGATGATGCACGCGCCCGGCTGTTGCGCAACCGCGCTGCAGTGGTCTCGATGTGGGTGCTGGGCCTGCTGATCCTGATTGCAGCCTTCGGCCCGATGCTCTGGATGCATGGCTCACTGGCCCAGTCCGACCAGATCAAGCTCGCCCCGACTCTGGAAAACGGGCACATTCTCGGGACCGATTATCTCGGACGCGACTATCTGGCCCGGCTGATGATCGCGCTGCGCATTTCGCTGCTTGTCGGTGTGATCGCGACCTTTGTCTCGCTGGTGATCGGCGTGACCTGGGGCGCCACCGCAGGCTTTCTCGGCGGGCGGGTGGACAATGTCATGATGCGGATCGTCGATGTGCTTTATGCGCTGCCATTCATCTTCTTCGTGATCCTGCTGATCACGGTATTCGGGCAAAATATCTTCCTGATCTTTGCGGCAATCGGCGCGATCGAATGGCTGACCATGGCGCGGATCGTGCGCGGTCAGACGCTGAGCATCAAATCGCGTGAATTCATTGAAGCGGCCCGGGCCGCAGGGGTCTCACGCGCGGCGATGATCCGGCGGCATATCCTGCCCAATGTGATCGGCCCGGTCGCGGTTTATGTCACGCTGACCATTCCGGTGGTGATCCTTGCTGAGAGTTTCCTGTCCTTTCTCGGGCTCGGCGTGAATGAGCCGCTGACCTCGCTTGGTGTGCTGATCTCTGATGGCGCCAATGAGCTGCGCGACCGACCATGGATGCTGATCATCCCGGCGCTGACCATGGCGGTCACGCTGCTGGCGCTGAACTTCCTGGGCGACGGCCTGCGTGACGCGCTCGATCCGAAAGAACGCTGACCGGCGATTGCCCTTGCGGGTTCTGCGCCCGCACGTTCAGTCCGATGCGGCCTCGGCTTTACGGATCGTCTCGACCACAAATGCGCCGGCCTCTCCCACACAGCCGCGCGAAGCTTCCGCCAGTGCTTTCGCACGCGCCGCCGCATCTGCGCGGGTGGCAAGCGCCGCCCCGCTGACCCGCCGCGTTGCCAGCGGCACACGGTCGCGCCCACGCATAACGGTCAGTGCAAAGACGCAGCGCGCCTGCCCGCCGGAGACGGAAATATCATCCACGCTCCAGGCGAGTTCATATGCGCCGCTCGCTCCGCTCGAAGCGTCAAGTGCCAGTCCTTCACCGCTTGCAGACAGCGATTCGATCAGGGCGATCTGCGCGAGTCTTGTATATCTGCCCACCCACTCGGCCTGACGCATCACGCGCAGGCCGCCATCGGCGTCTTCGGCCAGCATTCTTGCGCCACCAAACAGGCGCGCAGCCTCCGGCTCGCGAATGATGACATCGGCCGTCAGACCGGTGACGGGTTGAGGCGTGCCAATCCGGTAGAGCGCGGCCGGTGCCTCCTGTGTCGGCAAAACCGAAACGCAGCCTGCCAGCACCAACGCCGCAGCAATTAGGCTTGTGTGTCGAAACGCGCGCATCAGCGGTCCTCCTCATATGGCAACGAATCGCCCAGCACGACGCTTTGCGGGTTGGCTTCCAGTTCGCGGGCGATGCGATCGAACCGGACCGTCAGGCGTCGCAGATCCTGCGCGGCAAGGCGCATGTCTTCCAGCGCCAGAACCGCCGGGCCTTCGAGGAGGTCGGCAGCGCCCCCGGCGGCCCGCTCCCCCTGCGACACGGCGCCGTCCACACGTGCGAGCGTGGTCTGAATATCGCGCGTCAGGGCGTCAATATTGCCGCTGAGGTCTGTCAGTTCATCCGTCGCCGAGCGACTGAACTGGGCAATCGAATCCGAAGCGGTCTGGAAGCTCCTGCCGGCCCCTTCCGCGGCCAGAATGGCCGCACCGGCACGATCCAGCAGCCCGTCCTGTTCCGCCAGACGGGAACTGACGATTTCGAGATTGGCGAGTATCTCTGACAGACGCCCGATATTCTGATCGCTGAGCATTGCATTGACCTGTTTGACGGTTTCGCCTGTCTCGCCGAGGATACGGCTTCCCGATGTGATCAGTTCCGAAAGCTGGGTGCGCGCAGCGAAGATCACCGGCACCGGCTGTCCGGGCTCGCGCCGCAGCTCCGTGGCCGTCTGCGAGCCGGCATTGATCTGGATAAAGGTAACACCGGTAATGCCGGCAAAATCGATCGTCGCAGTCGAGTCGGTCTTGACCGGTGTCTCGCTGTCGATGCGGATCCGCGCGCGAACACGCGACGGATCGGCCCGGTCGATCCGCACCCAGCGCACTTCGCCGACCTTGATGCCGATATAACGCACCGATGCGCCTTCATCGAGCGTGACCGGCCCTTCGAAAACAACATCATATTCATCGTAGCTCTCGCGAAACTGGTTCTGGCCGATCCACAGGATGAAACCGGCCAGCGCGATCCCGGCAAGGATCACGAAAGCTCCGATCAGTGTATAATTTGCGCGCGGTTCCATGAGGGCGCTCCTTCAGGCAGCAGTGGCCGCGCGCCCGCGCGGACCGTTGAAATAACTCTCGATCCAGGGATGATCGATTGCACGAAGCTCGGAAATCGTTCCCACAGCGATGACATGCTTGTCCGAAAGCACGGCGATCCGATCACAGGTCGCCGCCAGCGTATCGAGGTCATGGGTGACGAGAAAAACCGTCAGCCCCAGACTTTGCTGCAGATCGCGCAGCAGCTGGTCGAAATTGCCGGCGGTGATCGGATCAAGCCCGGCAGTCGGCTCGTCGAGGAACAGAAGGTCCGGGTCGAGCGCGATTGCCCGGGCCAGTGCAGCGCGCTTGCGCATGCCGCCCGACAGGTCCGACGGATATTTCGTCGCTGCACCTGTTTCCAGCCCGGCCAGCCGGATTTTCATGTCGGCGAGTTCACGACGCAGGACGACCGGCAGGTCAGTGTGCTCGATCATCGGCACCATCACATTCTCGCGCACGGTGAGATTGGAAAACAGCGCACCATCCTGGAACATCAGGCCCCAGCGGCGCTCCAGCCGCGCGCGCGCCTTGTCCGAAAGCGAGAGAATATTCTCACCAAACACCTCAACGCGTCCGGCTGACGGTGTCTTGAGCCCGACAATCGCCCGCAAAAGCACCGATTTTCCCGTTCCAGAGCCGCCAATCACGCCAAGCACCTCGCCGCGATAGAGGTCGAGGTCGAGATTGTCATGCACGACATCACTGCCGAACTGCGTGCGCAGACCGCGAACCTTCACCGCGATTTCGCGCTCCGCGCCACTCATACGCCAAGCTCCATATAGAAAATGGCGAAAAGGGCGTCGATCACAATGATCGAGAAGATCGCCTGCACGACGGAAGTTGTTGTGTGATGGCCGAGAGACTGCACCGATCCGCCGACCAGCAAGCCCTGCCGGCAGCCAATCAGCGCCACCACCAGACCGAACAGCGGTGCCTTGGACAGACCGACCCAGAAATTGCTAATCGTGACATAGTCCTGCAGGCGCGCTGCAAAGACGGTCGGGCTGATTTCCAGTGCCGCCCAGCCCACCAAAACGCCGCCGGCAATGCCCGAGAGCGTCGCCACAAAGGCCAAAAACGGCGTCATCACCATCATCGCCAGGATGCGCGGCGTCACGATCACTTCCATCGGCGACAGGCCAAGCACGGTCATCGCGTCGATTTCCTGGCGCATCTGCATCGCCCCGATCTGGGCGGTAAAGCTGGAATTGGTCCGCCCGGCGAGGATAATCGCGGTCAGGATCACCCCAAATTCGCGCATCATCGAGATGCCGACCAGTTCGACGACAAATATTGTTGCACCAAAATCGGACAGTGTCGTGGCTCCGATGAAGGCCACAACCATGCCGACAAAGAAGGACAGAAAGGCGACAATCGGCAGTGCGTCGAGACCGGCTTCCTCCATCACGGCGACTGTCGGCGTCCAGCGCAGGCGCATCGGTTGCAGCAGGAGACGCGTGGTCGTCCAGACCGCCTCGCCAAGAAACGAAAGGGTTGCATTGCTTTCACGCCACAGAACGAGAGAACCGCGCCCGGCGCGCTCGAACAGGTGAAACACTGAACCTGCGGGTTTTTCGTCCGGCTCGCATGGCTCGCGCGCGGCATGAACCTGCATGATCAGTTCGCGCGCGCTGGGATGGTCGCCAAGGATCTCTGCCGGCCCATCGGCCCCAAGCGTGCGGTCAATCAGGAAAGCGCCGGCAGTGTCGATCCGCTCAAGCCCCGTGACATCAAGCGCCGCACCCTCACCGGAAGCCGCCAGAGCGCGCAGGCCCGCGTCAAGCCGGGCAATCGTCATCACCGTCCAGTCGCCGACAACAACAAGCCGTGCATCCCCGGATGCATCGGTGATAAGCTGGAATTGCGGCGAAGTGTCTGTCATCAATCTACCGGTGCACGCGAAGACCTGTTTGAGCAAAACATGTTTAATAACGCCCGCGAGAAGTCTGAAAAATTTGCGCTGCGCGCTTAAGGATATCCCACATGCCCCGTCTGGAAATGCAAGTTGCCTCCCATTCGGCGAAACTGAAAGCAGCCTTTTCGATCTCAAGAGGCAGCAAGCTGCATGCCGAAACCGTACGGGTGCGACTTTGTCGCGACGGGCGCAGCGGTCGCGGCGAAAGCGTGCCTTATGCGCGATATGGCGAGAGTGTTGCCGGCGTCATCGCGCAGATTGAAGCGGTGCGTACGCAGATTGAAGCCGGGCCGGACCGGCACGACCTGCAAGGAATTTTGCCGCCGGGGGCCGCGCGCTGCGCGGTAGACTGCGCCTTGTGGGATCTGGAGGCGAAGACATCCGGACGGCCCGTTTTCAGCCGGCTTGGCGTCTCGCCGCTGGCGCGCGTGCCAAGCGCGCTGACCCTGTCGCTGGATACACCGCACGCCATGGCGCAGGCCGCGCATGAGTGTTCCGGCCAGTTGCTGAAGCTGAAACTGGGCGGTCGCGATGACCTGCTGCGAGTCGAGGCGGTGCACGCGGCACGACCCGGTGCGCGGCTGATCCTCGACGGTAACGAGGCCATCGCCCCGACGGACCTGCCGGAACTGGCGCGGCGGGCGAGCGAGCTTGGCGTGGTGATGATCGAACAGCCGCTTGCTGTCGGCAAGGACGACGCGCTTCGGCGTGGCGCACTGGCTGTGGCGATCTGCGCGGATGAGAGCGCGCACACCGCAGACGATATTGCCGCGCTGGCGCAGCGCTACGATGCGGTAAACATCAAGCTGGACAAGGCGGGCGGGCTGACGGGTGCACGCGACATGCTGGATGCGGCCCGCGCAGCCGGTCTGCTGACAATGGTCGGCTGCATGGTGGCAGGCTCGCTGTCACTGGCACCGGCATTCTGGCTGGCCCAGCGCGCCGACTATGCCGATCTGGATGGTCCGCTCTGGCTCGTCGAGGATGAGCCCGGCGGCCTGGCATTCGAAAACGGACAGGCGCTGATGCCATCGCGTCAGCTTTGGGGCTGATCTCAGCCGAACGCGCCAATCCGGCGGCGGAAGTCGCGGGTCGGGGCCGTTTCTTCCATCAGCGACGCCTTGATTGGACGCGGCGCACCAAAGACATTCCCCTGCCCGAACGGGATGTCATAATCGAGCAGTTCGATCACGCTGGCCTCGTCTTCGAGCTTGTCGGCGATCAGGGTCACACCATATCGCAAAAACACCGCCGAGACATCCTCGGCCGTGACCCGCGCCAGAACCGCACTTTCCGGGCGCGGCCCATCCCCATTGCGCAGCTGGTCGATCAGATCAACAGCGCGGATCTTGACGAAACGGATGCCGGCATCCTGAAGGCGCGGCAGATCAAGCGCCAGGCCAGGCACATGGTCGAGCGAAAAACGAAATCCGAGCGCGGAAAGCTTGTCCATATTCTCGCGCATCTGACGCGAACGCGATTCGAAACGGTCAGCGCGCATCTCGAAGATCACCGCGCCAGAAAGATCTGTATGCTCGCTTACGAATTCATGAATGCGCGGGAACAGTTCACCATCTTCCAGCGATTCAGCCGACAGGTTGCAAAATACGCCGACCTGACGTTCACGCGCGGCCAGCCGGCGCACGATCTGGATACAGCGAAACAGGGTCAGCGTGTCGATCATGCCCATCAGCAGGCCGCGCCGGGCGGCATCAAGAAACTCTCCGGGCAGGATCAGCGAGCCATCAGCACGGCGCAGCCGCGTCAGTCCCTCGTAAAAGGCGACCCTGCGCTGCGGCAATGACACGACCGGCTGCAGGTGCAGGTCGAGCCGGCCCGCCTCCAGCGCCGATTTGACATCACGCAGCGCATGGTCATCGCGCAGCGCCGGCCTCGCAGCCTCCTCGCTGAGACGGCTTTCGAAATTGCGCGACAGACGGTCAATCAGGCCTTCCAGCTGTTTCATCTCGCTGACAAGCGCATCCCGGCGCTCGGTCAGCTCATGTTTCAGCGTGGTTTCGACGGCATCGGTGCGCGCTTCCAGAACATCAGCGCGCCGTTCGGTTTGTGTCTGCGCACGCGCCAGATCATCCATCCGGTCAGCCATCTGTGTGGAGTTGTCAGACCTCAGGAACAGGTGGACCTGACCCAGCAGGAGCGCGAGCGCCGATCCGGCACCCGTCGCCACGCGCCAGTCCTGCCCGACATAGGCATACAGCGCCCAGCCGGCAGCCCCGCCCAGCAGCAGGTAAAAAATGAAAAGGACGAACTTCATACCCAGCCTTCCCGGCAAATTCCCGCAAGTCTCTTAACACTAAGACCCCGGAAGTTAACGAATTACGAGGAATACACGGGCTTGGCCGACATATCCAAGATTCGCTGCAGTCTGTCACGGACTTATCATCGGTTCAGGAAAACCGGAAATTCATTCAGTGGCCAGACGAGATCACTGCCCTCGCCCTGACAGGTCAGTTTGCGAGCGGACATGGCCGGAGCGCCTGTCCCGCACGGCGCGATTTGCAACTCTGTCTGGCGATACCAGACGATATAGGTCAGCCGTTCCGGCCCTGAAGGCACCGCCTCCACCCTCAGGTCTCCGGTGTCGAAAACGCGCGCCGGCACCGCGGGTGAGACCTCGATGGCACGCAAGGGCGCTGTGTCATATCCGCCCGCCGGACGATGTTCCAGATAGGCGATGGCATCAGATCGGGTCAGCCCACGCTCAACCCCGGCGACCAGGTCTGCGGTTCCCTGCGGGCCGGCCAGCGCCAGCGGCGCTTCGCGGCCGGCCTGCCAGGACCGGTTGCGAACCGCGATCAGGCCTTCTATCGAGGCCCCGTCGAGCCGCATTAGGAACACGCCGTCTGGAACCGCGACGCCGACCGAGGTCAGTGCGGCATACGCCCCTTCAGGCGCGCCGAACAGCAGTGTCTTGCCGCCAGCCTGGACAATCGCACACGGCGCATCGCCCGTGCGCGCACACCCACGGATGGCAAAATCATCCGGGCGAACCTGCGCCGGTGCGAGGCTGGAGGTGCCCGCGTCATCGCCGCGCTCCGCACATCCTCCGGGCCAGGCCAGCAGACACGCAACGACAAGCCGCCATTTCAAGCTTCAGCTCCGATCCGCACGAGACTGTCACCCGCGACAATCTCGTTTTCGATATGCCCCAGTCCTTCAATCTCGACCCGCACCCGGTCGCCCGGCACCAGCCAGCGGGGCGGCTGGAATCCTGCACCCACCCCGGCAGGCGTTCCGGTAAAGATCACATCGCCCGGCTCCAGCGTAAAGGCGCGTGTGAGATGCGCAATCTGCTCGGCGATGGAATCGATCATCTCGCCCGCGCGCGCTTCCTGTCGCAGTTCATCATTGACATAGCCGCGAATGGTCAGAGCCTCGGGCGCGGGCAGTTCATCAAGGCTGACAATGGCCGGGCCAAACGGCGCGTGGGTGTCGAAACCCTTGCCCATGATCATCGTCGGGCTGGCGCGCTGCCAGTCGCGCACCGAATAATCACAGCCACAGCAAAGCCCAGCAACAATCTCAAGCGCCCGTTCAGCCGGCACATGACGCCCGTGCCGGCCAATCACGACCACCAGTTCGGCTTCATAATCAAGTTGTTCGGACACGGCAGGCCGCTCGACCGGGTCATAAGGGCCATTGGCAGCGGTCGATTGCTTGTTGAACCATTTCTGCACCCCGTCACCTGCAGTTTTCATCAGACTGACGCTTTCCGCAGCGTGCGCGGCATAATTGAGGCCGATACCGAGGATCTTGCCCGGTTTGAGGATCGGCGAATGCAGCCGGATATCCGTCAGCGGCACCCGCGCGCGACCGATCGTTTCCGGTGGGCGCGCATCGCCAATCCAGTCCTCCAGCGGTCGCTGTCCGAGGTCAACGACACTGTCGCCTTCAAGCAATCCGGGCCGCGGCGCACCCCCGGCCGACCATGTCACCCATCTCATAACGGCGTGTTCCTCCTGTCACAGTTCTGAAGCAATTGAACCTTTCACAGCTGTAACATCATTGAGGCGAGGGCAGGCAAGGGCTAGTCGTGTTTCGTTGGAGGACGCGAAATGGAACTTGGTATCAGCTCCCGGACAGTCACACTGGCCACTCTCTTCGGTCCGCAAATGCGGCTTTGCATGCCGGCCTATCAGCGCAGTTATTCCTGGGGCGAACGTGAGGCCATAGCCCTGCTTGGCGATGTGATCGATCTGGTCGAGTCCGAAAGCATACATTTTATCGGCGCGATTGTGACCGTGGCCAATGGCGAGACCGACGCACTGGAAATCGTCGACGGCCAGCAGCGCCTGACGACCCTTTCGATCCTGATCTGCGTGCTGCGCGATCTTGAGCCCGATCCGGCCCGCGCCCAGGCCCTGCATGAACGTATCGCCTTCCCGTCCGATCCCGAGCGCGGCGAGCCGGGCGGCTGGCGGCTGACGCTGAACCATCTCGATTCGGCGTTTTTCCGGGCCACGATCCAGACCCGCAATCAGGCCAGCAGGATCGAGGAAGGCCCGTTCGACAGCTCCAGCCAGCGCCGTCTGACCCAGGTCGCGGCGGAATTTCTCGGCGAGCTGCAGCCGATGACCGTTGAAGAGCGCCGGGCGATCGCGGACGGTGTGCTCGACCGGATCGCGGTTGATCATGTCCGCGTGGAGGACCGGGACATGGGCTACCGCGTGTTCCGGGTGCTCAACACACGCGGCAAGGAGCCCAATGCGCATGACATCGTCAAAACCGAGCTGTTCGAGCGCGCCCGGTTCGATGTCCGCGAGGCCGACCGTTATGCGACGCGCTGGGCCGAGCATGAGGCACTGATCGGCGGACAGCCATTCGATGACCTGCTTCGCCATATCCGCACGCTGCTCGACCGTTCCGGCAAGGGCGACCTGATCACCGGTTTTCGCAAGGTTGTGCTGCAGAAAATCCCGCCGCGCCATTTTCTCGATGTCGAACTGCCACGCTATGTCGATGCCTATCGGCAGATCACCATGGGCCGTGCCGAGCTTGGGCCGCAATCGGCGCAGGTGCGAGATTACCTCAACCGGATGCGTGCGCTCGACCATCAGAGCTGGCGCGCCCCTGCCCTGAAGTTCATTGTCGAGCAGTCTGACCGCACCGATCTGGCGGCACCCTTCTTCAGGTATCTGGAGCGTTTGTCGTTCACGATGCAGCTGATCGTTCCGAAAAAGGACCAGCGAGACAAACGCTATCGCAAGGTGATCGACGCTCTGGAGTCGCCCGATACACTGCTCGGGCCCGGCTCGCCTCTGGAACTGACACGCGATGAGGCACGGCGCGTGCGCGAACGCCTGCTCGGCCGGTTCGGAACCTTCGGCCAGCGCCGCGCGATTGCCCTGCGCATGAATGCTGCACTGAAGGACGGCGAAACCCTGCCGCCCGAAGCCGATGCGACGGTGGAACATGTCCTGCCGCGCAATCCCGACCCGGAAAGTTTCTGGCACAAGGTCTGGCCCGATGCGCACAAGCGCCGCGAGCTTTGCGACACGCTCGGCAATTTCATCCTGCTGCCGCATGAGGACAACCAGCTTGCCGACCGGCTCGATTACCGCGAAAAGAAGAAGGTCTATTTCAATGGTGCTGGCGGGGCGCAGTTTGCCCTGACGCGCGATCTTGAGCAACTTGATGGCTGGACGCCGGAAATCGTGCGCCAGCGCACCGAGAAACTGGCCGACATCCTGGCACGCGACTGGGACCTGTGACCACGCATCGACGCTGCGGGGCGGGCCTGCCCCGCCAAATTCACCAACCGTAGGGCGGGCCTCGGCCCGCCAAATTGTCCGCAGAAACCGCCCGGCTGGCGGGCCAGGGCCCGCCCTACGCGCCCC
Source organism: uncultured Hyphomonadaceae bacterium (assembly GCA_964442925.1). GTDB lineage: Bacteria > Pseudomonadota > Alphaproteobacteria > Caulobacterales > Hyphomonadaceae > UBA5336. The sequence goes on from CAYUEM010000016.1 coordinate 22,676, forward strand.
AAAAAACCGAACCGGCTTCGCGGGTGCTGGACGCGGGCGGGGCCCGCTATAAGGGGGGAACGAGGTTACAACGTCCTGGCCGCACGAAACCCTGCATTGTCTTTTCGGTTCGTGGGATAGTTCCTGCTGCGGTTGGCCGAGCGGAGCCTGATCGGATTGCTGTCCCAGGAACCGCCGCGGAGAACCCGACGCGAGCAGTCGCCTCCTATGCGTGCAGAGCCATCCGTCGGCGCGCCAGAATAGCTGTCTGCATAACAATCCTGCGTCCATTCCCAGACATTGCCAGTCATGTCGTAAAGGCCAAACGCATTACTGCGGAAAGAACCGACAGGCGCTGTGTGAACATGCCCGTCATTGCAGGTCGAGGTAGTCCAGCCCGAATATGTCCGCTTGGCTGATGAATCCGCACCATTGGAATCCCTGCATCCGGCGTTCTGATCGGTTCCCCAGACATACGCACTCGTTGTGCCAGACCTGTTGGCGTACTCAAACTCCGCCTCTGTCAGTAGACGATATTCCTCGCCCGTCTGACGGCCCAGCCACTCTGCATAGGCCTGCGCGTCCTCGAAGGACAAACACGCAACCGGATGCGTGCCTGACTGAGCAAAACCCGTATTGGTCCAGTTCGCCTCGGCAGTCGTCGACCACGAGCCATCACCATCGAGGTCTGCATAGCAGTTTCCTCCTGCCGCGCGGCCCGTCGCATCCGCAAAAGCCTTGTACTGCGCGACCGTTACCTCAGTCTTGCCGACCGCAAACTGATAATTGATCCGAACCGTCCGCTCCGGGCCTTCATCGCTGCTTCGGTTCTTCTCGCTCGATAGCGAGCCCATCGTGAAGCTTCCCGAAGGCACCACAACCATCTCGGGGCCACGACCCCCGCCGCTCAGGCTGTCGCGGAAGGTCTGGCCGACGCGGGTTGCCGGCTCAGGCGGCGGCGTCAGTGCGGCAATGCGCGAGCGCGCCGCAGAGGCATTCACCCCGCTCGGATAGTCCGCCAGATAGGACCGATAGGCTGGAATGGTGTCCGTACGCTGGGCGATGCCCCAGGCCGCGCTCTCACGCTCGGCGCGGCGGATGGTTTCAGCCTCAACGCGCGCGGTGAAGGCGGCAATGTCGTCCGCTGCGGCCGTCTCAAGCTCCGGAGCGCGCGCGCCCGTCTCGCTGGCAAAGCGCGAGGCCGCCGCCCGCGTGCCCGGCCCCGCCGACCCGTCAATGCCGGAAGTGTAGAGGCCGAGCGCCTGCAATGCGCGCTGGAGGTCGCGGATGGCATCGCTGCGCGCGGCAGCCTCAGTGGCTGCACGGTCTTGCGCAGTCAGCGGCGCGACTTCGGGCACGTCACGGGCGATGTCACCGGCCACGTCCGCGAGCCCGCCCGATGCGTCGCGCGCCGGTTCAGGCGCGCGCTCGGTTACCACTGGCGCAGGCAGCGCGCGCCAGCCCATAGGATCGAGCGCGTAAAACGTCCCACCGCCTGCAATGAACGCCAACGTCGCAAGCCCGCCAATAATCAGCCCCCGGGCTGGCTTGCTGCCTTCTGGCACCTCGGTGCGCGCATAAACGGGTTCGGCAGGCGGTGTCGGTGTCGGTGCCGGCGGCTTCAGCGCGATGGGCAGGCCGTTCACCAGTGTGGCGACATCGGCGTCAAAGCTGCGCCGCGTCACGACAATGCCATTGCGGCGCGCCAGCGGCTGGAGGTCTTCGGGCAAATCATCGGCGCTCGGCACGGGCGTGTCATCGAGCAGGACGGGCACAACCGGAATGCCGCGCTTCAGGGCGCTGGCAATCTCGATGCGCACAAAGTCTTTCGGGTCATCAATGCGGCGCTGCCCTGTGGCCGGGTCGCGCGCCTCCAGCCAGCCCTTGCTGATCACGGCCAGCAGCACCTCGCACGCGCTGACCTTGCCATCGAGATATTCGACGAAATCCAGCCCAAAGGGGATATTGTCCACGTCGAGGAAGATGTCTTCGCGCGGGTTGCTGACATGACGCGACAAGAGGTCATACAGCTTGTCTGTCTGGTACTGGCTGTCCTCGCGCCGGTAGCTGATGAAGATCTTGGCCATGCGCGCTGGTCCCCCTGCCGCTTTCTGCACTGTAGATCAAAAGCGCGGCGCTTGTCACGTTTCCGGGGAGACTGCCTTCCGCA
>CAYUEM010000017.1:0-22591 GCA_964442925.1 uncultured Hyphomonadaceae bacterium
AAGCTGGCAAGGCTTTCACCGGGCGAGACCACCGAGCCTTCAACCACATTGACCGCTGTGACACGGGCATCGGCAGGCGCGCGGATCGTGCCCTCATTGCGGCGCGCGCGAAGGGCATTGCGTTCGGCCTCAGCTGCCGCAAGATTGCGTTGCAGCACGTCCAGCGCAGTGCGGTCCTCATCCAGCCGGGCTCTGGGGTAGAACCCATCGGCAGCCAGCGCCTCTGCGCGGGCGAGATCGGATTGCGACTGGCGAATGCGCGATTTCAGCCCCTCAATGCGCGCGGCCAGCGCGGCCAGTTGCGGCTCGATCGTGTCATCGCGGACCACGGCGACTGTCTCACCGGCCTTGACGATGCTGCCTTCATCAATGGTCAGCTGCGAGACCACGCCCTGCAGGCGCGAGCGCGCCATTGCGGTGTCACCGGCCTCGACACGCGCAACCACCGGTCGGTAATCGACGACCACATCATGCTCTATCGTCAGCGGCTGCGCCGTGCTCGCCAGCGCCAGCCCCGCCAGTGCGCCAAGCGCGGCAAGAATGGGCCTAGTAATGGCCATTGTCCTCAACCTTTCCTGTCGCCGGATCGATCCGCGCGCAGGGCAAGCCAGCCTGTTTCCATGCGCCGATGCCGCCATCGAGATGCGCCGCATCGGCTCCGGTCGCCTGCATGAACGCTTGCAGCGCGCTGCGTGAGCGCTTGCCCGATCCGCACTGGAACACGACGCGGCGCTTGCCATCGAAGGGAATGGCGCGCGGCTCGAAGGTAGAAAGCGGATGCAGCAGGGCCCCGTGGATGCGTTCATTGGCAAATTCTGCCGGCTCGCGCACATCGACGAGCAGGATCTCGCTCGCCCTGAGTGCGGCCAGAACACTGGCAGGTGAAAGGTCGCGTTCGTCAGCCATGATGTCACTCCTGATTGCTGTTCCGCCCGACAGGGCCGTGTCCGTGTCTGCGAAAATTAGCCACAGATACCGGACGAGGGCCATGCGACATATTGCGTAATTTCGTAATTACGCAAATTCATATTAACTTGTGAAACACAAAAATCTGGGAGGCCGTCATGGCAAAAATCGTGATTCTGGGTGCCGGGCTCGGTGGTGTGATCGCCGCCTATGAAATCCGCAAGACCCTGCACCGCTCTGATCACGTCACCATAATCAACGAAACCGACTTCTACCAGTTCTTGCCGTCCAATCCCTGGATGCTTGTCGGCTGGCGTGACCGCGAGGATATCATTGTCGATCTGGCGGGTCCGATGAAGAAGCGGAAGATCGATTTCATCGTCGGCCGCGCGCAGAAGGTCGATCCCTCGGAAAAATGCGTACGCATGGCGGACGGCTCGGCGGTCGAATATGATTATCTCGTCATCGCCACCGGTCCGGAGCTTGCCTTTGACGCGATCGAGGGACTGGGCCCGCATGGCGGACACACACAGTCGGTCTGCCATATCGACCATGCCATGAAGGCCCAGACCGCTTTCGAGGCTTTCTGCAAGGATCCCGGCCCGCTGATCGTCGGCGCGGTCCAGGGTGCCTCCTGTTTCGGTCCGGCCTATGAGACCGCGATGATCATCGAAACGGAGCTGCGCAAGCGCAAGATTCGCGACAAGGTGCCGATGACCTTTGTCACCTCCGAGCCGTATATCGGCCATCTCGGCCTTGATGGTGTGGGCGATACCAAGGGCCTGCTCGAAAGCGAAATGCGCGAGCGCCACATCAAATGGATCACCAATGCGAAGGTCCAGCGCGTCACCGCAGACACGATGTATGTCGAGGAATGCAATGATGATGGCACCACGAAGACACTGCACGAACTGCCGCAGAAATACTCGATGATGCTGCCCGCCTTTCGCGGCGTGGAGGCGGTCCGCGACATTGAAGGCCTGGTCAATCCGAAAGGCTTTGTCATCGTCGACGATCACCAGCGCAACCCGAAATATCCCGAGATATTCGGCATCGGGGTGTGTATCGCAATCGCGCCCACCGGCCCGACGCCGGTCCCTGTCGGCGTGCCCAAGACTGGCTTCATGATCGAGAGCATGGTCACCGCCACGGCGGAAAACCTGCGCGAGCTGATCGACGGCAAGGAACCGAGCCATGAAGCCAGCTGGAATGCCATCTGCCTTGCCGATTTCGGAGATGGCGGGGTGGTGTTCATTGCCCAGCCGCAAATCCCGCCGCGCAATGTCAACTGGTCGGCCAGCGGCGGCTGGGTCCATATGGCCAAGGTCGGTTTCGAGAAATACTTTCTCGGCAAGGTCCGCACCGGGCGTTCGGAGACATTCTACGAGAATGCCGCCCTCAACCTCCTGAAAACCCACAAGCTGAAGCCCTGAAACTGCCACTTTGGGCACCGCAGAACACGATGGAGCAAGTCTCATGAATATCGACCGGGCCGTTTTCGCCTTTGCCGGCAGTGTCGTGCTGGCCAGTCTGGCGCTTGGATACTGGGTCACGCCTTGGTTCTTCCTGCTCAACGCCTTTGCCGGGCTGAACATGTTGCAGGCCGCATTCACGGGCTTTTGCCCGGCGGCAAAACTGTTCAAGGCGTTTGGACTGCGCGCGGGAAATGCGTTTCAATGACAGCGCGCCTGACCGGTCTTCTCATAGCCGCAGTGTGGACGGCTGGTCCGGCGTTGGCCGAGCCGGTGACACTTGGCGAAGCGGTCGCGCATGCGCTGCGCCATGATCCATCGCTGAGCGTTGCTCAGGCCGATATCGAGCGCACAGATGCAGGCGTCACCGAAGCAAGGGCCGCCAACCGGCCATCGGCTGGCCTTCAGGCGCAAGTTGGCGCGCTGGAAACGCGCTATCCCAGCCTGACCGGTCCGACAGGCGGTCAGGTCACAGCCTCGCAGATCCCGCGCACGGTCGGGCTGCAGGCAAGCTGGGACATCTACACATCGGGAGCCGGCCGCGCGGGCGTGATGGCGGCCACGCATCAGCGCGAAGCGGCGGACCTGCAATATGTCGCCACGCGCGAGCGCGTTGTTCTGCAAACCGCTGAAGCCTATTCACAGGCCTGGCTGGCACTGCGCACGCTTGAGGTCAGCCAGGCCGGTGTTGAGACGCTGACGCTGCGGCTGGAGGAGACCTCATCGCGGTTCGAGCAGGGCTTTGGCACACGCACCGACATTGCAATCAATCAGGCCCGGGTTGCCGCTGCCGAGGCAGATCGCGAGGCCGTTCGCGCCGGACGTGCTGGGGCCGCCGCGCGTCTGGAGCGCCTGACAGGTGTCAGCGAGGCGGAACCCGCCGCAGCTGTCACCACTGAGCCTGCCCTGCCGGCCGATTTCGACTCCGCGCTCGAAGCGGTTCGCGCAGGAAATGCGCAGTTGCAGGCGGCGCGCGCAGCGCTTGCTGCAAGCGAAGCCGGGATCGACGCGGCCAACGGGCAGTTCGGCCCGAAAGTGACGCTGTCGGCGCGCGCAACCACCGGGCAAGATCAGTTCTTCTTCTTCGAGGATGGCGAGATTACCGATTATGGTGCCTTTGCGACCCTGAATGTGCCGCTCTACACCAGCGGGCTCAAATCGGCCAAAACCCGGCAGGCGCGTGCGCAACGTGACAAGGCAATCGGCGAGCTGCGCACGGTCGAACTGGCCTTGCGCGAGAATACCGCTGCCTTGTGGGGTGACCTTCAGGCGCGGCGCTTGTCCTTGCAGGCGGCACAGCGGGCCGAGAGAGCATCGGCGCTGGCCAGCGAAGGTGCACGCCGCGAATATCAGGCCGGTCTGCGCACGCTTGTCGATGCGCTCGACGCCGAAGATGAGTATCGCAACGCGCAGATACGCACCTTGCAGGCGCAAACGGCGCTGTTTCTCGTGCGCGCGCGCCTTCTCGCTCTGGCCTCCGGTCTGGAAAAGGCACTGGCATAGCCCGAGCGCGCGCCTCGCCCTGACGACGCAATCGTCAGCATCAAAGCTGTTGTGTCGCATCGTTGTACAAATTCCCGCTATTCTGACGGCATGACGCGCACAGAAAGCCCCTCAGCGGCATAGATTTTCAGACCGTCACACCACAGCGAACCACTGGCGATGACAATCCGTCCTTCGCCCACTTCGCGAATTTCCGTAATATCGACCATGGTAATGACTTCGCGATTGCGCGGCGTCACCTGCCCGCGATACGACCATTTTATCGGCTCTTCGCGCGCAAGTGTCTCAAAGCGCGGCGCGTCCATCCCCTCGCCGAGCCGCTTCAGCTTCACCATACGCTGCAACAGCTGCAGCAATGCATCGAGGCCGAGCGATCCCGGCTGGACCGGATCCTGATAGAAATGCGCCTTGAAATACCAGGCATAGGGATCGATTGACTGGCGCGCACGCGCCCGGCCAAGCCCTGCCGGCCCGCCTTCAGGCTCAAACAGGTCAACCCGGTCGATCATCTCCATCATGCCCGACGCTACCGCTGGCTCCAGCTGCGGGACCGCCCGTTCAGCGCCCGGCAGATCAAGCATTTCGCGTTCACCGGCCAGCACTTTCAGGCCCGCCTGCCGCTCCAGTGCCTTTGCCGGGAAGAAGCCGAAACTGGTCTTCAGCGTCATCACGCGGCGACCATCGCCGAGCGTCGCCTCGACATCGAAGAAGACAATCGTGGTCGCCCCGGCGCGCGAGAAATTGCTCATCACCGCGCGCACATGCACCGGTCCGTCACCCGGGCGCACTTCGCAATGGACCACGCCCTCACCGTCGAGATTACGAAAACAATCACCGCCATGCAGGGCAAACCCGCCATGACTGGCCAGCCAGCCGCAGGGCTGCAGGATCACCTCCAGCAACACCGCAAACGGCATCACACCATTGCCGCCATCGCGGAAATACCAGGCCTCTTCAGGCACGTCATATTCGGTTTCGACCTGCGCCCCGATCTCCGGCGCATTCGGGCGGGTGGAGACCGACCGTGCGCGTGAGATCATGTGATAGGGCGGCTGTGGCAGGCGCGGCACCCGCCCGGCATGGTCGAAGGGCGCATACATTGCGCCGAACGCTTCTGACGGTGCGCCATCACCGCACGCATTCAGCGCTGCCCGGTCGCCGCGCGATTCCGCCATCGGTCCAATCTCCAGCCTTGGCGTATCAGCAGGCACGACCGGCCAGTTGCGCCGCAAGCGCACCGCAAAGCGTGGGCAATAGAACACCTTGCGGCCATCGCTCGTCGCCAGCAAGGCCGCGTGGATCTCCGGCATGTCACCTTCGATCACCCGGTCGACGAAGACCTCATATTCGACCCGGTGCGGCGTGTCCGGGATCACCTGTCCGCGGCAGATGAATTTCGACGCCAGCCCCGGCACCGGCTCGAACACGAAGCCATCACAGCGCGTCACCAGCCCCAGCGCGGCGGCGGCGAATTCCAGCGCCTGCACCGCCGCTTCCGCCATCAGCGTGCCCGGCATGCATGGGTCATTATGGAAATGGCCGTCATAGAACCAGGCATCGACCGGCACATCTGCGCAAGCTTTCAGATAGCCGCGCCGCCACGGTCCACCTTCCGGCTCGAACACCGGCACACTGTCAAACAGGGCAAGCTTGTCACCCGGCAAGTGCGGCGGATTTGTCATCGCCGCGCACAGCTCAAACCCCTCACCAAAACAGGCATAGCCATCGCCGGCGCGCCAGGCGGCGACTTCCGGCGCACTGAAACTGCGCTTGCCGCTCGCGCGCGAGATATCGAACGCCGGCGCATCGGCGGTTGGCGGGCCGTCTTTCTCCGGGTCCCAGAGCACGCCCTTTCCGGACGCCAGTTCGTCATCGGTGAAAAAGCCCGCCTGCCCGCTGCGCACCGAGAACAGCAGCCTTCCGTCAGCGCGGCAATCATACTGGAAAAAGAACATTCGCACGCCCGACAGCACGGCATGCCCTGTGATCTCGATCTGATATTGCAACGTCTCACCCGGGCGCGGCAGCCCGCCTTCATGCAGGGTCAGCTCACAGCCCAGCAGGCGATAGACCCGCTCATCGCGGTTGTGCATGTCCGCGCCCATCCAGGAGATCAGCGTGAGATCGGCCTGCCCGGCTTCGATCAGCGGACCAGGGCGCATGAAACCCTGATGCAGGAACCAGGCGGCCTGCGGAATTTCCGTTTCGGTCCAGATCACGCCCGGGCCCGCTTTCAGCGGCTCTGCGTCGATCCCGGTCACGCGGTCCGCCAGCAACAGCGGCGGCGCAGGCAGGCGCACCTGCCGGGCGAACCCGTCCTGCGCGGCGAACGCCTCTCCGAACAGTTCCGAGACCGGCCCCCGCGTTGCCGCTTCCAGCGCTGCGCGGTCATAAGCGGGCCCGGATCGCAAGCGCCGCAGAAGCGGCTTTGCGCCCGATGCCTGACTTGCCACCGGCGGCGGCGCACGCTCAGTGCCGAGCGCCAGATCGACCTCCGGCGGAGCGAAATGCGCCGGCAGTTCCAGCAGGCAATTGCCGCTGACAGCCGGCCACGGATGCGCGCGTGCGGCCTCCAGCCGACCGGCGACCTGCGCAATATCGACTGGATGACCGGCAGCAAACAGCGCGCCGGCAAGCCGTGCCAGCTGGCCGAGATCGGAGGCTTCCACCCGGTCGCAGGCGAGCGCGAGATGCGGGCGGCCTTCCAGGATTTTCCCGATCGAGACCGCGAGCGTGTCCCGCGGACCGATCTCGACGAAGCTACGCACCCCGTCGGCATAGGCGCGCTCGACCGTGCGCGGAAAATCAACCGTCTCGACAGCCTGTGCGGTCAGACACTGCGCTGCCGAGGCATCATCAGGCCTGTAGGCCCGGCCCAGCGCATTGGAATAGAGCCGCACGCCCTGCACATCGCGGGTGGGGCGCGTGTGCAGCTCCCGCCAGCGTTCGGCATAGGGTGCCATCGCGCGCGCATGGACCAGAAGATGCTGGTTCATCGGCACTGCGCGGCCCTTGCCCAGACGCTCCGACAGGGTGCGGCATTGCTCTGGCGGGCCACCAATCACACAGTCTTCCGGCGAGTAGATGATGTTGATCTCGGTGCGCGCGAGCCCCTCAATGGCTTCTTTTACTTCACTGATCGGGGCGTAGACGCGCCAATTGGTCCAGGCCACCGGCGCGCGCTCGCCCCAGCTTTCCGCTGCCGTTTCAAACCGTCCGCCAATATGGCGATCATACATGTCATGGGCGGCGATTTCATCGAGCAGATGGCCAGCATCGCTCCAGAAGCCGAAAGCGATCAGCGCATTCGTCTCGCCCAGCGACAGGCCGAGCGCGGCGACCGGCTGCACGCCGAGAAACTCGCGCAACAAAAGGCTTTGCGCCTGACTGACCAGCGTGACGGCGCACAATTGCTCATAAGCGGTCAGTTGCGGGCGCGCCAGCAGCGGGGCCAGACGCCGCGCCGCCGGGTGGCGCTGCGCCAGGGCCGGCCCAAGCTCGGGAAACGCCGCAAACAGGCCGCGGCCCATTCGCGGATAGGCCGCTGCCGAACCCGTAAACACAAAGGCCAGATCACCATCCGGCGGGCCTTCGCCATAATCGAGGCCTTCACCGACCGGACGCCCGCCAGAACGAAGCTGACGCATTGCCCCGGCGCACCGCGCATCGAGTTGCCCGGCTGTCTCGGCATGAATCGCGATACGGAAATCGCCGCTTCCGCCCGGCTCTGCCGCCTCCAGCCTTGCAGCAAGACCTTCGCGGCTGCGGGCTGCACCATAATAGAGGAACGGTGCCGGGCGTAGCGGATCCGGGCTTGGACGGGCCGCAATCGCGCCCTGCGACATTGCCGGCCACACCGCCTCGCCATCGCTTTCCAGGCCACGGTCGGCCTGCAGGGCCCTGCTCGCCAGCGCCATCAGCTGATCGGCCACCGGCGCGCTGCCATAACGCGCGTTCAGCAGCGCCGCCACCGGCCCGGACGCCTGATCAGCTGCGCCAAGCTCTGCCCAGACCGGATCGCCTGTCGCGATCGCATCACTGCGCCGCTTCAGCACCAGCGCCACCGCCATATCCGCAGTTGTCTCAGTCTCCCCGGTGGACCCAAGTGCGCGCGCTCGGACGGTTTCAGTGGCGAAATCAGCTGCCCCGACCAGCACCATGTCAAGCGCACCGTTGCGCAGGGCGTCACTCGCCAGTTCCAATACAGTCACGCCTGATCGCGCACCCGCAGAGACGGTGAATCCGGGTCCGCGAAAATCCAGCGCCGCGCTGAGCCGGTTGGCCGGAATGTTCGGCATCGCACCCAGCACATCTGCCGGCGTCATATCGCCAATAATCTGCGCGCGCGCATCATCCAGACCGGGCGCATCCGGCGCGAGCGCCAGCCGCCGGGCCAGCCGTTCCCGAAGCAGCCAACGCGTGGAATCCGCCGCACATTCCATCGCGACCAGCAGGCCAGCCCGCTCCGGCGGGGTCGGCGTAACGGCCTGCAAGGCTTCCTCGCTGACCGCCAGCATCGCCAGTTGCTGCGCCTCAGCGTGTGCAAGATCATCCGGCGGCGTGCGGGCAAAGCGCGGATTGACACCGATCTGCTGGCTCCGCCCATTCCGCCCGCCAGCCGCTCCGGTCAGCCGCCGCAACAACCGGCCAGCCCCCTGATCCGGCCCGGCAAGCACACCGATGCCACAGACCACCACCGGGTCATCGCGCGCGCTGTCATCCGCCATGCGCCAGCCCGCGACCGCGCCGGAAGGCGCATCATGGCCACACAGCACAAGATGACCGTTATTGCCGCCAAATCCGAAATTGCTGATCGCGGCGCAGCGCAGCGAGCCGCGCTCCCAGGGCGTAGGCGATGTCTGCAAAACCAGGCCGGTTTCGCCCAATGCGGGATGAATTTCCCCAAATAGGCGAGTGGGCGCCAGCGTGTCATGCTCCAGCCCCCCGAGCAGTTTGATCAGGCTCGCCAGACCCGCCACCGTGATCAGATGCCCGCTATTGGACTTCAACGAACCGATCGGGAGCCCTTCAGCCTGCGCAAAAACCTCTGCGCTGGAGGCAATCTCGACGCCGTCGCCCAGCCGCGTGCCGGTTGCATGGCATTCCAGCAATTGCGCCTGCGCAGGCTCAAGCCCAGCCGCTTGCCAGGCGCGCACCATCGCTTCGACCTGACCATCACGGTCGGGCGCGACCAGACCGCGCCGCCGCCCGTCATTCGACAGGCCGATCCCGGCGATCACCCCGCTAACGCGCTCACCGTCTTCGACATCGCGCAGGCGCTTGAGCACCACCGCCGCCGCCCCTTGCGCAGGCACCAGCCCGTCAGCATCGGCCGCAAAAGGACGCGAACGCCCGCTCGGGCTGAGCGCCTGCAGCGCCGCAAATCCGCGATGCAGCATCAGACTGTCGGCAGCATTGACCCCGGCCACTAGCGCAAGATCAAGCGCGCCCGACTGCAGCTTTCCGCAAGCCATCGCCAGCGCATACAGCGATGACGCACAGGCCGCATCCAGCGCAAAGGCCTGCGTCTCCAGACCAAAAGCGCGTGCCAATAGCTGCGCCGGCGCGCTGGAATTGAACATGTTGACCGGCGCAATGTGCGAGCGCCCCTGCGTCCAGATATCCCCGCAATAGTCAGATTTCTGCCGGCTGGGATAGGACAGATTCGCCAGCACCACCCCACTGCGCGCCGCCCCGCGCGCTTCCGCTCCGGCCTCTGCGAGCGCCTGCCCGCCAGCATGCAGCGGCCAGGTGAACACCGGATCGATTCGAGACAGGTCAATGTTCCCGCAATCGTAACGCGCCGGCTCGAACACGTCCTCAAAGCCCGTGACATAGCCCCCGCGATAAGGCATTGCCGCAGCCTCAGCCGCCGTCACGCCCCAAACACCCACGGGCGGACGGCTCAGCAGGCTGCGATTGTCGGCAACGGCTTGCCACAGAGCTGCAGGGCTCAGACACCCCCCCGGCAAGACACAGCCGCGCCCGACAATGGCGATCGGCTCAAAACCAGCGCTCATGCGGTCCAGCTTTCACCGATCACCAGTTCAACATCGCCGGGGTGTCCCGCCAGCATCTGGTCTGCGAACACGCCTGCACCGGCCGCGCGCGAAATCAGCGAGACACCGCGCGCACGGAACTGGCGTGCCAGCGTCTCATCGACCATGCCGCCATCCCATGGCCCCCAGTTGAAAGACTTCACGCACTTGCCGGGCGCAGCCGCCTTGACCGCCCACGCCACCCGGTTGAGCACTTCATTGGCGATGGCATAATCGGCCTGTCCGGCATTGCCGAACGCGGTTGCCGCTGATGAAAACAGCGCGATATGGGTCAGGGCGTCAAGATCAAGCGCATCAAGCAGATGCGCCAGCCCGGTGACCTTGGTGCTGAAGACGCGGTCAAACTCCTCACGGGTTTTCTCAGCCATCAGCCGGTCGGCCAGAACGCCCGCGCCATGAACCAGCCCGGTCACCGGACCAAACGCCTCAGACGCCGCTACAACGGTCTGGCGCACCGCGCTGCGATCTGCCAGGTCGCATGGGAAATACTGCGCGCGCGCGCCGACCGATTGCAACCGCTGCAGTGTCGCCCGGATCTCACGCCCGGCAAGCGCATTTTGCGCGCTCGCATTGATTTCGCCTGGCGAGAGCTTGTCGCCGCGCTCGGATGCTGCGCGCGCGAGCAAACCGCGCAACTGGCGCAGATCATCACACGGTGCCACGTTCTGCGGCCATGGCGAGGGCACGCTGCGGCCCAGAAGCGCAAAACAACCGCCGGAACGGCGGGCAAGCTCAACCACGCAATCGGCAGTCACCCCGCGCGCGCCGCCGCTGACCAGCCAGACCGGCTTGTCCGCAAGACCCGGAGCTTTGCCGCCTTCGCCTGCAATAACGCCCAGCACCGGAACCCGCCCCTCGCCATGGCCTGGCAAGCCCAGTTCGGGCGCATCAGAGCCCAGCGCAGCGATCAGTGCGCGCGCCGCCTCGCCCGCACCAAGCCTTTCCAGAGCGATGTCGAACATCCGCACGTCACGGCCCGGCCATTCCGCCCGCGCCGTTCGCGCCAGACCGGCGAGCCCGCCAAGAAAGCCGGCGCTGGTCCCGCCTGAGAAATCTCCGCCCGTGTCCTGCAACAATAGGATCGTCTGCGCGCCGGCCTGCAGTGCCTCGCGAAGGGACACAAGACAGCGCCAGTGCAGATCAATCGGCGCGCCATCGCCCAGCACGTGGCCAATCATCACCAGCGCGGCGGCCTCCGAGGGCCTGTCAACTGCACGCAGGCGAGCCGAAGCCAGCCTCTCGCCCAGCGCCGTCGTTAGAGCCTGCGGAACACCGATTAGCTCCGCCTGATCCGGCAAGACCCGCATATCTGGCAGCTTGCGCGCAGCGAACCGCATCGCACGCACCTGAACGGCGGGTTCGCGCACGCTTTCGGCTTCAGCAGGCGGGGACGAAACCGGGCGCGCCGGCTCGCCCCTTACGCAAAAAAATCTGAGATTTTCCGAATGCTGCGCATTTCGGCCATTTGTTCGGGTTCAACCTCCGGCAAACCGGGATGGGCCTCGCGCAGGGCTGACAGGATCTCCACCTGCTTGATCGAGTCGATGCCAAGCTCACCTTCAAGGTCCATATCGTCGCCGAGCAGTTCCGGCGGATAACCGGTCTTGTCCGCGATCAGCGCGCGCACTGTGTCGGCCGTGATCGCTGCATTGGCCCTTGCTTTCGGCTGCGCGGTCGCTGCGGTCGGGTGCAGCGCTGTGTTCGGGGCGCTCACAGCCTGTTTGTCCCCTGCCGGAGCGCCTGCGTCCTGCTGCGCGATAAAGCTGGCGACAAGGCGGATCGTGCGCAGTTCGGCAAGGCGTTCGGGCTCGACTTCCGGCATTGCAGGCAGGCGTTCGCGCAGCGTGGAGAGGATCTCCACCTGCTTGATCGAATCCACGCCCAGCTCGCCTTCAAGGTCCATGTCGGGGTCGAGCATGTCTTCCGGATAACCGGTCTTCTCGCTGACCAGCGCGGTCACAAGCGAAAGCGGATCGGCTGAACCGTTCGTCATCGGGCGCACCGCGGGTACCGGCGCAGGCGCTGCGGCCGGTTGCGCAGTTGCAGTTCCGCCCGGAAATTGTGGTGCCGCAGGCATCTCGGCCCGAGGCTGAGCCGCAGCCGCAGGAACCGGACGCGGTACAGGTGCCGGAGAAGGCAGCGGCGCTTGCAGCGGCTGCGGCGCAATGCTCGGCTGTGTGCCGGTCCCGGCGAGCGCACTCATCGCCTGCAGGAAGGCCGTGTGTGTCTGCGCCATCACTTGCAGGAACTGCGAATGCCCGTCGGCAATCTGCTGGGAGACCGAACCAAAACCAGCCTCAGACGGCTGATGCGCGGGTGCGCCGTAGCCATTGGTATAAGGCGTGTGCGGGATCTTGCCATTGGCGGTCATTTGCGTTGTGTCCTGATCATGTCGTGTCTTGATTGAGGTAGTGGCATTCGGTGCCGGCAGAGCCGCAGCGCCACCTTTCGGCGGATACGGCTTGCCATAATTCGCGCCGGAGATTTCAACGGTATATTTTGGCGCGGTCGGCGGTTCGGCTTCGGCCGGCAGCCCTTGATAAAGCGCGGCAAGATCAAGCGGAAACCCGCAAAGCATCAATTGCCCGACCGCCGAGAGGAACGCTGCCGTATCACGTTCGCGCCGCGCGTCCAGTGACAACACAGTCACGCCGCGGCCCGCAAGCGTGTTTCGTGCCAGCCCCGAAAGCACCGCGCCGGGGCCGACCTCGACAAACACGCTCGCACCTGCCGCGTGCATTGCTTCCAGGCATTCGCGAAAGCGCACAGGCTGAACAATCTGCCGGGAAAGCTGTTTGGCCACCGCGTCTGTCGATCCGGAATATGGCTCTGCCGTCGCATTGGCAAAGACCGGTATGCGCGGCGGCGCAAATTCATGACGCTTCAGCGCTTTTGCAAAAGGCGCGACCGCCGGGGCCACGATGGACGAATGAAACGCCGTCGCGACTGGCAGTCGGCGCGCCTTGATCCCGGCTGCCTCTGCCGCCGCGCGCGCTTTTTCAATCTGGTCAGCCGACCCCGACAAGACCACCTGACCGGGCGCATTGTCATTGGCGATCACGAGATCGGCGCCGCATGCCGCCAACAGCTCGTGCGCCGCCTGCGCATCGGCTTGCAGCGCCAGCATTTCCCCTTCGCTGCCCTCCGCGACCCGCGCTATGGTCCTGCCGCGCCGCACGGCAATATCGAGCGCGGCCTCACCATCAAAAACCCCGGCGAGATGCAGCGCCATGACCTCGCCGAAACTGTGTCCGGCCACCATGTCGGCAGACAATCCAAGCCGATCAAGCAGGGCCAGCTGCGCAAGCGTAACCGCTGCGATCGCAGGCTGGGCATTCTGCATCTGCGTCAGGCGGGCTGATTGCGCGTGCGCCTCTTCTTCATCAAACGGCTGAGGCGGAAAGGCGAGGTCGTGCAGTTTCAGTCCGGCCCCGGCAGGACTGCCCGCAATCTCGTCCCAGACCTCGCGCGCACGCGGAAACGCCATCGCCAGATCGCTGCCCATTCCGACATACTGACTGCCCTGCCCGGCAAACAGCAAGGCGAGCTTGCCCGCTCTTGCCTCGCCGCTGGCATAGTGAAGACCCGCTCCAAGTGGCCCCTGCCCCGCACGGCCGGCACCGATCGCATCTGCCAGCCTTGACGCCTTTGCGGCGAAATCATCGGGCGAGCTGGCAATGATTGCGGCGCGCACGGGCTGGGAGACATCAAACTGCGCATGGCTCTGGCTTGCCACTCTTGCGAGCGCGCCTTCGCTGCCTGCGCGGTCCGTCATTTCCGGCAGTGCGCCTGCGAGCTCTGCATCGCTTGCGGCGCTGAGCAGGACCAGTTCATCGGCAGTGACACGCACCGGCACCACCTGGTTCGGTCCTGTATACTCCTCCAGTGTGACATGGAAATTGCTGCCGCCAAAGCCGAACGAGCTGACCGATGCGCGCCGCGGGGTATCGGGCGCGGCAATCCATGGCCGCGATGTGGTGTTGAGATAAAAGGGCGTTTTCCCGCGCAAGGGTGCGGCGGGTGCCTCCACCTTGATCGTCGGCGGCAGCACCTTGCGGCTCAGCGCTCCGACCACTTTGAGAACGCTGGCCGTGCCGGCGGCGGCCTTGGTGTGCCCGATCTGCGATTTGACCGAACCGAGCGCGCACCAGGGTGCCTTTGCGCGCCCTGCCGGGTCGAACACCGCATGCAGGCCTTCAAGTTCGGTGCGGTCGCCAGCCATTGTGCCGGTGCCGTGAGCCTCGACAAGGCCGACCGTTTCCGGGCCATATCCGGCCTTTTCATAGGCGCGCGTCAGAGCCTTCGCCTGGCCGCTCGCCAGCGGCGCATAAATCGCCGTTGCGCGCCCGTCCGATGCCCCGCCAAGTCCGCGAATAACGGCATGGATGCGGTTGCCATCCCGCTCGGCATCGCTCAGCCGGCGCAGCGCCATCATCCCGACGCCCTCGCCCAGCATCGTGCCGTCAGAGCGGGCGGAAAACGGCCTGATGTCTCCGCTCTGCGACAGCGCCGGCGTCTTGGAAAAGCACATATACATCAGGATGTCGTTGAGCGTGTCCACACCACCGGTCAGCACCATGTCAGAGTCGCCGAGGGTCAGCTCGTGAATCGCAATCTGCATCGCCGCGAGCGATGAGGCGCAGGCCGCATCTGTGACATAATTGCTGCCACCAAGATCGAGCCGGTTGGCAATCCGCCCGGCAATCACATTGCCAAGCAGGCCGGGAAATGTGCTCTCTTTCCATTCCGCGAAATTGGAAGCGATCGCATCGGCAATCTGCTGAACCTCATCCTCTCCAATCCCGGCCTCGCGCAGCCCCTTGACCCATGCCGGGCGCGCCAGCCTGCCGGCCATGTGCGCGGTCAGTTCAGTCGCCGACGCCACACCGAGGATCACGCTGGTGCGCTGGCGATCAATCACCGCGCCGGCCTCGCGCTCGGCCTCGTCCATCACCTGTTTGGCGGCGATCAGCGCCAGAAGCTGTGAGGTGTCAGTCGAATCGAGAGCATTGGGCGGCACGCCGAAACCGACCGGATCAAAGGCCTGCGGCGAGATAAACGCCCCGCGCCGGCCATAAGTGCGGTCGGGCGCGCGCGGGTCTGCGTCATAATAATCCTGCTCCAGCCAGTGGCTCGCTGGCACATCGGAAAACGTATCGACCCCTTCCTGAATGTCGCGCCAGAAGCCTGTTGTCGTGCCGCGACCGGGATAGATCGCGCCGATCGCAATGATCGCCACAGGCTCTATTGTGCCCGCTTGCCGCTTGCTCATGCCTGCTCCTGCTCAAACAGTTGCGGGCGATACTCGCCCAGCGCCGGCGCTACAGACAGGCCTGCGCCCTGCAATTGCACGCGCCGCATCTGGCGCGCCGCGCCCTCCATCAGATTCCACATGATCTGTCGCACCGTGCGCGCCTGCAACGCCTCAAGCGCGCTTCCCGCCACCCACTCATTGAACGCACCCATCGCGGGCCCGCACCAGATCTGATAGTCCGCCTTGCGCGACAGCGCGCCATCACGCGCCCATTGCGAAGCCATGAAAAGATAACGCCGGCACAGCAGCGCAAATTGCCGTGCCGGATCGTTCTCGGCCAGCTCCAGCGTGCGGGGCGCACTTGTGCTGAGGAATTCGCAGGTCTGCTGCCAGGCTTCGCTGAGGCTTTCGCCGAGCAGGCCTTCCAGCCATTTGCGGGTCTCCTTGTCCAGCGTATCGACCCGCGCACCGGCACGATAAAGGCCGTAGAGTTTCTCGCCGCGCGGCGCAAACAGCGTCCCGCGCTTGAGCACCTGCACCTTCACGCCCTGCTCGAACATATCGGCTGCCGGTGCCATCATCACGTCTACCGGGCCGGCTTCTGCGAGCGCCTCGCGGCCAATGCCCGAGAGCCCAGACTCCACGGCCGCCTGATTGACCGATCCGGTCAGCACATAGGCCGCGCCCATGGCAAATGCGCCGGCCACACCCCGCGGCGTGCCGAGCCCGCCGGCAAGACCGATGCGGATCGCGTCGCCTGCCAGCCCATGCGCGGCGATCGTGCTGGCCCGCGCCTGCACCAGCGAACTGAACAGTGTCGCAGCCGGTCGATTGTCGGTATGACCACCGGAATCGGATTCCGCAGTGATCTCCGCCGCCACCGGAACCTGCGCCGCCAGTGTGGCCTCGTCAGCGCTCAGCCGGCCCGCCTCGACCAGTTCACGCAGCATCCGCTCGGGCGCAGGGGCCATGAACTGGCGCGCCACTTCCGCGCGCGACACCTTGGCGAAGACATGCTGGCGGCGGACGACCTCCCCGCCGGGCCCGCGCGTCAGCCCGCTCGCACTGTAGCGGACAATCTCCGGTGACAGGCGCAGATAGGCCGACGCAGACGCGCGGCGCACCCCGCGCTGCAGGTAGAGATCGACAACAGCCGCTTCATGACCGGGGCTCTGCGGCGTGTGAATGATGTTTGCGCCCCATGACAGGCCCTGGCGATCAAGCGCGCTCGATATCTGCGTGATCGCATCATCGATTTCGCCCAGACCAAGCCCGGCGGCACCAAAAAAGCCGAGCCCGCCTGCACGCGCTGCCGCAATCACCATTTCCGCCGTGGTGATACCGCGCGCCATCGCCCCAACAAGATAAGCAAAGCGCAATTGATGGGCCTGCCGGAATGCACCATCGCCCAGCCATTCGGGATAGACAGGCGCCAGCTCGAAAACGCGGCTTCCTGCTGGTGCTGGGGCATCTGCGTCCAGACAGTGCGCACCACCTGCGTCCCAGCAGACCCGGACCGGGTCGCGTGGCCGCGCAAGCGCTTTTTCAAGTGCGAGGAAATCTTTTGACATTTGCCCTGAAAGGCCCCGGCTTCAACTGACTGACACGACAGGCGAACTGCAGTCTGCCTTCCGATGCTGCAACGCGAGACCGCCACCCTAAGCAATTCCTGAATGAAGTGCCAATATTTATCCTGCCGCTTGTCAACACTGTGATAGCGATAGCACCAGACAATAGCACACCCCATCGAGACCGCCAGAAAACCGCGAGCACACGTCCCAGAAAAGCACGCGTAAAAATACCCGTCAAGGTTGCATTAACTTCAGATCAGTGCGGCACGATGAGCGGAGTTCAACCGTGCTCACCATCAGGGTCGAACCATGGCGATCCGACAAGGCGACAGCTCGCTCAGTCAGGCTTTTCCGCCTGCGCTTGCCTCGCCCGGCGCACACGTTCTTCTCGTGCACGCATCCGGGCATCGAGTTTGTCACTGCGACCCCAGCGGGAAAATGCCGACCGGCGTTTTTCATCCTTCGCGCCAGCGCTTGTTTCACCCGCCCGGACGCCGCGAGTCCCGATCTGGCGGACGACCATCGCCACCCGCACACCCACATACACCGCCGCAAGCGCAGACACGCTGGCAAGCGTGCGCACCGTCGGCGACAGGGGGTCAATCCCCGCCTGCCATGCGGCAGCATACATCAGGCCGAGCGTGATCAGGGTTGCGACAAGCGCATAAAGAATGAAACGGGTCATCAGGCCTTCACACTAACCGACTTGCCGGGCACGCGAAAGCCTACCACCAGTTTTCAGGCCGTGCGGCAAATCCCGAAACCCGCTCCAGCGTCCCGCCAACCCGGAAACAGGTCGCTTCATCCAGCGCCTTGCCAATCACCTGCAAGCCCAGCGGCAGGCCTTGCTCATCCAGAGCGACCGGAACAGAAATGCCCGGCAAGCCCGCAAGATTTGCGGTCACCGTAAAAATATCATTGAGATACATTTCAACTGGGTTGTCGCTCTTCTCGCCAAAAGCAAACGCCGCGCTCGGACAGGTCGGCGTCAGCAGCGCATCGACCGTTTCAAACGCGTTGCGGAAATCTTCCAGAATGCGGCTGCGCACCTTCTGTGCACGCAGATAATAGGCATCATAATAGCCCGATGAGAGGACATAGGTTCCGATCATCAACCGGCGCTGCACCTCTGCGCCAAAACCGCTGGCCCGGGTTACCTCATAGGTCGTGAGCAGGTCGCCTGCCTCGACGCGCGCGCCATATCGCATCCCGTCATAACGCGCCAGGTTCGAGGAGGCCTCGGCAGGCGCGACAATATAGTAGGCCGGCAAGGCATATTTCGTGTGCGGCAGCGAGACCTCTACCGTCTCAGCGCCCTCCGCTTCCAGCCATTCGATCCCCTTCTGCCAGAGCGCCTCGATCTCCGGCGACATGCCGTCGACGCGATATTCTTTCGGAACCCCGATCCGCATGCCCTTCACGCCTGCGCCAACTTCACTGCGCCAGTTCGGCGTCGGCATGTTCAGCGACGTGGAATCCCTGTCGTCATGACCGCACATCACCTCCAGCAGGATCGCGGCATCTTCGACCGTGCGGGCGATCGGGCCCGCCTGATCGAGTGAGGACGCAAAAGCGACCATGCCATAGCGGCTAGCGCGTCCATACGTCGGCTTGATGCCCACCGTGCCGGTAAAGGCTGCAGGCTGGCGGATCGATCCACCGGTGTCGGAAGCGGTCGCCCCAAGGCAGAGACCGGCCGCAACCGCGCTGGCCGAACCGCCCGAGGAGCCGCCCGGCGCGAGCGGGCTGTTGTCTCCACGCCGGCGCCAGGGATTGACGCAGGGGCCGAAATGGGAGGTTTCATTGGAACTGCCCATGGCAAACTCATCCATGTTCAGCTTGCCCAGCATCACAGCGCCCGCATCCCACAAATTCTGCGTCACGGTGCTTTCATAGGTCGGGGTGAACGCGCCCAGGATCGCTGAGCAAGCGGTGGTGCGCACACCCTTTGTGCAGTAGAGATCCTTGATTCCCAGCGGTGCGCCTTCCAACGCGCCAGCCTCGCCCGCCGCCAGCCTGACATCACTTTGCGCGGCCATCGCCAGCGCCTTTTCCGGCGTTTGCACGACATAAGCATTCAGCGCGGGATTGGCCGCCTCGATGGCGTCGATGAAACTCTGCGTCAGTTCGACGGCGGACACCTTGCGCGCTTTCAGCTTGTCGAGCGCACTGGCGAGGGTGAGGGTGTTCAGATCGCTCATGATGTCTCTGTCCGGCTGCGGGCGGTTCAAGCCGATTTCCCTACGCCGGCTGGCCCCCGCAGCGCAACCCTGTCTGCGCCGCAGGGAACGGCGTAAACGGAAAATCTCACGGCGCGTAAGGCCCACCCGTTGCCGCAGGTTCAGATGAACCCATGTTTAATTTGTGCTCACGCGCACAGGACAATCCGGAGACATCCCCATGATTCGCAAGGCCGTGATTTTTGCCGCAAGCGCCTTTCTGGCCGCATGTTCGTCCACCGCAGTCACGCAGCCGCGCGAATCTGCATTTGCTGGTGATCCGCGTCTCGGCGAGCGCGTCGACCGCGTCTGCTTCAGCTCAACGATTGACAATTTCATGGATGCGACGGATCGCACCATCGTGATCGAACGCGGCGTGAATGACAAATATCTCATCGAAACCGTCGGGCGGTGCCCGGATCTCGAATGGGCACAATCTATTGCCATAAGTGCCAGCGGGACCTGCCTGACACGATTTGACGAACTGTTTGCATCCGAGTCGGCTTTCGGCGTTCGCGGCGCACTTGGCCGACCGGTCAAACGCTGCGTGATCGGATCAATCCATACCTGGCATCCCGAAAGAGCCGAGCCCCCGACAGGCGAGCAGACCCCGCCATCGTGAGAGCTGGGATCACTCGACCGATTTGGGCACCACGAAAAACCCGTCATCGGCACGCGGGGCATTGGCAAGCACCTCGGCCTGGCGATCACCATCGGTAACGACATCTTCGCGCCTCGCCAGCGCCAGTTCGACCACCGACGTCATCGGCTCCACACCTTCGACATCGACCTCATTGAGCTGCTCGATCCAGTCCAAGATCGCGCTCAGCTCGGCGGCGAGCGGCTCCAGCCTGTCCTCGGAAACGGCAATCCGGCTGAGGCGGGCCACTTTGCGAACATCATCCCGGGTCACACTCATCTGGCAATCTCCACGACTGAAATGCCTCGCTAACGCGGACACAGAGCAACCGCAAGCCGCGAGCACCCACTGGAGCTTTTCAGACGGGCCGTGTAAGCGATGCAGATGGCCCAAATCGAGCTTCATGACCTGCCGGCAAGTGGCGTGCTGATCGGACTGGACCCCGGTTCTGCCCGAATTGGCGTGGCCGCCAGCGACGGCTTGCGCATGATTGCCAGCCCGGTCACCATACTCAAACGGGGCCGCAGGCTCGCCCCCCTGCTCGATGCTCTATTTGCGCTGATTGATGAGCGCCGCGCTGTCGGTCTCGTGCTTGGCCTGCCGCTCAACATGGACGGCACCAGCGGCCCGAGAGTGCAGGCTGCCCGCGCCTTTGCCCGCAACATCCTGGCGCAACGTGACCTGCCGCTGGCCTGGCAGGACGAACGCCTGAGCACGGTTCAGGCCGAGCGCGCGATGATCAGCGCAGACGTGTCGCGCAAGCGCCGGGCTGAAAGCCTTGATGCATCCGCCGCCGCCGTGATCCTGCAAACTGCACTCGACAGGCTGGCGAACCTGCCGCGATAAGACACATCCGCAGCCTTCGGTTCCGGCTGCCCCCACACCCCTGCAAACACCCGCACCCACGAAAAAGGCCCTGCAGCCTATCGCTACAGGGCCCAGTTTCATTCTGGCCTCACCCCGAGGGGCGAGTGAGCCCCTCAGTAGGGGTTCACGTTCAGCGCCTGAACCGTTGAAACGGTCAGGTAGCCAATCGGCAGGCCGTTGGCGCGCTGGAAGGATTCCATGGCGGTCAGCGTCTGCGGGCCGAACTGGCCGTCAACCGGGTTGTCGTATCCGGCCGCAACGAGCGCCTGCTGGACTTCACGGATCTTGCCGGGCGAAGCGTTGGTGTCGCACAGCACTTCGCGCCATTCCAGACCGCCGCTCGCCGTGACAACCCGCTTCTCGATGGTCTTGTAGGTCGCCGGAATCGTGATCACTTCTTCAGTGGCCGGCTGAACCAGACGGCGCACTTCGACAGTCTCGTAGACCGCCGGGATCACTTCCTCGATGACCTGAGCCGGCGTTTCGACGACTTCTTTCGTCACCGTCTCATAACGGGCCGGGATGATGCGGGCGTCGGTGCGCTCGGGCTCAACCAGGCGGGTGCGGGTCACGGTGTCATACTGCGCGGGCACTTCCACGCGGCAGAGCAGTTCGCCGGTCGCGATCTGTGCATTGGCACCCGGCGAAGTCGCCGTGCCGGCAGCACCACGACCAAACAGGCCCGAACCCGGCTTCCATGTCGAATAGGCCGGGCGAACCAGAACCTGCTCGGTATAGGTTTCGAACGAGGCCGGAACCACCGTGGTTTCGGTGCGCTCGCCTTCGACCAGAACCTGCTCCGTCACGGTGCGATAGGTCGCCGGAATAGTGCGGTACTGAACCGATTCTTCCTTGACCAGAACCTGCTCGGTCACGGTCTCATAAGACGCCGGGACCACCTTGATCTCGGTGGATTCCGGACGGTCAACGACCTGCTCGGTGACGATCTCCGTGGCTTCGGGAATCAGGACGCGGGCAAAACATTCGCCCGGATCCGCACTCGGCGGCATATCTGCGGCCTGACCAAAGGCCGTGCCGGCAAAAGCGACAATCGCTGCTGTGGAAAAAACAATCTTGTTCATTTAAGAACTCCCCTTCTGAAAGACGACCGGACCACCCGGACCGCCTCCTCGGCTTTTTGCACCCCTGACCGGCACCTGCCGGATTCGGGATGGCGTGCAGGCCGGAGCCCCCGGACCGCTACCGCCCTTTTCTAACGCAGCCTTCATGAAGCGACCAGACACCTTCTGCACATGGACGTTAACCTTTTTGACTTGCGGGACAAAATTGCAGTTTTTTCCGGGTCTCTCGCGCGGTTCGATGTCCTTGCAAACCATTCCACTGATGGATCGATTGTGCCATCAGGCATGTGAAAAGCTGAAATCTGATGGAAGAGCCACGACATGATCACCCGCTACACCCGCCCGCAAATGGCCGATATCTGGAGTGCGCAGACCCGATACGGCATCTGGCTGGAGATCGAAACACTGGCCTGCGAGGCGATGGAAGCGCTGGGACAGGTGCCCGCAGGAACAAGCGCAGCGGTGCGCGAGCGCGGCGGTTTCGATATCGATCGGATCGATGAGATCGAACGCGAGGTCAAGCATGACGTGATCGCATTCCTGACCAGCGTCAGCGAACATGTCGGCGAAGAGGCGCGACACCTGCACAAGGGAATGACATCATCGGACGTGCTCGACACTTGCCTGTCGGTGCAACTGACCCGTGCCATCGACCTGCTGATGGCGGGGCTGGAGCGCGTGCTTGTTGCGCTGGAGGCGCGCGCGCATGAGCACCGGCTGACCCCGACCATCGGGCGCAGTCATGGCATCCATGCCGAACCGACAACATTTGGCGTCAAGCTGGCCGGCTTTCATGCCGAGTTCCAGCGCGCGCGTTCCCGGCTGGCTGCCGCCCGCGCCGATGTCGCAATCTGCGCGATCTCCGGCGCTGTTGGCACATTCGCCAATATTGACCCGCGGATCGAAGCCCATGTCGCCGAAAAGCTCGGCCTGACTGTGGAACCGGTATCGACCCAGGTGATCCCGCGCGACCGCCACGCAATGCTGTTTGCCGTGCTGGGGGGCATCGCCTCATCGA
>CAYUEM010000018.1:0-22339 GCA_964442925.1 uncultured Hyphomonadaceae bacterium
CATTTCCTGTTCATCGGCGACAATCGCGACAATTCGAAAGACGGGCGCGACACCTCCGGCCATTGCCCGCAGCTTGAGGGTGTCATCGACGCTGCAGATTGCAACCTCTCGCCAGGAATGCCGGCAAGTGAGGCCTCGGTCGGATTCGTGCCTTTTGACCATCTGATCGGGCGCGCGGAAACCGTGATCCTTTCGACATATCGCTGCAATCGGCAGAACGGTCTGGACTGTGTCGAGGGAAGGTTCTGGAAGGGGCTCTGAAGGCAGGGCGTTCCATCGCGAAAAAATCGCCGGGATTTCATGACTTCTCGTTAAGCACTTTCACCTATGATTCCCTCAAGCGATCAGGGGACCGTGATGAAGTTTCAGTCGATCAGGACAAGTGACGCGCCCGCCGAGATCTGGCAGGCCTTCACAGACCTGCGCGACAGTGACCCGCATTATGACGACCCGATGTTCGACCCGCTGTTTGCCCGCCTGATCGGTGAGGTGCGCAACGACAGCAGGCTTGGCCTTGCCTTTGCGGGCGACGAGCTTGTCGGGGTCTGGCCGATGCATCGCGCGCCCGGCGACTGGGCCCGTCCGATTGGCGGCCCGTTTGCGGACTGGCATGCCCCGGTACTGTCGCGCAGCACCCAGCTTGACCCTTGTGATTTCCTGAAAGGTCTCGGTCTGGCCGGCATGACCGTGTTCGGCTATCGCCCGCGCCCGGGTGAGCCGTGCCGCACCGGTGAGCGTGTGGGTGCCAATATCACCCGCCTTTCCGCCGGGTTTGACGGTTTCATGGCGGAACACAAGCGCATCCATCCCAAACACGCCAAGAAAATGCGCCGGCTTCGCCGCAAGCTCGAGACCGACAGCAATGAGGTCCACAGCGTCGTTCACGACAGCAATGATGTCGCCTTTCACCGGCTGATCGAACTCAAGCGCCAGCAATTTGCCAATACCGGACGCCATGATGTGCTCGCGCCGGAATGGTCGCGCCAGTTGTTTGACCGGCTGCGCGAAGTGTCCGGGCCGCGGTTCAATGCCTGCCTGAACACGCTGTATGTTGACGGAAAAGTTGCTGCGGCAGAGTTCAATCTCTGCTCCGACAAGGTCGCGCATGGCTGGATCACGGCGTTCGACCGCGCGTTCGGCGCCTATGCCCCCGGCTTTATCCTGATCGAGGACATGCTCCGCGCCATGGCCGACAAGGGTGTGGATATTTATGATGCCGGCCCGTGGCTGGATCATTACAAGAAATACTATGCCACCGAGATGCAGCCCGTCGATATCGGTGTGCTGGCGTCCGGCAAGACCAGCCTTGCGCCGCGGCGTCTGCTTGCGACCGGCTGGCGGGTGGCAGAAAAAAACCTGCCTGCCCGCATTGCCGGTGTTCTCGGGCAGGTGCGCCGGCGCTCTGACCAGATTCTGATGAGCGATACCTGTTCGGCGGCACGCTTGCGCGGCTTTGCTGGCGCTGCGCGGCGTATCGCCAATTGAAGCGACAGCTTGCCCGGTTCGCCATTGCCGGCTAGTCCGGCTTTCACGAGCCATGACCGATTATGATTCCGCCACCCGCGCGCACGCACCAGGGCTGCCCGGTCACACCGGCGGCGAACTGCATGCGCCCGGCCCGATCATCATTTCGCGGCATGGCCGGCCAGCACTCGACCGGACGGCAGGGCCACGCCTCGGCTGGCGCGATTACCGCTCATGGTGGGCAAATTATGAAGCCGGCAGCCTCGCGCCGGGCCAGACACCGCCTCAGCGGCTTCTCGATATCGTCGCCGATGCACGCACCGTGCTGACCTCGCAGCGCCCGCGCGCAATCGAAACCGCCCGGATGGCGGCGCCGCACATGCAAGCTGTGCAGGACCCGCTTTTCAATGAAGCGCCTCTGCCACCGCCCCGGCTGCCAGCACTGCGCTACCTGCCGCGCACCTGGAACGTTCTGGCACGGGCGGCCTGGCTGAGAGGCCATAGTCTCGACGGGGAATCTGTGAGCGAGGCCCGCGCCCGGGCAAAAATGGCGGCGGCGCATCTCGACACTGCAGCACAGTCGGGAAAAGTGTATCTGGCCGCGCATGGCTGGTTCAACCGGATGCTGCGCCCGCAGCTGCGCGTACTCGGCTGGCGCTGTGTTGAAGATCTTGGTGATGGCTACTGGTGTCATCGCGTCTATGCGTATCTCGGCGATCAGGACGGGTTGCGCTGATCGCGGTTTTCACGCGGAATATCGAATATGCGGTGTTGACGCTTGAGCTGGCTTTGTGTAATTCAGCCGATCTTGTCCCGGCGGGACGATTTGGAGAATTCGATGGCCAATACACGAAGCGCCAAAAAAATGGTCCGCAAGATTGCTCGCCGGACCGAAGTGAACAAGGCGCGGCGCTCGCGCGTTCGCACCTATATCCGTTCTGTCGAAGAAGCGATTGCTGCAGGTGACAAGCCTGCCGCGCAGGAGGCTCTCAAGGCTGCCCAGCCGGAGATCATGCGCGCGGCGACCAAAGGCGTGATGCACAAGAACACAACCTCCCGCAAGGTTTCGCGCCTGTCCCAGCGCGTCAGGAAAATGGCCTGAGCCCGGTTCCGGTCGGCACCTGAAAATCTGATTATGAGACAAGCTCGCGGTGATCCTGCGGGCTTTTTGCCTTTACTGGTATCATCCGTCTTCGGACGAGCTTTGCATGCATGCGCCGATTGCCGGTTCTGCCATGCAAAACTGCCATATCAAGTCACTTGGCAGTGAAAAATGAGGCAGAAATCGCCATCCATTCACAGCCTGTTTGCATTAGTAGAATTGACATCAGAACAGGAAGGGAACCGCGATCGGCGGATTTTTGCTTTGTCGTTCATTTATCTGTTAGTCACCTGAAAAATATAATAAAATGTTTCGTGGTTGCTGGCATTTGAAGCCTGTCAACCAAGAAGATTCGCTTCCGAGGTGGTTTTCGTCGCTTTTCGCAGTTGTCAGAAAAATTCACTGACGTTAGCTTCTCCTGGTCAACGAAATTTAGTTCCTGTACCGCGTATTTTTTTGGCCCGCTCGAATGGCGGGATTGGGACGTGTTTGGTTTCATTGGCTGGGGTTGAACTGCTACAAACAGAGAGGGGCGGCTCAAAATGGGTACGTTCGAAAACAAGAAGACGACAAAAATGAACAAGCAGGTCGCGGATGGTGAGCCGGGCAACGACAATTCACAAAAGGGGTTGCCGGAAGTCTGGCTTGAAGTGGTTGCCGGTCTGGCGACACGCTTGTCTGCCGACGACTTCCAGCGCTACATTTCGGTGATGCGCTTTGTGGTGGAAGATCGCGGACAGGTGATCCTGGCCGTGCCCACCCGCTTTATTCTCGACCGTGTCACTGGCGATCTTCAGGGCGTGGTTCAGCGCGTCTGGCTCGCTAAAGATCCGCGCAATCGTGAGATCCGGCTGATTTCATGGGCTGATGATGGCCATCAATATGCCGATCTCCTCACCGATCCCTGGGCGGAAACGGCCGCCGCGGAAATGTCGGTCAGTGCGGCGCCTGCAGGCGAGCCGGTTTCGCGCGACCGCCAGCACCAGACGTTCTCGACACTGGTCGTCGGGCCATCGAACGAGCGAGCCTTTCAACTGATGCGCCATCTGGCCGATGGCGGCGATGTGCCCGCGCGCACGCTGCTCCTGTTCGGACCGCAGGGCACCGGCAAGACGCACCTGATGACCGCCTTGCAGCAGGCTGTCGAAGCAGCTGGTGATGGCCGCCGGGTGGTCTACATGACGGCTGAGGAATTCAGGACACTATATGTCTCCGGCGCGATTGAACGCGACACCCGCGCCCTGAAAAATCGTGTGCGCTCAGGCGACCTGCTGCTGATCGACGATCTGCACTGGATCGCGGACTCGCCGGGCACCGATCTGGAATTTTTCGCCAGCCTGCGGGCGGTGATGGCGCATGGTGGCCTGATCATCATGACGGCAGATGCCGCACCCGGTGAGTTGAAGGGCTTCTCGCCGCGGCTGCGCAGTGAGCTGAAGGGCGGTGCGTCGGTCGAGGTTGGCCTGCCCGATGCGGAGATGCGCCGCAAGATTGTGGAGATGCATGCGGGCCTGCAACGCGAAAAGGCTCCGGCCTTTGTCGTGACGGGCGAAATGATTGACCGGATCTGCCAGCGCGTACGCGGTTCCGGTCGCGAGCTGACCGGCGTGCTCTGGACGCTGTACACCGAGGCGGGTATCGGCACGCAGGCACCGACCCTGGAGATGCTCGAAATTGCGCTGCGCCGGCATGAGGGCGACCTGCTGCCGCCGACGATCGACATGATCAAGCGTGCGACATCGGCTGTGTTTCCGGTGTCCAGGAATGATCTTGAAGGCAAGTGCAAGGCGCAGGCCGTCACTTATCCACGTCAGATCGCGATGTATCTGGCGCGTGATATGACCTCGAAGTCCTATCCGCAGATCGGCAATGCGTTTGGCGGTCGCGATCATGCCACGGTCATCCATGCGGTCAGGAAAATCACCCGGATGCTGACCGCAGAAGGTGAGTGTGCGCGCCATGTCGAGGCGGTGCGAGCAGAGGTCTACGCGTTGCAGAGCTGACGCGCGTGCGGGGCGGCCAAGCAGTTCAATTTGATCGGAAACGGCTCTAAATGGCTGCTGAAATACCAGGTCACGCGGCCTATCCTTCGAGATGCTGCCGTGCCGGCCGCTCCTCAGGATGAGGAATCTCGTTGGTTTTCCTCATCCTAAGGTGCGAGCGAAGCGAGCCTCGAAGGACGAGGAAAACCTGAAGACGGGTTTTTCAGCAGCCTGCTAAATGGCGTGATAGATATCCACGCCTTCGGGCCCGGCATCCCTGCGGGCCAGCCCCCGGCTGATCAGGCAGTTGAGATGAGCGATTGCCTCGCCCGTGGCCATGCTCAGCACATCCTCGTCGATCTTTCGGCCAAACAGGGCCGGGAAGGTTTCGGTCACCGCGCGCGGGCGCTCGCTCAGCCGTGCATGTAGCCGTTCCAGTGCCAGTTCATGACCATCGATCAGGTGGCGCAGGCGTTTGTGAGCGCCCTCAAACGGCTCATTGTGTGCCGGCAGGACGCGAACATCAGCGGGCAGATGCTCGATCAGTTTCGCGCAACTGCCGAGCCAGCCGGCCAGCGGATTGGCATCCGGTTCGGTCGGAAAAACCGAGACATTCGATGAAATGCGCGGCAGGAGCTGGTCGCCGGAAATCAACAGGTTCAGCGCCGGGCAATACAGGCAGGCATGTTCGGGCGAGTGGCCGTCCCCGGTGATCACCTGCCAGCTCTGGCCAGCCATCTTAAACCGGTCACCATCGCCGAGGCGGTGATAAGCGTCGGGCAGGGTGCTGACACCACGCCCGAAACCGCCAAAGCGTGCGCGGTAATTTGCGATCGCGGCCTCGTCCCAGCCCGCCCGCTGATAGAAATCGATCCCTTCGGCGGGTGCCTCGCGCCCGGTATCGGCAACCAGCATCCGGCAGGAAATATATTCCAGCCGGCTCATCCACAGCCGCGCGCCGGGAAATTTGCGCGCCAGCCAGCCGGCATTGCCGACATGATCGGGATGCATATGTGTGACAATGATCCGTGTCACGGCGCGCCCACCCAGCCTGTCGGCAAAGATCTCGCGCCAGGCGGCCTTTGTGTCTTCGAGCGGCATTCCGGTGTCGACAATGGTCCAGCCATCGCCATCATCGCAAAGCCACAGATTGATCCATTTCAGGGAAAATGGCAGCGGCATGCGCACCCAGTGCAGGCCGGGCGCAATTTCCAGCGTCGTGCCAACCGCCGGGACCGTCTCGCCGAACGGGTAAACCAGGCCGCCGCGCCCTTGTGTCTTCGACTGAAATCCATCCATTCTCTCCACATCGCACGGTGGCAGCACAAAGGCCAATCCGTCACCTTGGGGAAGAGCAGGCGGGAAAAGCGCTGGTCGCCATCACGGCGCGGGCGCGGCCTGGTTCAGCCAGTCCCAGAACCTCTGACGGTGCGCAGCAAAATCTGTTCCCAGCCTTGCCTGCAGGTCTCGCGTGGCCTCGCGCAGGGCTTGCAGCCGCGAGCGGTCATGCAGGACACCGATGGCCTCTTCGGGCGACGCGATGAGAAACGCAGATCCCGGCTCGATGGGCAGCCCGCCAATGCCCTGCTGGGTGGTCAGGAACGGAACACCCCATTCGATCGCTTCGAGAAGCTTGATCTTGATGCCGCCGGAAATCAGGCACGGGTAAAGCAGCACCGATTCCGGCGAGAAAGCCTGCTCGATGTCCCTGGCATAGCCGTGCACCGTCAGGGGTGCCCATTTCGCGGAATCGACATCGCCATAAACATGCACTGGCTCGCTCAGCTGATTGCGCTGCCAGCTCGCGGTGATCGAGCGCAGGCTTTCGGCGTTCTGTGCCAGCCGGTCGGTGCCGAGGAAGATCAGCCGGCCCGGCCTGTCATCGGTGATCGCGGGGCGTCGGATATGAAAACGTGGCGGAAGCGCCAGTATCTGTCCGCGCGCCGGGCTCCGTGCGCTTTCGGCGGCCGCTTCGGTTGGCGATGTGAAGACCATGGCATCACAGGTCCGGCGCAGCTTTCGTGCGCGCCGGCGGCCCTTGAGACCATCGATATGATTGAGCGCGACACCAGCCGGGCCTGAGAGCAGCCAGTGAAGCCAGCCGGGAAGGTCGGCACCAAGCTGGCCCGGTGCATAGCCGACACCAGCCGAGCGCCAGGCCGCGAGCCGGGCGGCATAATCATCATCAACGTCGCAGACAAAAATCGCATCGCGATACTGGTGCCGCAGGCCACAAATCGCACCCATCGCAGGCCAGCCGGACACAACAACAATATCGGCCGCCCCCGCTGGCGCGCCCGGTGCGCTGTAATAGGCTTCCGGCAGTGTCAGGCCGGAGGTCAGCCAGCGCAGGCCGGCAAGCGCGCGCGGTGCGATATCAAGACTGTGCGATACGACCTGAAACCGGCCTTCGCCTGCCAGCCTGTCGAGATCGGCTTTCAGGTCACCGATCATGCGATCACGTCCGACGGCCATGCCATTCTTGCGGAAGTTCGTCACCAGCAGAAGCGTTTTCATTGGCCGTCCGCCGGCTTTAGCGGAGCCCGCTCGCGCTCGCGCTTGTTCTCGCAGCGGCTCAGGAACTGACACAGAAAGCCTGCGCCCCAGCTAAAGTGCATTGCCGCCGCAGCCGGAGCGGCAAGAAGACCGCACAATGAGCGATGCCGCAGGCTGATCAGCACCGCGCCAGCAACCAGAATGGCGAAATAGAATGCGACATAGCCCAGCGCGGCCGGATGGATCAGAAAGCCGGCGACCCACGCGACGACAAACAGCAGGAGATGCACAACCGGCGCGATCTGGCGCAGCCTGGGAAGGCTGGAATGTCGGGCAATGGTACGCGCGCGGCCCTTGCCATAATTCCAGTATTGCCGCGCAAGGCTGGCCAGTGTCGCGCGCGGTGTGTAGTCGATCCGGATACCCGCATCGAGAAAGATCCGCCCGCCCGAGGCGGCCAGCCGCTGGTCATATTCGCCATCCTCATTGTGCGAGAAACTCTCATCATAACCGCCCAGCGACAGGAACGTGGCCAGATCGAAGCCGGCATGGTGGCCATGATCGACCCATTTCGACACTTTGCCGCCGCGATGGGCAGAGCCGCCCGAGCCGAGCGGCGTATCGACGACCCAGGCATTGGCTTTCTGGAAACAGCTCTCGCCTTTCGCATCCATCGGCGTGGCAAGCGACTGGGCACCATTGGCAACCAGCGCATCGGCGACCCGCGTGACATAACCGGGCGGATAGACAGCATGCGCATCGCAGCGCACAAGGATCGTGCGACCGCGTGCGAAACCTTCCGCCACGCGATTGACCCCGGCCGATTGCAGCCGCCCCGGATTGTCGATCAGCCTGATTTCAGGAAATTCATCCGCCAGGCGCGCAACTATGGCGCGTGTCGCGTCAGTGCTGCCCCCATCGGCGACGACGAAACAGACATCGGCCAGACGCGCGTCACCAAGCATCAGCGAGCGCAGGCAGGGCTCGATATGGGCCGCTTCATTGAGGCAGGGAATGGCAACGAGAATATCGCTGCCGGTGGGCATTTCGGGCATCAGGTCTTCCGATCGGGTGGCGCGATGTCAGTTGATGACAAAGCAACCTGCGTGCCATGACGGTTGCCGTTTCGCTTGTGCCTCAGACGCCGCGCAGCCGGCGTTGGGATGCCGGCTTCAGCTTGTTGGCGCCAATGGCGACAAGCCGCCGCATGATATGAGGCCACTGGCCGGGATGGCGCACCAGCAGGGCCAGCGCTCGGGCCGGCGCGCGTGCCTTCAGTGCATCGACAAGCGCTTCGAAAACGCTCAGGCGGGTCAGCCACCGGCCCCGGCGCCGCATGGCCTGGAGGCTGGCATCATCCAGCCGGTCGGCATATGCCGCCAGAAAGCGGGCCTGCGCTGCGACAATCGCCTGCGCATGGGCAGGGTCCAGCCGGTGCGAGATCGAGCCGGCATGGATCGTGTAGCGATAACCGGGCTCGGGCGTGAACAGCATCTGTGCACCCTCAGCCAGCAGTCCGGCAATGAGATAGAAATCCTCGCTGTTGCGCAGGCTCTCGTCGTATTTCTGATCCGTGCGGGACAAGGTTTCACGGCGCATGAGCGGTTTGAGATAACCCAGCGCGCCGCCATATTCCGCCGCATTTTCCGGATCGAGCCAGGTGGCGAGGGTGATCGCATGCGCCCGGTTTGCGGCGGGGCGGTCGAGGAAAGGTTTCTGCACCGCTGCGGCAGGCGGCTGCGGACATTCTGTCATATTGTCGACAATGATGTCCGCCCCGCTCTGTTCGGCAATCGCCAGCAGACGGGCAAGGCGTCCCGGTTCGAAACTGTCATCGGCATCAAGCACGGCGATGTAGCGCCCGCTGGCGATCTCGATGGCGCGGTTGCGCGCCGCCGACGGACCGGAATTGACGCGCAGTGCATCGCAGATGAGCCTTGTGTCGCCGCTCGCAGCGCGCCGGGCTGCGCCGAGCGTATCGTCAGGCGAGGCGTCGGAGACCACGATCACTTCCAGCCCGAACGGGCCGTCCTGATCAAGCGCTGAGCGCACCGCCGCGCCGATGAAGTCCTGCGCCTTCCAGGCAGCGATGATCACCGAAATGTCAGGCTGCGGGCTCATCCAGCCGGCCCCGGCGATGCGGCCTGCGGGGCCAGTGGCTCATCATAATAGCCATAGCCCGGGCGGGCCTGACTGGCGCGGTGAAGCCTCTGCCTTTCAGCAATTGTCGTGACCGCTGCGCCGTAGAACACCAGTGTCGATATGTCGAACACCCCGAACAGCGTCGATTCGGTGAACGATGTCAGGAAAATCGAGAGCGCCATCAGCAGCAGGAAAGAGCGGGCCATGGTCTGCTCACGCAACCAGCCGCTGATCGTATGCCACAGCGTCCAGGCGACGCTTGCAACAATCGCGATCAGGCCGAACATGCCGAGGTGAACGCGCACCTCGATATAGGAATTGTGGAAATTGAAATCGGTGCCTGCGCGTTTGTGCGACAGTTCAAGCAGCGTCGCCGCCTCGCCCCTCGACCAGAGCCAGAACCCTTCCGCACCGGTTCCAAGCCAGAATTTCTCCTGCCAGATCCGTTCAGCAGCCTCCCACAGCATGGTCCGGCCGGTCAGCGTGCCATCCTTGCCGAGCCCTTGCAAAGCCTGCCCGTAAAGCGATTGTGTGTCAGCATTCAGCAGAACCATCAGCCCGGCAATGACAGCGGCCAGCAGCGCGAGAAATGCGAAAGAACGCGCATGCTGGATCCGGCTAAGCGGGTTCCACAGCAGCCACAAGCCGGTCATCACCACAAAGGATCCGACACTGATCAGAAGCGCGGTGGCCGAATTGGCGAGGACCATGAAATAGAATGTCGTGGCAATGAATGGCAGCGCCAGCAGCCGCAAGACGGCATTTTCTTCCCGGTTGTAAGCCACGGCGAGGGCGGCCACGAACACAAACAGCATGCGATTGGCGAAATAGTTCTTTGATGTGAACAGGCCGCCGCGATGAAAATTCTCATACGCCGTCAGCGATTGCAGCACCAGCGCTGCGCCAGCAAGGAAGATTGCGCGCGCCAGCTGGCCGGCATTCATGCGCGTCGCAATATAGATGACAATCAGGGCATTGAAGATCAACATGATGCCGAAACGCAGCGCCGCTTCCGGAGCAGCCGACCAGCCCCAAGACACGGCGCACAGGACAGGCAGGGCAAACAGAATGGCGCTGCGCGCTGCCACCGGCAGGAATTCGTCGGCGCAGATCACCATTCGCACAACAAAGAACAGCGCCAGCGGATACAGGATCAGCTCGTCGCCGGGAAAGGTGCGCATGGTGACGAAAATCCAGATCGTCACCAGCAACTGTTCCCAGACCGGAGCACCTTTTGACTTTGGCTCTCGTGCTTCCGCAGCGCCGAAATAGGGATTTGCCATTTCCGGATAGAACGGGCTCATTCTTGGGCTTCCTCATCGACAATTGACGCAATCAGCGCCTGCATTGCGCCTGCGGGCTCGACAAACAATTCACGCGGAGCATGCGCCAGTTGCCTTGAAAATTCGTCAAGTGCCGAGCGATCCACGATCAGTTCGCCGATTTTTTCCGACAGGGTGTGTTCCAGCGGTTCGCGAACGGTGAGGCCAGCCTGATTGCGTTCGATCCAGGCGCCGGTCTGCGTGCCGGCGGGCGCGATTGCAGGTGTCACGAAATAACCGCCTTCATAGATCCGGTTGGGCAGCAACCAGACCGAATTGAAGCCGGCCTCCATGAAGTCGCCGGCCCAGACCAGATCAATGTCGCGATAGACCTTTGCGAGATCTTCAGGCGCGCAATATCGCCCGTGATAAAAGACATTTGGCCGGCTATCGATCAGCGGCTCGAAATCAGGGATTTCCCGGCGCGCCGGCTGGCCATGCAGATGCACTTCGAGTCGATCAGGAAACCGGTCGGCGAGCGCCAGAAGCAGCGAAAAGCTGCGCTGACACCGCAGATTGCCGACCCAGCCCAGTCGCAGTTTCTGGTCGCTGGCCGGGCGGATTTCATTGAGGTTGGGGCGGGCCTGCAGTTTCCCGGCCTCGGGAATGCGGTTCTCGACCAGATGCGCTTTGAACAGGCCGCTGTAATGCCGGTCGAAATGCTGGCTCAGAAAGGCGGGCGAGCTGACAACAAGGCCGCGGCAGGCTTTCAGCATCCGCCGCTCCAGCGCCCGCATGACCTTGCCGACAAGATCGCCGCGCGTCAGCAGCCGGTGCACATCGAGGCTCTCATACACCATAGGCGTTTTCAGCTTGCGGCGCGCCCGCGCCATGAAGGCGCAAGCCAGCATATCGAGATTGCGTGCATAGATAAGGTCGGCCCGGTCCAGCCGCTCATCACCTGCTGCCAGCTTTGCACCTGCCAGAACGGCACGAACGCGCTGGACGAAATCCCCGTCGCGGGTGAGGCCAAGATCGACATTGTCCCATTCCGGCACAATGTCCGTGCGCCGGCGCATCATGTAGCCGGTCACGTCCATACCGTCGGCCCGGAAGGCCGCCACACGCCGCCGTATGGCTGCGTCGCCGGCATCGTGCCCGAAAAAGGCGATATGCGTCATTGCCTGTGTGCCTGCCTGCTCTGGCGCGTTATTCTGCCAGTTCGTTCGCAAGGACCGGGCCGCAAGGCGGCGGCTCATTGGATTGAGGGCAGGTCGAAGCGGTAGCTGTCGGAGCATTGTTCCGCCACATCGCCGAAAGCGCGGTAAGACATGCATTTGTAGAGCGACGACGTGCCCGAAGCGAAAGTCGGCGGTCCATGCCATTCCGCCAGCGCCTGCCCGCTTGACCAGAGGCTGATGATTGCCTTTTGCGGGGTTTGCGGGATCGGCCCGTCATCGCTTGTATAGGTGTGGACATGCTGGTCACCGACAAACCAGCTGATCGCGTCCGGGCGCCATTCCAGCGCATAGAGCTGGTCGGTCGTGTCCGCATCATAGGGCAGCGTCACCTTCTTGAAACCTGCCGCAACCGCCTTTGTATAGCTATTGAAATGCACGGTGCGCATATCGTCGCCGAGAAATTCGATGTCGATTTCATCATGCGGCGGCATCTCGAATGTGAAAAAGGCCGAGACGAGGCCAGAGCCGCGCGCCGGACGCATCACCACTTCATAGCGGCCATAATGGTAGCGTTGCTTGGTTTGCAGCTGCGCACCAGTGAAAGGCAAACCACCTTTTGTAATCTGGCGGGTGATCATGAGTGCGAGGCCATCATCGCCATAGATCAGATGGTCAGCTTCCCAGGCCGTTCGCTGGAAGTCCGACGTGTAGAAGAAATCGGATGCGTTGAACAATGCCCGGTCATGGTCGCGGGCAAAATCAGCGATGAAGCTGTCACCAGTGCCGTCTGCGGCTCTGATCACTCCATCATTGCCTGAAACCGACGCATAAAGACTCATGACGCCGCTGCCCGTCATTGCTGAGGGCTGCGCGCGGGTCTTCGTGGCCGACCAGATGAGTGCGGTGCCGATGACGAGAACCACCGTCCCGGAAATCAGTTTCATGCCGGTCGCCATCTGCGATCCTCTCCATCATTTGCTGCAACCCTGCCCGAGGGCAAAGGATCTGCCATGATCAGGCCGCCGGCCCTTCACTGTAATATTTGCGATAGGCCTTGTAGCTGGCCCCGGAATTGCTGAGGAAGCGGCGCTTGCGATAATCGACAAAATTCAGCGCGACACCGGCAATGCTGGCATTGAACTGATGCAGGATGGCAAGCGTCTGGCTCAGCGCTGTGCGGGTCGTGGAGCGCCATTTCGCGATCACGATCACCTGGTCGACCTTGGACACCACAATCCGCGATTCCGCCATCAGCAGGATCGGGCCTGTATCGATCACAATCAGGTCATAGGCTTCGCGAAGCCGCTCAAGAAGCGTGTCGAAGGCGCGTGAGCCGAACACATCGCGCGGTGTGTTGCGCGTGGAGGTCAGCGGCAGGACGTGTGCACCGCTGGCCTCGTCGATCTCGATCACGTCTTCCAGCGAGACCTCACCGAACAGGTGCTCGATCAGGCCCGCCTTGGGTTCAAGGCCGGCTGCTTCGGTCAGCTGGCGACGCCGGAAGTCGCCATCGATGATCAGGGTGCGTGAGCCCGACAACGCCGACATGCGCCCCAGCGAGAAGGTCGTCATCGTCTTGCCCTCATTGGGCAGAGACGAGCAGATCGCAACCGTCTTGGCCGGATTGTCGAGGTCGGCGAACACGATCGAGGCGCGCAGATTGCGCATGCTTTCAGAAAATGCCGAGATCGGGTTTTCCACAGCATAGTCAGCCGGAGAGCGGCGCCCGCGCCCGGTCAGCATCGGGATCGAACCAATCGACAGGACATTGAATGCGCGCTCGATTTCCTCGCCACTTGAGAAATGGTTCTCGCGCAGCTCAGCCAGCATGATCAGGCCCGCAGACGTCGCCCCGGCAAGCATCAGGCCGAGCAACAGGCTCATCGGAATGTTTGGAGATGATGGCTGGGCTGGCTTTTCTGCCAAGGACAGGATGCGCGCGTCTGCCTTGGCCAGATCGTCCTGCTTGGTCGATTTCTTGAACCGTTCGAGGAAATCTTCATACAGGATCCGGCTTGAATCGGCTTCACGCTCAAGTTCCCGCAGCTTGACGTTTGCACGGTTATTGTTTGCGAGCCGCGAGCGGGCCTGTCCGAGGCGCCGGTTGAAGCTGTTGACGCGCGACCTTGCAATGTTCACTTCGCTTTCGAGGCTACCGACGATGCGGCTGGTTTCCGCATCAATCTGTGCGCGCACATCGCTCAGCTCATTATTGACCGTCTGGACATCGGGATGGCGAGGTCCGTAACGGGTCAGGAGGTCGGCCCGGCGCCGCTGGATTTCGGCCTGCTGGCGGCGCAGATCACTGACGACCTGCGAGCCGAGCACTTCGGAAATCGTATCGGTGCTGCCTGAATTGATACGCGAGCGGACATTTGTCAGCCGCGCCTCAGCTTCAGCCAGTTCGGCCTCACGCAGCGTGCGCTCCCGGGTCAGGTCGGCGATCTCCTGCTCTGTCAGGGTCGTTCCCTCCGCGATCAGAAGTCCCGATTCCGCCCGGTAGGCTTCGACCGCGCTTTCCTTGTCGTTGACCTCATCTTTCAGGCTGGAGAGGCGTTCGCTCAGCCAGTCATTGGCGCGGCGGGCCGATTCCAGCTTGGCTTCGAGCTGGTTGACGAGATACTGATCGGCCACAGTGTTGGCAATCTGGGCGGCGCGGCTGGGCGAAACGCTTTCAGCTGCAATGTCAATCGCATAAGTCGGCCCGAGGCGGCGCACCGTAATGGCGCGCTTCAGTCGGTTGGTGGCGGAGGTGCGGATCGCAGCCTGACGCTCCTCTCCGGACAGGATGACAGCTGCCTCCTCGCCTTCAGTCCTGCGTGCATTCGCCAGCAGGCCCGACGCCTTTTTCCTGATGTTTGCCATCACAGCCTGTAGACCCGTGACTTCCTGCATTGTGTAATTGAATTCCTGATATTGGGTCAGGTTCAGCTTGTCGACCACGCGCGAAAGCATGGCCTCGGACTTGATCACCTCAAGCTCGGTATCGATCAGCGCCGTGTTGGGGGCGAGACCGGAGAACATGCTGCCGAGATCGACCACATCGCGGCTCTGCGTGTCGAGCACAATGCGAACCTGCGCGGTATAAACCGGCGTCTTTTGCAGCGTGTAGGCGGCGATGGCCAGGAAGATCAGCAGGAACGACAGCAGCCCGAGCCAGAAACGGCGCCGGATTGCGCCGAATATGGCCTTGAGGCTGAACTGGCTTGCGCCACCGGGAACGTCGGCGCCCATGGAAACAAATGGCATGTGACGTGGCAGCGCCACCCTGGTTTGCTTGTTCACCTTGTGAACTCCGTCGTTTCGATGTCTGTCAGTACAGAGGGCTGTTGGGGAAAGGGCTGTTGAGACGTGATCGTCAGGGGTGGATGGTCAGGGCGAGGCCGAAGATGTTGCGTTCGAACTCTGCCGGGTCGAAGTTTGAGGTGCGATCGGTGCGCCGCACGAATGCATCAAAATGCAGTCGCTTGTTCATCTTGTAGGTGGCACCCAGCCGCAGGTCGGTGGTTTCGTCATCGCGATTGATGTCCTCGAAATCCTGCTCATCGTATCCGGCCTGTGCGAAAAGCAGGACATTGCGCAGCAATTCATGATCGGCGCGCGCGGAGATCCCGGTCGACAGGGCGCTGCCCGATTCATTGAGGCCAGGATCGACAGCCCTGCGGAAAGCATCGACACTGAATGTGGTCAGTTCGGTTGGAAACCAGGTCAGGGTGCCATCCACGGCAAGTCCGGACGTGTCATCGAACAGCGGGTCATCCTTGTTGTCTTCGAGATAGCCAACAGCGATATCGCCGCGAAGAAGCGCGGGCAGCTCGAAATTTGTGCCAACCTGGATCGAATACCCCTCACTGTCGCGAAACCCGCTCTGGTCTCCGACGGGGGTCGCTGCATCATAGTCGCGTGTATTGGCCTGCGCCTGCGCGAAAACGGCGAGGTCAGGCGAGACCGCATAGGACAGGCGCGTTCGCGCGGAATATTCGTCGAAGCTGCGGAAATCGAGATCGCGAGAGCCACCGTCAACCAGCGGGACATCATCATACTCGACATGGCGGGCCTGAGCAGAGCCTTCCGCACGCA
The DNA here is from genome assembly GCA_964442925.1 of uncultured Hyphomonadaceae bacterium. Lineage (GTDB taxonomy): Bacteria > Pseudomonadota > Alphaproteobacteria > Caulobacterales > Hyphomonadaceae > UBA5336. The sequence goes on from CAYUEM010000018.1 coordinate 15,710, forward strand.
GGCGTGACGCGGTCCACAGTGCGCCAGCTTCGCCGCCGAGTGTCTGCCGACTGACCGGCTCTTCGAAAATATCCAGTGCAGAAACATCTGTGCGCGGCTCGTTCTCGTCAGCGGCAAAGACGCGGCCACTGAATTCCAGTTCGCGGTTGACATCGAGGCGTCCACGCAGCTCACCCAGCACATCGGTCGAACTTTCGCTGTCGATATCGGCAAATTCGCGGTGCTCAGCCTGCACGCGCGCACTGATCTGGTGGCGCGACCAGTTCGAGGTCAACCGCGCGTCCGGTGCGATCGTGAAGATGACATCTTCCTGTTCGTCATCCAGATCGGCAAACACATTGTCGTCAGCGACCACACCAAGGCCCAGTTCGCTGTCGAGCAGGAAAGCGCCGAGCCGGACATCTTCCGGCGAGAAATCCTCATGATAGCGGTCGGTAACGGCTTCATACCGGTCGCGCCGGAAATATTCCTGGGCGCTGGCGGTTCCTGCCGTCATGATCAGTGCAAGAGCGGTTGTTCCCATAATCCGAGACATGGCCATATCATCTATCCCTTATTGAAACGCCCCGTCCCAAAGCCGGTCGCGCTGGATCCATCTGAAGCCCACGCTTCAAGATATATGCCACGGGGCCGTATTTGCGTTCAACTCATCGTTCGACGCAAATTTACCTGATAACACAAAATCAAAACAGTCGCGTGGTGCCTATTTCGAATAGTCGAAATTTCGGTTTTTTTCGTTAATGCGAGTTTCGAATACACGCTGATGGCTTATTCCTCGGAGACCGGTCTCTGAAGATGTGTTGGCTAAGGGTTCCATCACAGCCACCTGCCATTGCGCTCCTGGTTTCTAGCCGCACATAACCGGGCGAACCATTCAAACGGCATCTTGGCGCTGCAACTCCAGGCGCAGCTCGGTCTTGGCAGTTACAAGACCGCGTGGCTTCTTCTGCACAAACTCCGGCGCGCGATGGTCGACCCTGATCGGAGCCTCCTTCAGGACCTCGTCGAAATCGACGAGTCCGAGATGCCCTTCCGCTCGAAACACGATCCCGTCGACCGGCCCAAGGGCGGGAGAAGCCCTGTGGGCAAGATCTTCGTCGTCGGCGCAGTCGAACTGTCGCAAGATGGACACCCCCGTCGGATTCGCCTCGAGCACATTGCGAACGGGTCGCGCGACACCCTGCAGGGCTTTTATCGGCTGCATTGTCGAACCCGGCGCGCACATCGTCACTGACGGCTGGATCGGTAACGAGAACCCGCCCGCCATCACAGGCAGGTCAATTGGCCCGGGCAGCGCTTCAAATTGACCTGGGCGAGCCCCCACGCCGGACGCTTTCTTCACAACAGGGGCGTAGCCTCGTTGGACAAGCCGAGTGGCATGACAGCTGGAAAGGGCGCACCCATCGGCGGGTGCACCGGGCCAGCAGGTCGTAGACCGGCGGTGGCACAGGCGCGTGGAGGCACCCGCTTGTGCGCCGCATCTGGCTCTTTGGTGGTCCGTTAGCCGACCCTTCTATCGCATGGGCAGGTGCCGTGCAATCCTGTGCGAAACACCGAGCATGATCAGCGCTCGGTCTCGCCGAAATGGCGAATGTGCAGGACCAGCGCTTCAGTCTCCTCGCGCGTCAGGATCGCTTCCCAGGGCGGCATCATCATGTTGAGGGAGGTGCCTTCGCCGCCGCCATTGAGAATCGCGCCGCGGATCGCGTCATTGCTGCGCGCACCCTGCCATTGTGCACTGGTGAAGTCCGGCATCGCGATCTCGAACTCGTCCATGTCGGTGTCCTGCCCGGAACCATTCACGGCGTGGCAGCGCGCGCAATAGCTTTCATAAAGCCCCGCGGCATTGACATCTGCGATGGAAACCGGGGCCCCTTCAAGGCTCGACGCGTCGCGCGCCTCGTCCGATCCGACGGCAACGAGCTTCAGGATATGGCCCGTCTCGCGGTCGATATCGCCAAGCGTGGTGAGCAGCATCTCGCCCTGCGGAGAATTGGAAAACGAGGTGATTCCACGCTGGGCGAACTGATCGACGCGGGCAATGATCTCAGCATTTTTAGCGCGATCACCGCTCGCCGGGATTGTGTAAACATGGCCAGAATAATTGTCGGCGAAGAAATAGCTGCCTTTCAGGCCCGGGACATCCTCACCAGTGTAGACCATGCCGCCGATCACTGCGCGCTCATAGGCGGTGTGTACGTATGTATAGATCGGCCCGCGCTCCGTTCCATAGAGCCTTTTCGGGCGGAGATAACCGGTCTCCTCTCGCCCCTCGATAAAGGGATACTGGTAGTTTCCGCCGGCCTCGATGAGGTTGACCTCCTCCCATTCTGCGGTGCCGACATCGCCGGTCCAGAGCTTGTCGCCTGACGGGTCGAAGCTCATGCGGAAGGGGTTGCGCAGGCCGAGCGCCCAGTATTCCTCATTGGCGCCTTCGACGCCGACAAAGGGATTATCGGAAGGAATGAAATAGCCACGCGTGCGACCGTTTTCGGGCTGACGCGCTGGCGGGTGGCTAATCTCGCCGCCCCGCCGGTCCACGTCGATACGCAGGACGCCGCCAAACAGGCTCCGGTCGATCTGCTGGAGCTGCTTGTCCTCGGTCGCGTCGCCAATGCCGAGATACAGAAATCCGTCCGGGCCAAAACTAATGCCGCCGCCATTGTGGAAGCCGTTCGGCCTGCGGTCGAGTTCGATCATCACCTGCTCGCTGGCCCGGCGCGCCTGCATGTCGGGCGCTGCGAGATTGAAGCGCGATAGGCGGTTCTGCTGCGAGACATCTTTTTGCGTGTCGGTGTGGTAAAGATAGATGAAATCGGGCCCGCCCTGATCGGTGTCGTCAAAATTCGGATGGAAATCAAAGCCCAGGGCGCCGAGTTCGATGTCGACATAATTCACGCGATCCTCGACATCGAGCACCAGTTCCTTGGTACCGGCCGGATCGCGCCAATCGAAACGATAAATTCGACCATGACGTTCAAGCACATAGGCGCGCATGGGATCGGCGGGCGAGAACCGCACCAGCATCGGCTGGCGAAACGTCACGCCGGATATCGCATCGACGGGCACATAGGCAAAATTCGTGTCCGGCTTGTTGAAATTCATCCGGAAGTCGGTCACCGACTCGGCAAAATCGCGATGATTGTCGTAAAGCAGGGACAGGCCCACAGGCGTTGCTGCAAAGGCAAGGACCGATAGCGCACCGGGTAGCGTGGCCGGGCGCACGAGAAAACCGAAACCGGCCGAAGCGAGTGAAGCCAGCGCAGAAAGGGGCTTGTCGCTTGCCCGCCAGACGCGTGCGATCACAAACGTCGCAACAAACGAGGCAAACGCGGTCAGAGAGGCGCCGACCAGGATTTCCGGACTGAAATTGATGCTGGTCAGAAAGAACAGCGTCACCGCCGCAAGTGCGAAGACCGCGATCAGAGCGTAGATCTCGATCGCGGCGCGGCGCGCTGAATCGAACACACCCCCGGCGAAAAACAGGCATGACAGCATAAACACGACCAAGCTGGAGAGACCGAAAAAGGTCAGCATCACGCGCCAGTCGCCGGCCGAAACGGCGACCTCGGTAAAGGTGACGATGGCACTCGGGATCAGCTTGTAGTTTGCATCGAGCCAACCGCCGATCTTCAGCGAAACGAGCACAACTGTCGTCTGCGTAACAACAAACAGCCAAGTGCTGGGCCTGATGAGCCTGTCAAACTTCATCTTATACTTTCCTTTCAAATTCGTGTTACAGGAGAATTACAGATTGTACTGTATAGCAACTTACTTTGAGCTTGCCTAAGACAAGGCCATTCCGGATTCCCTGCCAACGAACTCGCGCGACTTTATGCCTCATCGTACCTTTCGGTTCATAAATGGTTAGGCCCCGCGCGCTGAAAAGGAAGGACACGGCGGGGTCGGGTGATATTAACAATAACGTACAGGCGGACATGTATGCGGCACAACAACTCCCTTCTGATCTATGTCGGTTTGGCAGCAAGTTTCGTGCCGTTCTCAGGCGCACAAACGCCGCCCGATTCGGGTGGCGAGGACGTGCTTTCGCCCGTGCGCGTCACCGCCTCCCGCCTTCCGCAGGCTGGCGAATCGCCCGGCGACATTGTCAGCTTGCCACGCGGTGATATCGAAGCGCGTGGTTTCTCGGCGGCCAGCGAACTCCTTCGCGGGCTGCCCGGGCTCGACCACACGCGCCAGGGCGGACGTGGAGGGCTTGATTTCCTGTCAATTCGCGGCGGCGACGAGAATTTCACCCAGATCCTGATCGACGGCGTGAAGGTAAATGACCCAACCGACAGTCGCGGCGGGAGTTTCGACCTGTCATTACTCGACCCGGCCCTGATCGAGCAGATCGACATTGTTCGCGGCGGTCTATCGCCGGTCCACGGCGCTGATGCGCTGAGCGGGATTGTGGCGGTGACGATGCGTGCGCCCGCGCAGTCATTGAAGCAATCAGCCCGCCTTGCCTATGGCAGCGATGAGGAGGCGGCGGCCAACTGGGTCGCGCGCGGACCGCTGGCGGGCGGCGGCGGTGCCATTGGCGCTGCCTGGCTCGAAGGCGCAGATTCAGTCGAGGGCGATAGTTTCGAAAGGCTGCAGGTGTCAGCCCAATATCGCCGCGATCTTGCTGATTCTGTCGAATTCTCCCTGTTCGCACTGCACGCCAATGCCGACTCAACGAGCTTTCCCGAAACCAGCGGCGGCCCGCGCCTTGCGGTGCTTCGGGAGCTGGAATTTCGCGCGCGTGAGCAGACCCATGCCCAGGCCGCGCTCAGCGCTGGTGATGCCAGCGAGAGCCATGTCTCAACGACCCTGTCATGGAGCCGCAGCGAAACCGCACTCGACAATCCCGGCATCGCCGACGGTGAGGGTTTCGCCGTGCCACCCTTTTCAGACGAGACCCGGTTTGAACGCACAGAGGCTGTGGTCAATGGCGTTCTGGCGCTATCCCGGCCCGGTCCGGACCGGATCGGTGCCGATATCAGCCTTGGTGGTGCGTATCTGTCCGAACACGGCACATCCGATGGAGTCATCGATTTCGGCTTTCCGGTACTCAATGGTTACAGGCTCAAGCGCGACACGTTCAGCGTGTTTTCCGAATTCGCGCTGACGCCGCTGGCCGACCTCGCTATCAATGCCGGCATGCGCTACGACAATGCCGACGGCCCTGGTAGCGAAACCACCCTTCGCGCGCATGGCCGTTACCGTTTCAGGTCGGGCGGTCCGCTGATCAGTCTGGATTGGGGGGAGGGTTTCAAACTGCCAAGCTTCTTCGCGCTCGGCTCGCCGCTTGTCGGCAACCCTTCGCTGGTGCCTGAGAAAAGCGAGAACCTTTCGGTCAGCCTCGCCCAGCCCCTGGCCAGCGGCAGCGAAATTCGCCTTACCGGATTCGACAATCGCTATGAGAACCTAATCGATTTCGAGCCAGATCTGTTCACCAATGTCAATCGCGGCGAAGTTGGGGTGCGCGGTATTGAAGTATCCGCCAATTGGCGAGCCGGCGAAATGATCGGCCTGAACGCCAATCTCACCTGGCAGGAAAGCGAGGTGACGGGCGCACCTGACGAATTGCGGTTCCGTCCAGACTGGCGCGGCGGCGCGCATCTCGACTGGCAGGTACGCGAGGGCACGCGGCTGTTTGCGCAAGCCTTCCATGTGGGTGAACGCACCGACAGTTCGACACCAACCGGAACGGTGAAGCTCGATGCCTATACGCGGATCGACTTCAATATATCACAGCACCTCACCGACGTGCTCGTCATAGCTGTGCTGGTGCGAAACGCTGGCGACGCCGCGTATGAGGAAGCCATTGGTTTTCCAGCGCCCGGAAGATCTGTGCAGCTGCGGCTCTCGGCAGACTGGTAGCCCCTTTAGAAAGACGCGCCGAAAAAGGAACCTTAAGCGACGGTCAGGAATGAAGCGGAATCGATCCCGGAAGACTTGATCGTCGAGCAGAACTGGACCCCGGGGGATGTGGTCATCTGGGACAATCGCTGCGGCCTGCGCCGGCGTTCCGAGATCGATCCGTCCACGCGTCCGCTGTTGCTGCGCTGCCAGGTGCTGGCGCGCGAACGGGTGACGACCTGATGAGGCGCGTGAGATGGGCGGCGAGGTTGCACTGATTGTCGGAGGCGGCTCTGGCGTCAGCGCTAGTCGTGCCCGCCTGTTCGCCCGAGACGGGCCTGTCCGTTGCCATCGCTGCCCGTCGGCGTTACAAGCCGGTGCTGCTAGACTTGGACACTATCATGGCGTGCGGCGCTACACTTGTGATGCTGCAGGCCCGCCGTCCATCGCGGCAATGTTCGAACAGTTCTCGCAGGATCTTTGGCCTCCCCGGCTTGTCGTCCATAATATCGACGGTCGGTTGCGTGAGCTCTTCCGCGACCTGCGGTTCGGCGAATTCGACGTGCTGGTCGGCATCAACCTGCTGCGCGAACTGGGCTACAGCCTGCAGGCCAATCGCAAAACGCTGGAAGGTGCCAGCCATCCCGATCGCGACGCACAGTTCCAGTACATCAGCGATCAGGTAAAAGCGGCGCTGGCAGCCAATCAACCCGCCATCTCGGTTGATCCCAAGAAAAAGGAACTGGTCGGCGACTTCAGGAACAACGGACGGGACTATCGTCC
>CAYUEM010000019.1:0-21384 GCA_964442925.1 uncultured Hyphomonadaceae bacterium
CGTAAAGGTCACATAGCAGGTCGGGCCGCTCCTGTCTTGGCCTGTCGCTGGGGAAAGGCTCAGGCGTCCAAATACTTCCGCTTTAGCAGGCTGCTGAAAAACCAGGTCACGCGGTCCATCCTTCGAGACGCGGCCCAAATGGGCCGCTCCTCAGGATGAGGAATCTCAGTGGTTTTCCTCATCGGTGAGGTGCGAGCGAAGCGAGCCTTTAAAGGACGAGGAAAACCTGAAGACTGGGTTTTCAGCAGCCTGTTAGAAAGCCTCTGCATCCAGCGCCATCATCGCGCCGGCACCGGCCTTGACCTTGGCAAGATGGGCGCCCGCCTCCGGCAGGATGCGTTCGATGAAATAACGTCCCGTGGCCAGTTTGGTCGCATAGAACGGATCGCCAGCGCTGCTGTTGTCGAGCGCAACCTCGGCCATCTTCGTCCACATGTAAGCCAGCGCTGTCAGGCCGAAAAGCTGGAGATAGTCATGTGAGGCTGCCCCGGCATTGTCAAAATCCGACATCCCGTTCTGCATCAGCCAGTTGGTCGCGTCCTGCAGCTGCGCCTTGGCGTCGGCCAGTGCTTCGATGAACGGAGCCAGCTCGCCAGCTTCGCCACGCTCACTGATATAGTCATCGATTTCCGCGAAGAATGAAAATATCGCGCGCCCGCTATTGGCCGCCAGCTTGCGTCCGACAAGGTCGAGCGCCTGAATACCATTGGTGCCTTCATAAATCAGCGTGATGCGGCAGTCGCGCACAAACTGTTCCAGCTGGTATTCGCGGGTAAAGCCCGATCCGCCCAGCACCTGCATGCTGTCGATACAGGCCTTCAGGCCGCGATCGGTGAGGAAGGCTTTCACCACCGGTGTCATCAGCGCCATGTAATCACCGGACAATTCACGAACCTTCTCATCGGGTGAGCGATGCTCAAGATCACCATGCAGCGCGACCCAGTAGGAAAAGGCCCGGCAGCCCTCGACCATCGCCTTGGTGTCCATCAGCATCCGGCGCACGTCCGGGTGCACGATGATCGGATCGGCCGGGCTGTCAGGCGCTTTCACTCCGGTCAGCGAGCGGCCCTGCTGGCGTTCGCGGGCGAAATCGAGTGCGTTCTGACGTGCGACCTCAGCCTGTGACAGGCCCTGCAGGCCGACCCCGAGCCGGGCCTCGTTCATCATCACGAACATCGCCTTGAGCCCCTTGTTCTCCTCACCGACCAGCCAGCCTTTTGCGCCATCATAATTCATCACGCATGTGGCATTGCCATGAATGCCCATCTTCTCTTCCAGACCGCCGCACGACAGCGAATTGCGCGCGCCGAGGCTGCCGTCGGTATTGACGAGATATTTCGGCACCACGAAAAGCGAGATGCCCTTGACCCCCTCCGGCGCGCCTTCGATCCGGGCCAGGACCAGATGGATGATGTTCTCCGTCAGGTCCTGCTCACCGCCCGAGATCCAGATCTTCTGACCGGATATGGCATAGGAGCCATCGGCCTGCGGGGCCGCCTTTGTCTTCAAAAGACCAAGATCGGTGCCGCAATGTGGCTCGGTCAGGTTCATCGTGCCGCCCCACTCGGCCGATGCCATTTTCGGGCCATACAGCGCTTTCTGCTCGGCGCTTCCCGAGGCCATCAGGGCCTGAAAAGCGCCATGGGTCAGGCCGGGATACATGCCGAACGCCATATTCGCCGAGGACACCATCTCGTTCCATGCCGTTTCCAGAACGGTCGGCAGATTCTGTCCGCCCATCTCTTCCGGCGCTGCCAGCAGGGGCCAGCCGTTTTCGACAAGCTGATGATAAGCCTCGCGAAAGCCGTCCGGTGTGCTGACCGAAGCATCATCATGGCGCGTGCAACCCTGCCGGTCGCCGACGGTGTTCAGCGGAAACAGCACTTCGCCGGCAAATTTTCCGCCCTGTTCGAGAATCTGGTCAACCAGTTCGCGGGAAACATCGCCAAAACCGGGCAGGTTGGAATAATTCTCGATGCTCAGCAGGTCATGCAACAGGAACTGCATATCGCGCACAGGCGCTTCATACCGGGGCATAAATTTCTCCGTGATCAGGGCTCTGAGGTGCCGATCCGGAACCTAAAGCGGAATCTAGCTGTTTGCCAGCCGTTCGCGCGCAAGCCGGTCATAGGCAGCGACCTGTTCAACAGCGTCTTCGCCCGGACCGATGCGTTCCAGTTGCTGTTCCAGCCAGACCACGCCGCGCTCCAATTCGCCAATAGCGCTTTCGATATCCTCTCGCTGTCGCTGCAAACGCAGCGATTGCAATCGGAACTTGTTGAGCGCCTCTCGCATCTGCGAGCGCTGTCCATCATCCATGGCGTAGAGATCGAGGATTTCGCGGATATCAGCCAGCGGAAGGCCGACCCTCTTGCACTGCAGGATGATCTTCAACCGCGCACGGTCACGATTGGAATACACGCGCATCATTCCGTCGCGGGCGGGATGCATCATGTCCTTGTCTTCGTAAAAACGAAGAGCGCGCGGAGTGACGCCGAATTCGCGAGCGAGTTCGGAGATCGTATAGGTCCGCGCATCAGCAACGGAAAGCGAAGAAGCTGTGTCTGCCATCTTTCGAGTATGGCTAAAGCTTACGCGAACGTCAACGTCAATTATTCAGTCGGTGTCGCGGCGTTGCTCCCTCGCAAGAGGTTACCGGGTCACTGCCATGCGGTTAACCTTTTTAACTCCGCCTTAAGGATGATGACGCCATGACATGAAAAGTTTCAATGGCGTCAAGGTTTGCAAAAATGTCGCCGGACCAGCGTAGACGGAGCATCAGATGAGCGATCGGGGGCCCTGGAACATGAGGGGTATCGACCAGCGCGCCCGCGCGGCGGCTCGCGAAGCCGCGCGCGAAGAGGGGCTGTCAGTCGCTGAATATCTCAGCCGGCTTCTGTCGGAGGAAGCGGAACCGCCGCGCCCGGATCCGCGCGGATCGGGCAAGGAATATTCAGCAGACGCGACCGCAACTGCGGTCACGCTCGATCATCTCACAAAGCGGATCGAAGCGGCGGAGGCGCGCTCGACGCTTGCGATCACCGGGATCGACCAGTCGGTTGTCGGGCTGCTTGCGCGTCTGGAGCGCACCGAAGACAACCAGTCAGCGGTCAGCGGCCATATTGGCGGGCTGATCGACGATCTGCGCCAGACCCATGAGGCCCTGCGCGAGAAGGTGGCGCGCATCGAAGCCGACGACAGCAATGTACGAAATCTCGACGCGCTGAAATCGCTCGAAGATGCGCTCGGCAAGCTCGCCAGTCATGTGTTCGAGGAAAATGGCCGCCAGCAGGACGAGGCCGAGGCGGTCAAGGTTCGGGTTGAGAGCGGGTTTACCGATCTCGGCGACCGGGTCGAGGGCATGGAAGCGAAGGTCCATTCAACACTGGCCGAGGCTGCTGAACGGGTTGAAAAGGCCGTCAGCGCCGCTGAACTTCGCGCGGAAGGCACCGCGCATCACCTGTCGGAACGCTTCAGCACGCTTGAAGCGCGTGTCGGGGAGAAACTCGCCACCGTCGGCCAGGTCAGCCAGCGTATGGACAGTGTCGAAGCCGATGTCACCGGCGCGCTTGGCTCAATGGAACAGACCTTGTTGCGGATCCAGGACCGGCTCAACCGGGCGGAAACCACAACTGACGCCGCACTGCAAAGCCTTGAGGCGAGTTTTACCACACTCGATGAGCGGATCGAGGCGGTGGCCAGTCAGGTTGATCCCGAAGCGGCCGGACAGTTGCGCGAGCAGTTCGAAAGCCGGTTCGAGGGGCTGGCTGAGGAACTGCGCGCCTCGCTGGCCTCCGCACGCGAGGAGATGGCCCGCAAGATCGAAGACGCAGCCACGCAGGCAAATCCGGAAGTTTTCGCCGGACTGCAACAGGCGCTGGACGAAGTGCATGCCCGGCTCAATCGCAATGAGTCGCGTCAGTCACGTTCGCTTGAAGCGGTCGGTGATCAGGTCAGCCGGATTGGTGAAGGTCTCGACCGCCGCCTCAGCCAGGTCGAACAGCGTAATGATATGGCTGCCGCCGAAGCGGTGCGCGAGGAGATCGACCGGCTCAGCCATGAATTTGGCGGACGGATCGATGAGATCGAGCAGCGTGAGCGCGACGCATTTGAGCGTGTCGGCGCAGAAATGAGCCAGATCGCCGATCGGCTGGAAGCGCGCGTTGGGGAGAGCGAAAACCGTGCCGCCAATGCCATCGAGCAGGTTGGCGAGCAGGTTGCCGGTGTCGCCAGACGGCTGGAAAACCGTCAGCAGGACGCGCTTGGACAGTTTGCAGAGCGCATCGATAAAGCCGAAAAGCGCAATGATGCCCGTCTGACCGATGTCCTTACCAGCGTCACGGAGCGTTTCGAGCGGATCCAGCAGGACACAAGCTCCAGTGCCTCGCCTGTGCAAAAGGCGATTTCATCGCTGGCTGCCCGGTTGGACATTATCGAACGCGGCCACGCGCCGTCTGCAGCGCAGGAACAATCAGCCGGCGACCTGCCCGACCTCGAACCGGTTGGCGTCGAATTCGGTCGTGATGCTGACGATGACGCCGATTTCGAACCCGGCCTGCCCGACTGGGACAGTGCAAGCGATGACGACTATATGCAATCATCTGCGCCGCCTCCGCCGCCGCGACGCGATACGCCAGAGCAAAAGCTGAGTGAAAACGATCCGCTGAGCGCGGTCGCCTTTGACCTGAATGACGGCGACGGTGAAGAGAATGACTGGCAGGACGCAGCCAGCGAAGTGCGCGACGACGACATCTTTGATTCCGATGCGCCGATGGCACCTGACCATGAGCCAGTCCAGCCGGTCGATCACACGCCGCCAATCGCGCGCCTTGTCGAGGACAGCGACGCTTCTGATTATATCGCGCGCGCCCGCGCCGCTGCCATTTCGGCTTCCCGGGATCAGGACAAACCGGCCAGCGCAAGGATGCGCACCCAGAAATCTGGCAGGAACCGGATGCCGCTATACGCCGCCGCTTCGATTGTGATCGTGGCAGCCGGTGCAGGTGCCCTGCATCTGCGCGGCAAACAGACCGATCCGGTGGGCGTGATCACCGCGGACGCAATCACGCCGCGCAGTTCCGGCGATGTTGCTCAGCTTGCCAGCCTGTTGCCCGCACCGGCGACCGAAGCTGGACGTGTCAGCGAGACCGCCGAACTGCAACCAACCCCGGACGGATTTGACGATCCCGATCTTTTCGATCCCGAACCCGCGCAGGAACCGGACGTTTCAGAGCCTGGCGCGCCGCGCCCGACCGTTGCCAATTCAGCTGAAAACGATGAAAGCGCCAGCGACAAGCCGGTGACGGCGTCGGTCGAAGCCCAGCCGCCGCGTCCGACTTTCGTGCCGATCCCGCCGCAACCGACACTCGAACAGGCCGCCACGGCCGGCAACCGGCTGGCGCAATTTCAGCTCGCGCGCGAGCGTATAGATGCCGGTGATTTTGCGGTCGGTGCCAGCCTGATGCGTCAAGCAGCCGAAAGTGGACTGGCACCGGCGCAGTACCGGCTCGCCAAACTGCACGAAAAGGGCCTGGGTGTGTCGCGCGACCTTGCCGAAGCGCGCAAATGGACCGAACGCGCTGCGCAGGGCGGAAATATCAAGGCTATGCATGATATCGCCGTCTATTTGGCCGAAGGCGAGGGCGGCCCCCAGACCTATGCCGGTGCAGTGGAATGGTTCTCCAAAGCATCCCAGCATGGCGTGGTCGACAGTCAGTATAATCTCGGTGTGCTTTATGAGCAGGGGCTGGGAATTTCTCCCGATCCTGTCGAGGCGCTGTTCTGGTTTTCAGTCGCCGCGCGCCAGGGCGATCCGGGTGCGCCGGATATGGTCAGCGATCTGAGAGCACGCGTTGCGCTCAGCGATGCGCAGAATGCAGAGCGCCGCGCAGCAACATGGACGGCCCGACCGGCAGGTGCCATTGCAAATGGCCAGATCCCGGCCCAGGCCTGGGCTGATCAGACCCCGCAACGGGTGCGCGCAGTTCAGCTTGCACTCAATGCGCTCGGGTTCGATGCCGGAACGCCCGATGGCGTGATCGGCCCGGCAACCCGCGATGCGATCCGGGCATTTCGCTCCAGCGCCGGGCTATCGGGCGATGGCGACATTGATGAAGCGCTGGTGGCGGCGCTGAACGCACATCGTGAAAGCGCCGCAGGCTGAACGCGCACCGAAATGGGTGCACCGGGCCGGGGCACGCCTATTCGATAATCTCGAACCCCTCGGGCAACTCAATCGGCACCGTAGCCGTGGCAACCGGCGTTTCGAGCCGTTCTCCGGGACCGTTTTCGCGTCGCTCATAAGCCTCGACGAGCGACATATATGGCGGGATGTGCACCCAGCCATCGGAAGCAGTGTTCTGGAGAATCTCGAAATGCAGGTGGAATGTCGTCGGCGTGCCGCCAAAATCCTTGGAGACATAGCCGATCACATCGCCGGCGATCACCTCATCGCCTTCTGACACCTGAAGCGCATCCATGTTGAGATGCATGTACCGGTAAATCCGACCGCCCGAACGCAGCTTCACCGTATAGGTGGCAATGTCATAAATGACGCCATCTTCGGCAGCGACCACTTCGTGCAACATGCGGTCGTCTTCCGGGGTGTTGCGCATCACCTGACACTCCTGCGGCGTGCCGACCCGGATGTCCTGGCCCTGATGCACCTTTTGCGCCGGGCAAAAGGGTGTGTTGCGGTTGGATGTGCGGGTTTCACAGAAATTGTCGCGCCAGGGATAGGCAAAGTTGCGCGCGTCGCACTCATCGCCGCCACCGATTCCGCCGCCGAAATTCCAGACCATGGACTGAAGATAGGCCGGCGCGGTCCGGATCGGGAAAACCATACCGGGGACATGCACCGTCGCGTCGGTCTGACCCGTCCCCGAACCGGCAAGCAGCTGACCGGCACCATAATAGGAAAACACAGGTTCCGCAGGTTCAGGTGCAGGCGGCGGAGGCGCGGGTGGCGAAGGGACAGCCGGCTGATCCGGGGTCGGTTCGGGCTCGGGTGTATCCGGCACAGGCGCGGGTGGTTCGGTTGGCTCGGGCGTCTCAGGCGCGGGCAGGCTTGCGTCCTCGCCTGTCGATGCCCCGCTATCTTCAGGTTCATCGCCATAAGGGTCGGTGACAGGTTCGGCCGGTGGCGGCGGTCCCGGCGGGCCGTCCGGATCACTTGCCTGCGGTGGCTTGGGTCGCTCGCCGCCATCGCCAGGATAGCGCACGGCATCACAGGCCGACAGCGCAAGAGCGGCCAGAGCCGCGGTCCATAACCATTTTTCAGACATCAGCGCGACCCCACGATCACGAGGTCGCGGGCGATCTGCATCGCCGCGTCCTCGGAGATGCAGGCATCACCGCTGATCCCGGCCAGTTGCCGGCATTCGAACTCGACCAGATAGTCGGCACCGTAACGCGACAGAGACACCTGCGCACCCGAGGCGGTTGCAGCGAATGTGACGTTTTCGCTGCCCTCTGTGCGCCCGGAAGCGCCATCATGCACGATGTTGGTGCCGGAAATTGTGATGTCGTAGTCGATTCCGGGATAATTGGCGAAATAGCCATCACGCAGTGCACGGAAGGCCGGCTCGCCAACGCCCTGTGGGATGACAATACCGGTCGGCAGAAGCACCGGGACAGGCGGGGCCGTGGCTCCGCTTTCAATGCCGAAGCGTGCGGGCGCAACGGTGCCTGGCCTGCTGGCCAGATCATTGCGCGCGCTGTCCCAGTCAATCTGCGAGGCCCGGGCCCGCGCGGACGGGCGCGGCTGCGGCACATAAGGTTCCGGCTCCGCCGCTGTTTCTGGTGGTGCGCGTTCGGGGGTGGCCGCAGGCGTTTCCGGCGCCGTCTCAGGTGCCCCGCGCGCGCGATCAACGATGTCGCCGCAAGCGGCGACAAAACCAAGCCATGCAATCATGAAAAACAGGCGCAACATGCTGGGGTCAGTCCTTTGTCAGGCCCGGATGGGCGGTGTATTCCGGGTCGGCATAAGCCACGTCATCGCGCGCTCGGATCTTTTCGAGCATCTGCGAAAGTCGAGGGCGGGTGACGACTTCATCGCCGGCGAAATTGTGCACCAGGATCAACTCGCCGGAATACGAACAATTTTCCAGCCGGAGCCCTTCAAGCCCGTCCTTGCCGGCCGACCATTTCTGATAGGCGGCCCGTGCGGCTTCCGGATCACGGCGGAACTGCCGGGTCAGCGCATCAACAACCGCATCATTGACCTTGACGATGAAACGCGCTTCGCCTCCGGTCTGTGCCTGTGCAGGTGTAACCTGTGCTTCGGCGACCGGATCGAGCTTCGTCAGTTGCATCGGCAGCCAGAACGCCTCCTGACCCGGCTCACTGGTCGCAAGCCAGCCGCACCCCGCCAATGCGAGGGCCAGCCCGCCAAAACCGATAATCCCCGCCGCATGATCTTTCTGTCTGCTCATCTCCGTCTCCACCCGCCGCCCTTTATTGCGAAAAGTTTATCGCAGAAAGGTCGAGAAGACCACCTCCGCACGGGCGTGCGCACAGTCCGTCACTGCCTTCGATCTCTTCGGTATTGGGATACTGGTCGCAGGGGCCGGAACACTGCGTCGCCTCACGCGGCTTGAGCGCAGCCAACAGGCGTGAGGACAGGGCATTGCCGAACAGGTCTGGCTCGCGCGCCTTGATCAGGGCGAGCGCGGCCGAGACATGCGGGGCGGCCATGCTGGTGCCCTGCTCATAGGCATAAAAGCAGGTTTCGACCGCCGCGTTTGAAAGCGGGTCTGAACACGAGCCCGCCAGCCGGGTCGACAGGATGCCGTCCGGGCGGCCATCGCCATTGTCATCGCGTGACATGTCTCCACCCGGCGCGAGCACATCAACCTCATCGCCGAAATTCGAATAAGGTGCCATCTGTCCGCGCGCATCGCTGGCAGCCACGGAGACCACATTCTGGCATCCGCCCGGTGCATAATATCGTGTCGAAACCCGCGCATTACCTGCCGCAGAGACCACCACGACGCCGCGTTCGGTGACGCTGTTGATCGCGTCCTGCAACGAGGCCGGGCAGAATTCAAACAGGCCGATCGACAGGTTGATGATATCGGCAGGGTTTTCGTTCCACACCTCATTGCCGTCGGTGTCAAAGGCCGGAACGAGCCCGCCCGCCCAGCGGATCCCGTCATTGATATCGGTCAGCCGGCCACCGCACTTGCCCAGCGCGCGCACCGGAACGACCGTCACGTCCCAGGCTCCGCCGGCGACGCCGGCCATGTTATTGGTCGCACTCGCGCCAATCGTGCCGGCGACATGCGTGCCATGATAGCTGTCTTCGGCAAACGGATTGCTCGGGTCGCAAAGGTCGCCCGGATCATCGGGATTGCTGTCGCGCCCGTCACCATCATTGCCCATTGCAGGGTCGGAAACCATGTCCCAGCCCGGCGCGACATTAAGGCTGCCATCGATGTCGGGGTGGTCGAGATCGAGCCCGGTATCGACCACGGCAACCACGACGCTGCGCGCTCCCGTGCCATACTTTCTCCAGAAGCTCTGAAACCCTGAGCCGCCGGGCGAATTGGCCTCACCCTCTCCATTGTCGAGGAAATTCCACTGCAACTGCCACAGCGGATCATTCGGTGTCACCGCAACTGTCGGACGCGGCGTGTTCGGGCGGCGGACGAACTGATGGTCGAAAATGAAGTCCTTTTCGACATATTCGAACTTACCGCTCTCCTTCAGTTTCCTGATCACGCACTCGGTCGCCAGAACCCTGTTGCGGCTGAGTTCGGCATCACTGACATTGTCAGGGCATTCAATTTTTGATTGCAGGGCGAGATTTGGCAGGTCGCGTCGTGTCGCGCCCGCCTCGGTAAACAGCCGGGGCCGAGCAGCATTGTCGCGCAGCTTCTTGAGCGGCCGTTGTGGAAGTTCCAGTTCGCGCTCCGGCTGGAACTGAGTCGGGTCGGCACCATCATTTCCGATCTGAATGATGATTTGCCCCGTTCGGTTGGATTCCAACTGTCCGGCGAGGCCGTATTCCGACATCACCTCAAGCATCTGCGAGCGGGCATCGCTCTGGATCTTGATGCCACCCGAAGTGATCTGGGTTCTGCGGTTGAGCTTCAGTTCTTCGCGCGACAGCCCCCGCGGTCGGACGCGTTCAATCTGCTTGCCGGGTCGCAAGGCTGGCGTTTTCTCGATCACAGGCGCAGGCAACTCGGCCATCTCCGCGGCCGGCGCGTCTTCGACCGGCGCGGGCAAATCCATCGATGGCGTTCCGTCCATTTCAGCATGGTCGGGCAGGTCGCGCGGCTTGCAGATGATCGAGCCGACAGCGAACCGGCTGGCCGGAACGAAGGATTCAGCCTCGAATGTCGCAGGTTGCATCATCTGCCCGGCAAATGCGCGCGCTTCCAGCGGCACATCGGCCATACGGGTTGGCTCTGCTCCGGTGTCGCCGGAAGCGGCCCCGCTGGCCTGTTCGATTGCAGCTTCGGTCAGGCTGCGCGCGCGCTCTATACGCTCATCGGCGTTGTCACAGGCCGCCGCGCCCAGTGCACTGGCGATTGTCGCGAAAAGTATTAAACGCTTACTGACGATTGGCATTGCAGTCCCCATTGCGGGTTGGAAAGATCTCGCATTTGAAACCTATCTTAACCTTGTGTTCGCATTATGACCATGGTGGCCAACACGTCAGCTTAAAAAGGAAACGGGTGTCATGGCGCTACCTGGATCAATCGTCATTCTGACCGGTGCCGGGATCTCGGCTGAAAGTGGTCTCGGCACCTTCCGCGATGAAGACGGCATCTGGACCCGATATCCGCTCGAAGATCTTGCCTCTCCGGAAGGCTTCGCGCGCAACCCCGAATTCGTTCATGGCTTCTACAATGACCGGCGCCGCCAGCTCAGAACGGCGCAGGCAAATCCGGCCCATCATGCGCTGGCCCGGCTGCAGACCGAATGCGAGGCGCAGGGCACACACTTCATGCTGGTCACACAGAATGTCGACAATCTGCACGAGCAGGCCGGCAGCACCGATGTCGTGCACATGCATGGCGAGTTGACCCTCGTGCGCTGCATGAACTGTTTCCGTGTTGCGTCCTGCGAAGATGATATCGGGCTTACAACCGTGTGCACCACCTGCCAGACCGCCGGTCATGTCCGCCCGCATATTGTCTGGTTCGGCGAAATGCCCCTGCATATGGACAGAGTGCGCGATGCCGTGACGCTTTGCGACCTGTTCGTGTCGATTGGCACATCGGGGGCCGTCTATCCGGCAGCAGGCTTTGTCCAGGAAGCCAGATATGCAGGCGCGCAAACCGTCGAACTGAACCTCGAACCGTCGGAAAACGCACAGTGTTTTGATGATGCGCTGTATGGTAAGGCTAGCCAGGTCGTGCCGGATTTTGTCGCCCGGCTTGTCAACGGATAATCGCGGCTGCGGGCCTTGACTTTGCGCCGGGCCAGCGACAGAAGGAACAAGTCAGGAACATGATCGCGGAGCCTGAATCCATGCCGCAAGCTGCGCCGCTGCCGGTTGCGGCAGATATTGTCTGTGGAACGGTCCGGCTGCTGACCGATCTTGGCTTTGCCTGCATCACCGAAATGACGCTCGCCAATGGTCGCCGCGCCGATATTGTCGCACTCGGTCGCGACGGTGAAATCATGATCACCGAGGTCAAATCCTCATCGGCAGATTATCGCAGCGACAGCAAATGGGGCGAATACCTCCCCTATTGCGACCGCTTTTTCTTTGCGGTCTCCAGCGCATTTCCAACCGCTCTGATCGATTCGCAAACCGGCCTGATCATTGCCGACAGGTTTGGCGGCGCACAGGTGCGCGAGGCACCTGCAACCAAGCTGCCGACCGCACGGCGAAAGGCGATGACCTTGCGGTTCGCGCGGCTTGCTGCCATGCGCGCGGCCGGGCCATTGCTGGCGTGAGGGTTGTCTTGACATCTGCACACCACAGACCGGCAGGAAACCAATGAGCCACACCTATCCCCTGGCAACCGATGCGCGCGACGCGCTCGATCCTGCGCGCCCGGCTGCACGCACACGGCGCGAAGCGGAACTTGCCGCGGGCGAAGACGAGGTGGTTGCGCTGGAAACCGGCTGGCTGGAAGTGGACGCAAATGAAGCCGCCATGCTGCTCGACATGGCCGACAAGGGGCAGGCTTGCGGTTTTGTGCAACCCTATGAAGACGAACAGGGTCGTCCGGTTCTGGCTGTGACCTTCTGGAAACTGGCCGCAGACGATGTGCATTCGCCCGAGGTTGCGCACCAGGCGACGCGCCCGGTCGGCGAGGATCACACCGATGACCTGTATTTCCGAGAAGGGCGTACCCGACGCCGGCGCGCTTCCAAAGGGGATAGCCGCCAACTCGACCTTTTTCCCGATGCCGACCCTGAAGGGTCCTGAGACCCGCCTTATTCGGCAGCTTCGGAGGTTTCGCTGCTTTCGGCCTGTTCCGGTGATCCGGATGGCGCTGTGCGGGTGCGCCCGCGTGACAGCGTTTTCATCACACCGTCGCCATCAGCCGCATCGGCGCTTTGCGGGTGATCTTGATCGCCCGTCAATCGCTTTTCCGGCACGCCAGCCTCGCCGTCAGCCGCACCTCCATCGCCTGAACGCTTGCGATAAGTGCGGCGACGTTTCGGCCGGGGCTCGGCATTTTCAGCATCAGCTGCTTTTCGCGGCGACGCGTCCGTGCCGCCGGTTTCGCGACCGGCCCCCTCGCCGTCGATCAGCTTGAGCGGATCGTCAGACGGGCTGTGCTCGCTGTCTGCAGAGCGGCGTGAGCGCCCGGAATTGCGATCCTGGTCGCTCTCGTCCTGTGAATCCTGCTGGTCAGTGTTGTCATTGTCATCCTGGCGATCATCATCTTCGTCGCGGTCGCGGCGGGATTTGTCGCGCGGCTGCATGTCGGCGAGGATCCGCTGATAATGTTCTGCGTGCTGGAAATAGGCTTCAGACATCACACGGTCGCCGGATGTGTGCGCATCGCGCGCATATTGCAGGTATTTTTCAAGAACCTGCTGAGCCGATCCACGGATTTTCACGTCCGGACCATTGCTCTCATAGTGGCGGTTTGGATTGTTGTTTCCACCGCTTGAGCGGCGGCTTCGCCCGCGTTGGCGTTTCATGCAAGCTTCCCTGATCTGTGGTCCTGTCATTCCGACAGTCCGGTTCCGCGCATAGCCCCCAGCGGGCCCGTTCCATTTCAATTGCGCGAACTTTTCGTCAGCGGCGATCAGATCGCTTTCACCGACGATACTCATTGTCTACCCTGCATCGTTCGTTTCGCCAAGCCCCCGGCTGAAAGAACTGTGACTTCAGGCCTTGCGGGCGACAAGCGCGCGGTCATTCCCGCCCAGATCGCGCCGGCTGGCAATCCCGGCAAAACCCGCGGCCTGCAATCTTGCAGTGACCGCGGCGCGCTGCCGGTGGCCGGTCTCCAGGACCAGCACGCCGCCAGGCCGCATCCGGGCCGCCGCGACTGCGATAATGTTTCGATAGGCCGAAAGCCCGTCAGCCCCGCCGTCAAGCGCAAGGCGCGGTTCATGGTCACGCACTTCTGGCTGCAGGGTTTCGATCTCGCCGGTCGCGATATAGGGTGGGTTGGAGATGATCAGGTCGCAATCGGGCCAGCCGGTCCAGTCGGCCCATCCGAGAGTTTCGAAATGCGCGCGCGCGGACAGTCCGGTCAAGACCGCATTTTCGCGGGCGAGATCAAGCGCCTCACAGCTGATGTCGAGCCCTTTGCCGCTCGCCAATGGCCGTTTGCCGAGCAGGGCGAGCAACAGGCAGCCTGTGCCCGTGCCCAGATCGGCAATTCGGGCTGGCTGCTCAGTCGGCAGGTAATCCAGCGCAAGTCCGACCACGCATTCGCTGTCATTGCGCGGGATCAGCGCGCGCGCATCCGTTTTCAGGGCGAGGCCATAAAACTGTGTCCAGCCCTCGATATGGGCAAGCGGGCGACGCGAACGGCGCTCCGCGACAGACCGGTCCAGCCGAGCACGCGCGGCCTCACCCAGCGCATCATTTTCCGCGCAAACCAGACCGGCAGGGTTCAGGCCGCTCGCCAGTCCGACCAGCCGGCGTGCCTCGATGCGCGGTGCGTCTATGCCGGCCCTTTCAAGCTGCGCGGCAACGCGAACAATCGCCTCGCGAAGCGTTTCACTCACTGCACGTCTTCCATGGCCGAAAGTTTCAGCGCCTGTTCTTCGGCGCGCAGCGCATTGATCACTTCGCCAAGCGCCTCACCGGCGATGATCTTGTCGAGAGTGTAGAGAGTGAGGTTGATCCGGTGATCGGACACACGGCCTTGCGGAAAATTGTAGGTGCGGATCTTTTCCGACCGGTCGCCTGAGCCGACCTGCGACTTGCGCGCGTCGGCTCGTGCATTTGCCTTGGCCTCGCGTTCGCGCTCATACAGCCGGATTTTCAGCATTTCGAGCGCCTTCTCGCGGTTCACATGCTGGGATTTTTCCGAGCTGGTGGTGACGATGCCGGACGGCAGATGGGTGACCCGCACAGCGCTGTCGGTGGTGTTGACATGCTGGCCGCCGGCACCCGATGCGCGCATCGTGTCGATACGGACATCTTCCATACGCACTTCAATCTCGATATTTTCCGGCGCAGGCAGGACGGCAACCGTGGCGGCAGATGTGTGGATCCGTCCCCCGCTTTCGGTTTCCGGCACCCGTTGCACCCTGTGGACACCGCTTTCAAATTTGAGATGCGCAAACACATCGCGCCCGGAAACTTCGGCTATGATTTCCTTGTATCCGCCGACATCGCCCTCCGACAGGGACACGATCTCTACCTTCCAGCCCATCAGCTGCGAAAACCGCTGATACATCTTGAAAAGATCGCCGGCAAACAGGGCCGCCTCGTCGCCGCCGGTGCCCGCGCGCACCTCCAGGATGACATTGGCGCTGTCATCGGCATCGCGCGGAAGCAACATCAGCTGGACGTCCTGTTCCAGTCCCGGCAGCGCGTCCTTCAACCGGTAGAATTCCTCGCGTGCCAGCTCGGCCATCTCGCTGTCATCGCCCGACATCATTGTCTCGGCATCGGCCAGTTCATCGCGCAGGCCCGCCAGTTCGCGGGCCTTTGCCGCGATCTCGCGCAATTCGGAGTGCTCCTTGGACAAGGCGACGATTTCTTCGGTGTCGGTTGCCGCGCTCATGCGCGCCTCGACTTCATCGAAACGGTCAATCACCTGCTGAAGACGGTTAGGGGAAATACTGGCCATCGCCGTGGTCTAGGACGCGTACGCCGGAATGTGAAGCGGGCTTTGCCTTCCCTGTCCTGCCGCATCAGACCGTTGACGGTGCAGTGACCTGCGGTTTGTCCATTGCGGTGCCGGCGCAGCGTACGCGCGTCCTTGCCTCAACTGAGCCTTGCGGCGATCTGGTCCATGAAATCGGCCAGTTCAGCGTCCTTTGCGGTCACGCCGCCGGCATCATGCGTGGTCAGTGTGACATCAACCGTGTTGTAGACATTCGACCATTCGGGATGATGGTCCATCTGCTCGGCTTTCAGCGCACAGGCCGACATGAACGCGAATGCGGACTTGAAGTCGCCAAATTTATAGACGCGTCGCACCGCATCGCGCGTCTCGTCAGCGCGTTGCCAGTGCTGTCGATCCGCGAGAAAGGCACCTGCCCCGGTTGCATTGCTCATTGCGCGTCTCCCTGTTCAATCGGTTCATGCAGAAAATAGCGCCATTGACCGGTTTGGGAAATGGCGGTTCGCATGCCGGGATAGTCGGCACCGTTTCGCACCGCTTCAAGACCTGCCGGCCCGATCAGGGCTTGCAGCCGCGCCTCATCGCGAAAGCTCAGTCGCCCGGGTTGAAGCGCGGCATTTGAACGCGCCGCAAGATCGGGCCAGACAAACCAGACCTCTGCGCCGACATTGCGCGCGGCATAGGGCTGCTGGAAAAGCGTAACCAGCTTCTGGTTCGGGTCAAAGCCTGTGCGCCGCATCAGATCCCAGTGCCGGCGATGGGGTATGTCGCCAAGATTGGACAGGAAGGCGGGCTGGGCTTCGGCAATTCGCGACAGCTGGCTGAGCGAGCCGGCGCGTGCGGCTTCGAGTATTGTCTCGCGCATCGCGATGACGGCTTCGGGCAGCGGCGGCGGGGCCGGGGTGTTCACCGGCTCGGTCAGCACCGTGTCGGGTGGAACGGATGCGGGAACCGGAGGCTCGCTGTCGCAGGCGGCAAATGCGGCAAGAACCGCGCCGACCGCGATGATGCCGGCCAGCCGGCGGAGACTGCGGAAAGCCCGGTGCATCGCTCAGCACAAGCTCAGCCCGGTTGCCGCACCAAGATCGGCCAGCAACTGGTCTTGTGAGACCACCTTGATCGTGGTCATGCCGATCGCCCGTGCCGGCTTGAGATTGATCCCGAGATCATCAAGATAGATGCAGGCGGTCGGCTCGACATCCAGCGCTTCGCACATCAGGGCGTAGATCCGGGGATCGGGCTTTCGGATGCCGAGTTTCGAGCTTTCGATCACATGGTCGAAGAGGGCAAAAACCTTTTCGATCTGTGCTGCGCGTCCTTCATCCTGGGTCATCGAAGCGCCTTTGCCGATCGGCGCATTGTTGGTGATGCAGCCGATTTTCGCATGCGCCTTGCAGGCGCGCAACGCCTCGACAACACGCGGGCGCAACTGGCCGGAAAGCAGCCCGAGGATGTCGCGGCCGGGCAATTCATGGCCCAGCGCGGCGCTCTCGGCGCGAAACAGCGCATCGAAGCCGGCCGCGTCAACTTCCGAACGCTCGAGCTTTGCCCAGGCATTGTCATCGCCATTGCGCGCATTGACCGTGCGAATGAAATCGGCGGGCAGACCCTGTTCGGCTTCGTAGACATTGAAAGCCTCGAAGGGAGAGGAGGTCACAACACCCCCAAAATCCCAGATCACGGCCTGAATATGCGGTTTCATCATCTCGCCCTCGTCACTCCCGGCACAATTGCCCGCCCGGGCACACTTGTAAGCACATAAGGCCGGCAGGCCTCAACGGTTTGATGCTGCAAGACGCCGACGGTTGAAACGGGTCAGCGGTCGGCCAGAGCGCGGATCAGATAATACAGCATGATCAGGAAGATCAGGCTGCCGAACAAGATCGCGAAGGGGCCTGAGAAGACCTGCCACGGCGTGTCGGGTGCGTCATTGGCGCGGGTCAGCGTGCCGATATGCTCGAACCCCCATGCGGCGACGAGCGCACCTGAGAATGCGGCCAGCGCAAACAGGATGACCGACAGCCACGGCGCGCCGCGCGCGTAACCGTCCTGCGAAAATTCAGCTTCGCCCGGCTCGGTGGTCTCCAGATCGTCGATGAAAGTGGTGACAGCCGGTCGCTTGCCGGGTTCAGGCCGGCGACGGGGGCTGCGGCGCGCATCATCAGCGGCCAGTTCGGCGACTGCATTGGCCACGTCTTCCGGGCTCGGCGTGTCAGCCGGCTGCGCTGCCTCGTCTTCGCTTTTGCGCTCGCCAAGGATCCGGCTGAAGCGTTCTGCAACGGCGCGGGCAGCGGCCTCTGGCGCGGTTTCTTCACTGCCGGAAAGGGGCGTGTCAGGATCGGCAATCTCTTCGATGATGGCAAGCCGGGCCCGCCCGTCACTTGTGTCCACAGCCTGCCCGTTTTCGCCGGGCACGCTGGCGGCCGCAAACGCATCCAGCCGCGGGCGGACGATCGCTCCGGGTGCCTCGGGCACATCCTGCGCGCCATTGAGAAACAGCGCGCGTTCTGCCGCTCGCCGGCGAACAAGCGCGTCGATGATGATCAACCGCCCGTTGATTTCAGCCTTGCGCCAAGCCGAAAAGGCTTCTGCTGCACGCAATTTTTCCCCGGAATTGACCAGGGCGAAAACGTCGCTGCATTGAAAGGCCTGCCAGCCAATATTGAAGGCGAGCGACACAAGCGCATCAAATTCGTTCTGGCTGAGCGGGGCGAAAACACTGTCACTGAGCGCAGCCTCAACTGGCGGCAGGTCGAATTCCCTCAGAATGGCTTCGGCATTCGCGCGACTGATGCGCAAACCCTCGCGCGCGGCTTTTGTGTGTCCATAACCGATCATGTGGCGACCATCGCCAAGCGCCACTGCATGCTCGCGATAGCCCTCAAACCGTTTGATCAGTTCCAGTCCCGCTTCTGATGTGCGCATGCGTCGGGCCATCGGTTGCTCCGATACGGGACAATACGCCCCACTTTCGTCTTGGTTTCTGCAATTGCGAGACCGGGTCAGGATCGGCACGAACCGGCTGCTGAAAACGCATTCGGAACACCGGGGTGAATTTGGCTGGAAACCGCCCTAATGCCAGTTCTCGCCAATCCAGGGGGTCGGGCGCACGGCCTTGTAGATCTTCTTGTACCATGGCGCGGGCCAGCGACCATCGCGCGCCTCGTCAGGGTCAGGTTTGCCGGTAAAGGCAACGATCCGCGTTTGCGGTGGCAACTTCGGGGTCAGGAAATGATTGAGCGGCCAGCGCGGCAGCAGCGAGTGCTTGAACGACACGCACCATTCGGCTGGCCAGTAACTCATCTCCCTGATCTCACGAGAAATATAGACCTGGCTGATGCGATACGTCTCGACCATCGCAGCGGGATCAGCCATCAGCCGGTCATAGAGATAGCTGTGCGCGCCGACGCGGAACCGGTAGCAGGAGGTGTTGCCGATGCCGCTGCCCGGCTGGGTCCAGTTTTCCGCGACAATGAAACTCTTTTCCGGCGCATGGTCGAAAAATCCGTCAATCGAGCCGGTGACGATAAGGTCGATATCGAGAAAAAGCACATCACCTGAAAGATCCTCCAGCGGATCCTGCCACAGCGCGATCTTGCGCCACGGAAACCAGCGCACGCGTTCGGGAAGGTCAATCGGCGGCAGCGGCCTGAGATCAATACCCTTGTCATAGCCGGTAAAATCATCGGTGAAACAGACGAAGCGCAAGGGGCGCTGCGTGTGCCGGCGCACCATCGAATACAGTCGGTTGACATAATCTGCGCCATATCGCTGGCCCCAGCGCATGCAGATCACAGTCTGTGGCTTGCTCATCTTTTGCTCCGCGCCATGAAAATTTCAGATACCGCTCGCGACTGATAGGACACGGCGGGCGCGGAACAAAGCGGTTCTGCCATCACCCTTCCTTGCTTATCGCTGGACAATCAGGCCTCCGCCCTGCGAAAAGGGCGGGCCTTGCAGAGGGCGGAAGCGACGGGGCGACAAATGAGCCAATCGGATTTCGAATTGCGTGCACGTCTTGCCCGCGACTGGATGTTCGAGAAATCCTTCCCGCTCTGGTCGCAGGCTGGCAATGATCTGCGGCTGGGTTTTGTCGAGCGGCTGGATGCCAGCGGACAGGCGATCGCCGATCCGCAATCGCGTGTGCGCGTCCAGGCGCGCCAGACCTTCTGTTTCGCCCTTGCCGAGACATTGGGATGGCAGCCAGAGCGTGCCCGTGCGCAGGTCGAACGCGGGCTCGATACGCTGCTGGTGCACTGCCGGCGGTCCGACGGACTCTTTGGCCTGAAGATGGATTATCGCGGCGGTCTGGCCGACGACACGGTCGATCTTTATGATTCGGCATTTGCGTTGCTGGCGTTTTCGTGGGCCGCGCGGGCAGGCCATGCGCGTGGCGGAGATGCTGCACGGGCGCTGGCGGGTGCGATTGAAACCCATCTGGCCCGGCCCGAAACGCAAGGCGGCTTCTGTGAAACGCTGCCCGCGCCGGACATGCGCGCGCAAAACCCGCACATGCACACATTTGAAGCGTCCCTTGCGCAGTTTGAGATGCTTGCCGACCGCTCAGCCCTTCAACGCGCCAGAGGG
Organism: uncultured Hyphomonadaceae bacterium; assembly: GCA_964442925.1. Taxonomy (GTDB): domain Bacteria; phylum Pseudomonadota; class Alphaproteobacteria; order Caulobacterales; family Hyphomonadaceae; genus UBA5336. The sequence continues at coordinate 19,815 of CAYUEM010000019.1, forward strand.
ATCGAGCACCTGTTGGAGCGCCGGTTCCTGCAGGCCGAAACCGGCGCGCTGCGCGAAGTGTTCTCGGCCGATTGGGCCCCTGCGCCCGGCGACCGTCTGGAAGCAGGCCATCAATATGAGTGGTTCTGGCTTCTGGCGCAGCGCGCACGGCTTGATGGCCAGCCGATCAGCCCGGCCGCCGACGGTCTTTATTTCAGCGCGTTGTCACTGACCAGCGCGGAGGGTGCGGTTGCGCTTGAGCATGATCTCGACGGGCGCGTGCGCGATGCCAGTGAGCGCACCTGGGGGCTGACCGAAGCGCTCAAGGCGCACATATCGCGGCATGAGCAAGGCGATCGCGATGCCGGTTTCCGGATCATCAACAGTTTTGATCGGCTCTGGGAGCGCCACATTGCGCCTGCGCCTGTCGAGGGCGGCTGGCTGGACCGCTACGATACCGACGGGCAGCCACAGCTTTCAGACATGACCGCGGCCACCGGCTATCATGTCTATGTCGCCTTTGCCGAACTGATGCGGCTTGCCGGTGTGCGCTGAGGTCTGAAGCTTGAGCGGCGGCCCTCCAGCGCGGCGTCAGAAGCCTGCGCCGGGTTTGGCGAGATAGGCCTCTTCCTGAGGCGTGCTGATCCTGCCGAGAATTGCGTTGCGATGCGGGAAGCGTGCGAATTGCGCGATCACCTGCTTGTGCCGTTCGGCATAGTCGAGTGTGCTGGCAACCAGATCGACAAAGCCAGCACGCGCTTCGTTTGCAAGGCGCTCAAATAGTTCGACGCAAAGGATCTGATCGGCCAGCGTCTCGGAATGCTCGAACGGCATGTAGAAGAAGATGCGTTCGACCTCGCTCAGCCAGCGATCCTGCCTGTTTTCAACACCGACGCGCGCGAGTTGCAGTGCCAGTTCATCCTTTTCAAAGGCACCCGGCGTGTCGCGGAAGACATTGCGGGAAAACTGGTCCAGCGCAATGATCGCTGCCAACCGCGCGCGTGGACCCCGCTCGGCCCATTCCCATGCCAGCCCGGACGCCAGCGCAGCGATGGTGTCAACAAACTGCTCGGCAATCTGCTGGTCGGCCTCGGGTGACTTGCCGAACCACAACCGGTTTCGCTGTTGTGCTTCCTGTGGGTCTTCGCGCGCGTCTGCGATCCAGAAATCAAGCACATCCAGTGGGGTTACACGCTGCATTCCGACCGTCCATTGACTCAACCAAGCCTTGTCGCAGACATCATGTAATTGATTTTCGTGTCCGTGCTAAGGTGCCAACTGTCAGAAAACGGATGAAAACTGACCCCTTGCGCAGGCCGTGTCGTGAGGCCTGCGCCCTGCAGCGCCGTTTCCACTTCGCCTGGACGCACCAGCTTGTCGAATTCATGGGTTCCGCGCGGCAGCCAGCCGAGCACATATTCCGCCCCGACAATTGCCAGCGCAAAGGCTTTCGGCGTACGGTTGATCGTGGCCACCAGCATCAGCCCGCCTGGCGCGACAAGGCTGGCCGTGTCGGCAAGGAACTGGCCCGGCTCTGCGACATGTTCGACAACTTCGAGCAGCGCGGGCGGGTCTTCGCCGAGGCTGTAGC
>CAYUEM010000020.1:0-21257 GCA_964442925.1 uncultured Hyphomonadaceae bacterium
GGTCCGGTCTGCTCCTGGCCAGATCACAAAATTCACCCCGCCAAGTGGTGCAATTCGGCCGGAAACCGCCCTAACCTTCAGACTTGTGGGCGAGGCGGGCGGCGTTGGCTTCCCAGTTCTGACCATCAAACGGGGTGACAGTGACATCCAGCGCCATCCAGTCATCAAGGCAGCGCCAGGTGACGGCGTAGCCGTCGGGATTGGAGCGGGGGATGTAGAAGCTCTTGAGCCCGCAGAGCGCGCAGAACATGTGCCGTGCTTCGCGCGTGCCGAAACGATATTCGCGCAAGGCCGCCTCGCCCTCAAGCACGCGAAAGCGACGGGCCGGCACGATGACGTGAATATTGCCAGACATCGCACAGATCGAGCAATTGCAGTCCTCGCACTCAAACCGCTCGGGCAGGTCCACCGCGAACCGCACAGCGCCGCAATGGCACCCGCCCTGGCGTGTCTGCAACTGGCTCATCCCAGCCACACGCCGGGGCGCCTGCCGGCCCACGGCCGGGCCTCTTCAAGCTGTCCGGCAAGGCGATAGAGAAGGCCCTCGCCGCCATATCGTGCACCGAACATCATGCCGATCGGCAGGTTCTGGCGCGACCAGTGCAGCGGCACTGACATCGCCGGCGCGCCGGTCTGGTTGAACACCGGGCACCACGGGGCAAAGCTGCCGACCGCTTCGCCATAGGCATCGAAATCGACCGGATCGAGACTGAGCACGCCCAGTTCGACCGGCTCGCGCGACAGGGTCGGCATCAGCACGAGATCGAACCGGTTCGCGTCCATCCAGTGATGCCAGGCCAGTGCTGCCGCGATAAAGGCATGGTCAGCGCGCACAAGATCGACCATCGCAACGGTGCGCCCAAGCTCGGCAAGCCGCAGCGTGACCGGTTCGAGATCATCGCTGCCAAGTTCGCGGCCAAGCGCAGCCCCACGCGCATCGGCCATTGCGGCGGAATGGGCCGAGAAAATCATCAGCATTCCCTTGCCGAGCGCTTCGCCGTCCAGTTGCGGGTCGGACTTCTCGACCGTGTGGCCAAGCTGTTCCAGCAGGCGCGCAGTGTCATCCAGCCCGTTGCGGGCTTCCGCGTCGGGCTGTATGCCGTTGGGCGCTGTGTCCCACAGGGCAATGCGCAGGCGACCGGGCGGAGTGGACGCCTCGCTCAGAAAGCTGCGCTCGGGCGACGGGCAGCCATAGCGCGCGCCGGGCTCGGGTCCGTGCGTGGCGTCCATCAGGGCGGCATTGTCACGCACGCTGCGCGAGACGGCGTGGACTGTCGAAAGACCGTTCCAGTTCTCGGTCTTGCCTGGTCCCATCGGGATACGCCCGCGCGAGGGCTTCATGCCGAACAGGCCGGTGCAGGCGGCGGGAATGCGGATCGAGCCGCCGCCGTCGCTGGCCATCGCCATCGGGATGACACCGCTGGCGACGCAGGCTGATGCACCGCCCGACGACCCACCGGACGTGCGCGCAAGGTTCCAAGGATTGCGGGTCTGGCCGTAAAGCGCGCTTTCTGTCGATGTCGTCAGGCCGTATTCAGGGCTTGTGGTCTGCCCGAAAAGTGTGAAGCCGGCAGCGCGGTAGCGCTCCGTAATGACGCTGTCGCGGCTGGCGACATTGCCTTTGAAGGCGCGCGAGCCGCCAGTGAGAGGGGCCCCCCTGATCTCGACGCCAAGATCCTTGGTCGCATAGGGAACGCCGGTGAATGGGCCTTCGGGCAGGCCATCGGCGATCTGTTTTTCCGCGATTTCGGGAAACAGGGCAGAAAAACAGTTGAGTTCACCTTGCGCCGCATCGGCGCGCTCCAGCGCATCGTTCAGCAATTCGCGCGCGCTTGCCTGGCCGGTCCTGACCAGTTCAGCCAGGCCCAGCGCGTCATATTCGCCATATCCGTCCATCTTGCGGGTTTCCTCCATTCGGCTATTGTCGCCAGTGTGGCGCGTCTGGCGCAGGGAGGGAAGAGGCTTTCAGTCGGCGGCTGCAACCTGCAGCGTCGCGGGCTTTGACCCGTCTGCGCCGGTAAAGACGAGGCTTTCAACGCCCGAGCCGATGCGCAGATTGACCAAGTTGATCTGGTCGCGCCAGGTCTCGCGCAGCGCGGTGTGCGAGATCATCACGCCGGACACGGGCCAGTCAGCCTGCGCCATTTCCTGATAGATCCAGATATGCCCGCCATCGACCTCATGGCCGAGCAGGACCAGGCCTACCGTCTCGCCGTCGCGCGTGGTCAGGGTGAAATGGCTGGCGACATAGTGCGAGAAGGCTTCACGTGCGCTTGCATCAGCATGCAGGTTGACCGGCTTGCCGGTGCGCTGCGTGATCGCGTGTTCGGCGTCATGAATGATGAAACGGTGCGCGATTTCGACCTGACCGGATCGCGGATTGAACGCGATCTCGGTGACCGCTGTCTTGAGCTGGTGGGCTGCGACCGGCGCGGCGACAAGCCCGGCGGCGATCATCATGACGATGGCCAGCCGCCGGAAGATCGCGCCGGTCATTCCTTGCCGGCTCCGGTCTTTTCCTCGCTTTCTGGCTTGGCGAGCTCGGTCTTGATGTCCTGCATGATGTCGCGGCGGGCCTTTGTCGGGGGGCGTTCCTGTTTGAACGCTTCGACGCGGCTGGGCACGATGCGGCGCGGATAGTGATTGTTCTCGATGTCGGCATCAGCGGTTTCCCAGTCCGGATCGAGCGTCATGGAGACCAGTTCCGTGCCCTTGTCGAAGACGAACAGTTTGCGCACCTGAAGCGGGTTGCGCCGCCAGATTTCAGCCGGGATATGCACCCGTTGGCTCGGGCCGCTGGCAAATTCCAACTCCAGGATGATCGGCATCACGAGGCCGCCTTGATTGGAGAATTCCGCCACATAATAGGCCTTGTCCTCTTCCACGGCGCGTTCGAGCACCGTGCGTTCCCAGTCTTCGAGCCCTTCCAGCATGGCGCGATATTCGTTCCGCTCCTTGTTGGTGACGGTGTAGATGTCGTTTTCGTCATAGAAGTCGCGAATGTCGCGGTGGCGCTCGACCCAGGTTTTCAGGCCCTCATCGGCATTGCGCTCAACACCGATCCTTGCCGGCTTGTCGTTTTCAGCCTCGCGCTGGCGGGCGAAATCGATATCGGGATCCTTGGTGTCGAGGCGCAGCGTCCAGACCTTGTCGAGCGAAATGTCGACATGGTCGGTGGTATAGAACCAGCCGCGCCAGAACCAGTCGAGATCGGTTCCGGAAGCCTCTTCCATGCTGCGGAAAAAATCGGCCGGCGTCGGACGCTTGAATTTCCAGCGCCGCGCATATTCGCGGAAGGCGAAATCAAACCGCTCGCGTCCGAGTATCGTTTCGCGCAGGATGTGCAGGGCCGCTGACGGCTTGCCATAGGCATTGGGTCCGAGATTGAGCACGGAGTCCGACTGGGTCATGATCGGGACCTGCAACTCCGAGGTCATATACGGGATCATGTCACGCGGCAGCGAGCCCGTCCAAGGCATGTCCGGATCCCATTCATAACCGGCCACGCTGTCGAGAAAACTGTTCAGCCCCTCATCCATCCATGTCCACTGGCGCTCGTCGGAATTGACCGTCATCGGAAAATAGATGTGTCCGATCTCATGGATCACGACGCCAACAAGGAACACCTTCTCCGCCATTGTATAGGTCCGCGAACCGTCATCCTGCAGCGTCGTGCGGGGGCCGTTGAACGTGATCATCGGATATTCCATGCCACCGACCGGGCCATTGACGGACTGGGCGGTTGGATAGGGATAATCGAAAGAGAAACGCGAATAGACATCCATGGTGTGAATGACAGCGGCGGTCGAATATTTTTCCCACAGCTCGCCGCCTTCTTTCGGCCAGAACGACATTGCCATCACGGTTTCATGTTCGGCACCGGGCTGTTCATGCCCCTGTGCATCCCAGGCGAATTTTCGCGATGAGGCCCAGGCAAAATCGCGGACATTCTCAGCTTCGAAAATCCAGGTCTTTTCGCCCGACGGGTTGGAGCCTTCGTTCTTCAGCGCCTCATCCGGTGTCACGATGAAAACCGGGCGCTCTGCACTGGCCGCTTTTTCAAGCCGTTCGCGCTGGCGAGGTGTCAGCACGTCACGCGGGTTCTGCAACGCACCTGTTGCTGAAACGATATGGTCGTCCGGCACCGTGATCTCGACCTGATAATCGCCGAATTCCAGCGTGAACTCGCCGCGTCCGAGAAACTCCTTGTTGTGCCAGCCTTCAAAATCGGAATAGGCGACCAGCCGGGGGAACCATTGCGAGACAAGGAAGATATCATTGCCGCCTTCGCGCGCATCGTCGGGAAAATGCTCGTAACCGCCACGCGCCCAGACCGCATCTTCGTCGACAAGCTCGAACTGCCAGTCGATCTCGAAACCGAAGCTTTTACCCGGTTCCAGAGGCTCGGGAAGGTCGATCCGCATCAGCGTCCCGACAATCGTGTGGTCGAGTGCGTCGCCGAGTGCTTCACGAACTTTTGAAATTTCATAGCCATATTCAGTGTCGGACATGGCCTGCTGACGGCGCAATTCCTCGAAGCTGAGGCTGGCCGGGGCGCCGTCCATGGGGGGAGCGGTCGCTGGCCCGCGCCGGCCGATGCCGCCGAAATCGGTGGTCAGTTCTGCCATCGAATCGTTGCGGAACTTGTTCTGGTCGAGCTGAAGCCAGAGATAGCGCAGCGTGTCGGGCGAATTGTTGCTATAGGTGACGGACTGCGAGCCGTTCAGCCGGCGGGCCGTCTCGTCAAGTTTTACGCGGATCTGGTAGTCAGCCTGCTGCTGCCAGTACTGGTGCCCGGGTGCGCCGGCGGCGTTGCGGTAGACATTCGCGGTGGGCAAAACCTCGTCAAGCTGACGAAACTTGTCCTGAAACGTGCCTTTGGTCTGCTGTATACCCTGCGCGCTGGCACCAAGTGCTGCCAAAAGCCCGATCAGACCCGCTATTCCTGCCCGCATCCTGCACGCTCTCCCGTGATGACCGATTTGCAATCTTTCTACCTCATTTCATGCAGGCTCATTGTCGGCGCGTCAATGATTGCCCCTGTCGCAGCGTTGCCAGCTTTGCTATGCGCGGTTTTCGGCATTAAGGCTCCGCAGCATGAAGGGCGCTCGACGCAATGACGGGTAATGAGACGCAGACACGCGGCCCGCGCAGCCTTCGCCAGACACTCGGTCTCTGGCTCGGACCGCTGATCGCGCTTGCGATCCAGTTCCTGCCGCTGCCGGAGATCCTTTCCGAGGCGGGTGAGCCGGTCGATGCATCGTCTGCGCGCGCGGTCCTTGTGGTATTGTCAATGCTTGTGTTGATGGCGGTGTGGTGGGTCAGCGAAGCCATACCGATCCCGGTCACGTCACTTTTGCCGATTGTCATCCTGCCGCTGTTTGCGGTGCAGCCGCTGGCCAAGGTGACATCGGCCTACATGCATCCGATTGTCGTGCTTCTGCTGGGCGGGTTCATTATCGCCAAGGCGATCGAGCGCTGGAACCTGCATGAGCGTATCGCGCTGAATATCGTCGTGCGCGCCGGTAATCATCCGGCGAAGATCGTTGGCGGGTTCATGCTCGCCTCGGCCATTCTCTCGATGTGGATTTCAAACACGGCAACCTCGATCATGATGATGCCGATTGCGCTGTCTGTGGCCGCGGCGGTGCTGGGCAGCAAGGGGCTTGACCAGCCATTTACCCATGCCTTGCTGCTGGGCATTGCCTGGGCCTGTTCGATTGGCGGGCTGGGAACGCTGGTCGGCACGCCGACCAATCTGATCATTGTCGGCTATCTCAATTCAGAGGCCGGCTTTTCGATCAGCTTCCTGCAATGGATGATGCTGGGCATCCCGACCGTGCTGGTGATGCTGCCGGCCGCCTGGTTCGTGCTGACGCGCTGGGCATTTCGCCTTGAGGCCCATGCCAGCGCAGAACAGGGCCAGCGCGTGGTGCGCGAGCGCCTTGCCGGGCTCGGCGCGATGGCCACGCCGGAAAAGCGCACGCTGGCCCTGTTCGGACTGATCGCATCGCTCTGGGTGACGCGCCGCTGGCTGAACGAATTTGCAATCGGTGACATCACGCCGCTTGCGGGCCTGACGGACCATATGATCGCCATTCTCGGCGTGATCCTCGCTTTCCTGATCCCTGCGGGCGCGAAGGACCAGCCCGGAGGGGCCCTGCTGGACTGGAAAGATGCCGAATCCATCCCCTGGGGCGTGCTGCTCCTGTTCGGCGGCGGCATGGCTCTGGCTGGCGCTATATCGGCGAGCGGGCTTGGAACATGGATTGGCGGGGAAATGGCCCCGCTTGCGGCACTGCCTCTCATTGTGGTGATTGCGCTGCTGACCACATTCGTGATTTTCGCAACCGAAGTGACCAGCAATATCGCGACCGCGTCGGCGCTGATGCCTGTGCTGGGCGCGATTGCGCTTGCCAGCGAGATGCCGGTCGAGCTGCTGGCAGTACCGCTTGCAATGGCGGCAAGCTGCGCCTTCATGTTGCCCATGGCGACCGGTCCGAACGCAGTTGCCTTCGCGACCGGTCATGTCAGCCTGCCGACAATGGCCGGTGCCGGCTTCCGGTTCAATCTCCTCGGCATTGTTGCCATCACCGCACTCAGCTACCTGCTTGCCACGAGGGTCCTTGGTTAGGGCAATTCCTGCCGCAGGTCACAAACACCTCATGGAGCATAAGCTTGGAACCGCTTTTCTATCTCGATGGAGACACCGCCATTGCCACTGCCCATGGCACCGGACCGTGGGATGCCAGCATGCTGCATGGCGGTGCGCCGGCGGGCCTGATTGCGAGCCTTGCAGAGCGGCTGCCCTCGGCGAGACCGATGCGGGTGGCGCGCCTGACCATTGACCTGCAGCGTCCGGTTCCGGTTGGCCCGTTGCAGATCGCCACCACAGTCACGCGCGAGGGCCGTAACATCCAGACCGCAGACATCACTTTGTCGGCAAACGGCAAACAGGTTGTACGCGCAAGTGTGCTGAAAGTCCGGGTCGATACGCCTGAGCTGCCAGCGGAAGCGGCGCTGCCGGGCAGGGCAGGCGAAATTCCTGCCGGTGCGGCCCAGCGGTTGAGCCCGGTCGGCTTCAATCTCAGTGTCGAGATGCGTGAGTCGAACGCGGCGGATTTGCGCGGCGCGGCCCGGGCGGTCTGGTTCCACATCGAAAGGCCATGGTTTGAGACGCATGACACCACGCCGCTGATGCGCGCTGCGGCGACCGGTGATTATTGCAATGGCTTCGGTTCACCGCTCGATTTCGAGGCCTGGACCTTCATCAATGCCGATCTCACCCTGCATTTCGCGCGCCAGCCGGTTGGCGAATGGATCATGCTTGCGGCCAATTGCTGGATTGGCCCGGACGGGCGCGGCATTGCCTTTGGCGAACTGGCCGACAGGCAGGGTTATTTCGGCCGCGCAGCGCAAACCCTGATCATTGCGAAGCGCTGACCAGCCAGCAGGCGGACTTCATCCTGATGCGACCATCGCCTTTCTGATGCTGGCGCATCAGCTCCTGCAAAGCGGCCTCGACCGGCCTGGAATCGATCTCCTGCGCAGCCAGCAGCCGCGAAAGCGGTCCGAGTTGCATCATGAAGGCGGCGCTTTCTTCCAGCGTGTCGCCGGGAAGCGTCATCTCGGTCTCGACCGGATCAATGCCGACCGCCTTCCAGCCGGCTTCATCAAGCAGCGCGGCGAGCCTGTCGCGGTCCTGAAAAGCGAAGGGGCCGGGCGCATTCGGGTCGCCGGGCTCTGGTGGGCTGTCGAAAAAGGGCAGGGCGGCCTGCAACGGTGCGAACGCCCAATCGTTTTTGGCCAGCGCCTGCCAGCAGATGAAAGCCAGTCGGCCGCCGGGCTTGATCGTTTTGCGAAGGCTGGCAAAAGCTGCAGCAGGTTGCTCGAAGAACATCACACCGAAGCGTGAGATCATCAGGTCGAACTGACCGGGCGCATCGAACTGGCTAGCATCGCCATGTTCGAACCGTGCGGTTGAGCCGGATGCTTGCGCGCGCTGCCTGGCCAGTGCGAGCAAGGGCAATGAGACATCGACGCCAAGTGCGCTGGCCCCGTCGCCAGCCGCCTGCGTGGCGAGCAGGGTCAGCGCGCCGGCACCACAACCGATATCGATGATTTGCTCATCTCGCATCGCATTCGCCTGCGCGAGCACGCGGTCGGCAAATGGTGCAAGCATGGCGTCGAGCCGGTCGGAATGTTCCACCCATCTCTGGCCGGCTGGCCCATTCCAGTAGTCGATCTGGTCACTATTGTTCATTGCTGGTCGCCTCATGCGCATTTGGACTCGCCGAGTGTAACAGCCTGCGGAGCTTGTGTCTTTGGCGAAAACTTCCGCGCAATCAGGCGGACAGCCGTGCCATGACCATGTCGCCGGCATTGAAGATCCAGCCGATCCCGAGGCCGAACAGCATGACGAGAAACACGGCCATGCTGAACTGGTTGCCGATCTCGTCCCGGCTCTGCTTGCGAGCGGGCTGGCGCATGATGAACCACATGATGGTCAGCGCAAAACCGCACACGCCAAGCACGCGTTCAGCTGCGCTCAGATCGCCAATCCAGCCGGCAAACTCAGTCATCAACTGGCTGAAGTCTTGCTTTGCGACGGCGAATTTACGTTCAAGGTCGGACATGGTTTGTGACCCGGTAAATGATGCGGAAATGCAAATTACATCCTCGTCAAATTTTAGCCGGCAAGTGTGAATGCACCGATAAGGCAAAGCGTGAAATCTGGCCTTCATTCTGAGATTTTCAGCGTCTGTGGGACCTCGTCCGTTGCCCCGGGAGGGTAAGGCGCGTAACGAACGCAGTAACAAACCTCGCCCCAGACCTTTGATGGAGCCCGCCATGGCCGAAATGCCGCTTTCGATCGCGATCCGACGCGTTCAGCCCTCTGCTACAATTGCCGTGACTACCAAGGCGTCGGAACTGCGCCGGGCCGGTCATGACGTGATCGGGCTGGGTGCCGGCGAGCCCGATTTTGACACGCCTGATCACATCAAGGCTGCTGCCGAGCGTGCAATTGCCGAGGGCAAGACCAAATACACCCCGGCCGATGGAATCCCCGAGCTCAAGGAAGCGATCTGCGAGAAATTCAGGCGCGACAATGCGCTCTCCTATGAGCCCTCGCAGATCAATGTCTCGCCGGGCGGCAAGGCGGTCATCTTCAATGCGTTCATCGCGACGCTGGATCCGGGCGATGAAGTCGTCATCCCCGCGCCCTACTGGGTCAGCTATCCGGAGATGGCGCGCCTGTGCGGGGCGGAGCCCGTCGTGGTGGCCTGCGGTCCGCAGGCTGGCTTCAGGATGACGCCAGACCAGCTTGAAGCCGCGATTACGCCGAAAACGAAATGGCTGGTTCTCAATTCACCGTCGAACCCGACTGGCGCGGTCTATTCGCGCGCCGAGCTGCAGGCGCTCGCGCAGGTGCTTCTGCGTCATCCGCATGTCCTGATCCTGACCGACGACATGTATGAGCACCTGATCTACGGCGATACGAAGTTCACAACGATTGCGCAGGTCGAGCCGCAGCTCTATGCGCGCACGCTGACGATGAACGGGGTGTCGAAAGCCTATGCGATGACGGGCTGGCGGATCGGCTATGCCGGTGGCCCCAAGCCGCTGATTGATGCTATGCGCAAGGTGATGAGCCAGACCACGTCCAATCCGTGTTCGATCAGCCAGTGGGCCAGCGTCGCGGCGCTGAATGGACCGCACGATTTCATGGCCGAGCGCAACGGCGTGTTCCAGCAGCGCAGGGATCTTGTCGTTGCCGGGCTGAATGCGGCTGAAGGTTTGTCCTGCGCCACACCGGACGGGGCGTTCTATGTCTATCCCGACTGTTCCGGCGCAATCGGAAAACGTGCACCTTCCGGGCAGGTCATCGAGAATGACCGCATTTTTGCCGAACAGTTGCTGGAGGCCGAGAAGGTCGCGGTGGTGTTCGGGGCCGCTTTCGGACTGTCGCCAGCCTTCCGCGTTTCTTATGCAACATCGACGCAGGCGCTGGAGACCGCACTGGAGCGGATCCAGCACTTCTGCAGCCAGCTTCAGTAAGCCGGCCTGGCGCGATAGAAGATTTCTATAAGCCGTGTGGCCGAATCGATTGGAAATCAGGCCATGGCGTTCCGATGTGCAAACCGTAGAAGGTTTTCAGAGGAGAAACAAATGATGAGTATTGAAATCGGTTTGAGTGACGCAGAGCGTGGAGCCTCGGTCACTGCGATGCGGGCGCTGCTCGGGGAAACCTATGCGCTTTATGTCAAGACACATGGCTATCACTGGAATGTCACAGGCCCTCGCTTTGCCAGCCTGCATGACATGTTCATGCTGCAATATACCGAAATGTGGAAGGCACTTGACGAAATCGCTGAGCGTATCCGCGCGCTGGGCCATTTTGCGCCAGGCTCCTCTGCGGAAATGATGGCCGAGGCCAGTATCAAACCTGACAATGGCGTGCCTGATGCAGATGAAATGATTGCCAATCTCGTGCGCGGACATGAAATCATCGCGAAGGTTGCCAAGGACGGACTTGCGATTGCCGAAAAAAATGGTGATGCGGTCTCAGCTGACCTGTTTACGCAGCGCGCAACGATTGCAGAGAAAACTGCGTGGATGCTCCGCTCCAGCCTCTGATCGCGCGCTGAAAAACATCGTTTCGATGTCTGCCCTGCCGGGATCTCCGGCGGGGCTTTTTCATTCACGCTGGCATGTGAACAAAAAAAGCCGGGCAGCGGAAATTCCGCGCCCGGCTATGAAGTGTGGTCCCGTCAGGGGGAGGAAACGCCCAATCGGAGGAAGGATCGGGTTCTAGCCCAGGACCAAAGCTATACACATCAGTTAACGTTCATGACCACGAAAACAAGGGGTGAGCGGAAGCATATCCATGCGTGAATGCATATCTGATCTGTCACTCGCCATCCATCCCGGATTTTCTCAGCGCCTGAACCTGTCCGGTCAGGAAGTCACGGAACGCTCCGACCCGTTTGGAACGACGCAGATCGCTGGGATAGATGAAATAGAGGTCGAAAGTCGGTCCGACATGTTCAGGAAGCAGCCGAACCAGCCCCGGAACCGTAGCGGCCATGTAATCAGGCACATCGGCGATCCCGAGACCCGCTTCGACCGCGCGCAGCATCGCAAAGACATTGTTCACCTGCAGCGCCGCCTTTCTTGCGCGCCGGTCATCGCGCCCGATCTGACGCGCCCAGTTCATTGCCTGCATCTGCGCGGGGGCGTCCTCCCGCCGGTAGCCGATGATCCGGTGTTCATCGAGATCGTCTGGCGTACCCGGCGTTCCATAGGCTTCCAGATAATTTGGTGCGGCATAAAGGCTGGTCGTCACGCGCGCCAGTTTCCGCTGGATCAGGTCGGCCTTGTCCGCCGCCCACAGCTGGATGGAGCATTCCGCTTCCAGTTTGAGAAGGTCATATTCGCGGTCATCCAGCCGGAGATCCAGATGCAGGTCGGGATGCTCCCTTGCGAAACTGCCCAGCCTTGGCACCAGCCAGGTCGAACCAAATGCAACCGGCGCTGTGACAACCAGCTGGCCTTGCGGGGTGTCCTGCTGGTCGAGCAACGCCGAATTGGCGGTATTGGCAGCCGCCGCCATCAGCGCGGTGGATCGAAACAGGGTGTGGCCGCTGTCGGTGAGGACGAGCCCGCGGGCATGGCGCTGGAACAGGGAGACGCCGAGTTGTTCCTCAAGCGCGGAGATCTGCCGCGAGACAGCCGATTGCGATATCCCGATGCGTTCGCCTGCAGCGGTCAGGCTGCCCGCTTCGGCAGCAGCGTGGAAGGATTTCAGCTTGTCCCAGTCCATAAGGATCGAGACAATGCTTTGACGTGGCGCCAAGTGCAAGCGCGCTCAGACTTTAATTGTCCGGGATTTCGATGATCATAGGGGTTTGCGCAGGCATCTGCGCTTTTTCGCTCTCGATGATCGCGGCCAGTTCACCAAGATCGGAACCGAGCGCGTTCAGAGCCGCCGCAAGGCTTTCGGTCGAGGGCCAGCGCGGGCGGCCGTCCTTGTTGAAGCGCTTGGAAGGATTGAACGCGGTCGCATCAAGACCCGCCATCCGTGCAAGTCCGGACGGCGAGAGCCCATAAGACGCGGCAAGCGTGTCAATGCCGTGCCAGATATCGCAATGTTGCAATTGCACCTGAATGTCCCAATACAGAAGTTAACAGGAAATTATCGATCTGACCTAGGAATATCAACCTATTGAGGGCTGCGGGGCAAGCAGATTCTTCCTATGGTTGAATTTGGTCCAGTGATAAAAGTTTCGGTCGGTTGGTCCCCGGTGCATGATTGTCTGATGGAGTGTAATCTTGTCGCTTGTTGCTGAATGGGGTGCGCGGGTCGCCCGGCACCTGCCTGCGGAGATCGCGCACACGGCGACAATCGACCTGCTGGCGCGCGGGATTGGCGTGCCGGCGCGGCCTGTCAGCGCAGACAGTGCGCTGGCGGTGACCTTGCCGGTATCGGGTCTGCGCCTTCCCAATCCGATCGGTCTTGCGGCAGGTTTTGACAAGAACGCCCGCGCGTTTCAAGCCATGCTGCGGTTCGGTTTCGGCTTTGTCGAGTGCGGAACGGTGACGCCGGAGCCGCAGTCGGGAAATCGCAAGCCGCGCCTGTTCCGGCTGGCGCGCGACCGCGCCGTCATCAACCGGATGGGCTTCAACAATGACGGGTTGGCCGATTTCACCTGGCGAATGGCTGCGCATGTGCGCGGGCAGGGGATCGTCGGTGCGAATGTCGGCGCAAACAAGGACAGCGCCGACCGGATCGGCGATTATGTCATGGGCCTGCAGGCGGTCTGGGGTGCGGCGGATTATGTCACTCTGAACATTTCTTCGCCGAACACGCCGGGCCTGCGCGGATTGCAGGACAGGGCGGCCCTCGATGATCTGCTTGGCCGGTGTGGTGAGGCGGCAGCGGCGATGCAGGCGCAAGCCGGGCATCGACCGGTTTTCCTGAAAGTTGCCCCCGATATCGACGACACGGCGATTGCGCAAATTGCAGCGGCCGCGCGGGCAGCACCGTATCTGCACGGACTGATCGTCTCCAACACCACGCTGGCGCGACCGGCGAGCCTGCAAAGTCGCCATGCCGCAGAGGCTGGCGGGCTTTCCGGTGCGCCGCTGATGGGGCCTTCGAGCGAAATTCTGCGTGCGTTTGCCGGAGAGATTGACGGCCAACTCGACCTGATCGGGGTTGGAGGGATCTCCGGCGCAGAGGATGTTTTAGAAAAAATGGCCGCCGGGGCGCAGGCCGTCCAGCTCTATTCCGCGTTGGTCTTTGAAGGCCCCGGGCTCATTGCGCGGATGCTGGATGAACTCGCCCGCCAGCTTCGGCCCGGCGCATGAGCGAGGGCCAGTAAAGGCTGAAGAGCAGCGCCCGCGAGGCAATGCGCAGTGTCTTCAGGCGCGTCAGAGGGGCAGCCTCTATGCGCCCGGCGGTCATCGTTGCGCGGGCGCATCGCGCTGATAGCGCAGGACCCCACCGACCCAGGTGCGCATGACGCGGCCCTGCAGCAGCCGGCCATCGAAGGGTGAATTGGTCGAGCGCGAGCGCAAGTGTTCGCGCTGGCATTTCCAGGGCGTATCCGGATCAAACAGGATCAGGTCCGCCGGGCGACCCTTGGCCAGCCGACCGGCATCGAGCCCGATGAGGTCTGCCGGGCCGCAGGTCAGAACCCGCAAGGCCCCGAGCAGGTCGAGCGGTCCGTCATGCACGAGGCTGAGCACGGCTGACAGCGTGGTTTCCAGTCCGGCGGCACCAAACTCGGCCTCCGCGAAGGGCAGGCGTTTGGCTTCCGGCGGCTGCGGGTCATGCGCCGACACAACCGCTTCGATCTCACCTGCGGCGAGACCGGCAATCAGCGCCTGTCGGTCAGCCTCAGTGCGGAAGGGCGGGTTGACCTTGCAATAGGTAAGATAGTCGCCGACATCGCGCTCATTGAAGAACAAGTGATGTGCGGCCACCATTGCATGAGCCGGCGCGCCGCGCGAACGCGCCTGCGCCAGAAGCTCCAACGTGCGGCCAGTGGAGACCTGATCGAGAATCAGCCGGCAGCCGGTCGTCTCGCACAAGGTCAGGTCGCGCGCCGCTCCGATCCATTCGGCCTCGCGCGGCATGCCTTTCAGCCCGCTGCGATCTGCAAACGCACCGGCATTCATCACGCCGGAGCCACGCAGGGCCGCATCATCGGGCCGCGAGGCGATAATCGCATCATGACTGGCGGCATAGTTCATGGCCCGTTTCATGATCGCAGCATCGCCCACCGGGCGTTCACCATTGGTGAAATAGGCCGCGCCGGCGAGCTTCATCAAGCCGATTTCCGCCATCGCCTCGCCGGCCAGCCCGACAGTCAGCGCGCCGGCAGCCAGCACATTGACCGGCACGTCCTCAGGGTCGGTGCGCGAGAGAAACTGGATCAGGGCGACATCATCGATCACCGGTCGGGTGTCGGGCATGGCGACCATGGTTGTCACGCCGCCGGCGAGCGCCGCACGCGAGGCACTGGCAAGCGTTTCACGTTGTTCTTCGCCCGGCTCACCGGTCTTGACGCGCAGGTCGATCAGTCCGGGCGCCAGGCAAAGGCCTCTTGCATCAATCGCCTCATCTGCGCGAGATGGCGGGGCATGAAGATGGCCGCCCCAGTCGGCAGTCTGCCCGTCCTCGATGATCAGCCCGCCCGGCGCATCGGTCTGGCTGGCCGGATCAAGCAGGCGGGCATTGTAAATTGCGGTGATCATTCCGGGTCGCTCCCGGCCAGCATGTCGAGCACCGCCATCCGGATGGCAACGCCCATTTCGACCTGTTGATTGATCAGCGACTGCGGCCCGTCGGCAATCGAGCTTTCAATCTCGATTCCGCGATTTTTTGGCCCCGGATGCATCACCAGGGCACCCGGCCGGGCGCGTTCCAGACGTTTCGGCGTCAGGCCGTAGAAACGGAAATATTCCCGCCTTGAAGGCAGGTACGCCCCGTCCATTCGCTCAGTCTGCAGGCGCAGCATCATCACCACATCGGCACCCTCCAGCGCGGCATCGAAATCGCTGTGCAGGCTTTCTGCGCCCCAGTCGCGGGCGTCACCCGGCAACAGCGTGCGCGGACCGGCAAGGCGCACCCGCGCGCCAAGCTGGTGCAGCGCATAACAGGTTGAGCGCGCAACCCGTGAATGCAGGATATCGCCGCAGATCACGACTTGCAGGCCTTCGATACGCCCGAGCGCGCGCCGGATGGTCAGTGTGTCGAGAAGGCCCTGGGTGGGATGCTCATGCAGCCCGTCGCCGGCATTGATCACGGAGCAATCGACCTTGCGCGAAAGCAATTTGACGGCGCCGGAAGCGGAGTGACGAATGACGATGACATCAGGCTTCATCGCATTCAGGGTCATCGCCGTATCGATCAGCGTCTCGCCCTTTTTGACGCTGGATTCCGCGACATGCATGTTGACAACATCCGCCCCGAGCCGCTTTGCCGCGATTTCGAAGCTGGACATGGTGCGCGTGGAATTTTCGAAAAACAGGTTGATCACAGTGCGTCCGGGCAGTCGCGCAGGGCCGCGCCGTCCGTGCTCTGCGAGGTCGGCATAATGATCGGCAAGGTCGAGTATGGATTCGATTTCGAGGCGGTTCAGTCCGCTGAGCCCCAGAAGGTGCGGCCCGGTAAACAGATGGCTCTCACCCGCCATCATGACCTCTCCATGACAATTGTTCCCGCCAACTAAGCGGTGTCGCCACGTCTGGCAACAGCAGGCAAGCCAAAGGTGGTTTCATGTGACGCTATCACATAGCTTGATCGTTGTTTTTCTTGGGAATTTATTGACTTATATCTGACCGGGGCGTATCGGGCAGACATGAGCGTTCACCACCATCATTCCGGCTCGCATGGCGACGCGCACAGCCATGGCGGCCATGGTGACAGCAAGGATGCGCGCGGGCGCGTGGCAATCGCGGCCTGGCTGACCTTTGGTTTCATGGCGGTGGAGATTGCTGGGGGGCTGATTTCCGGTTCGCTGGCCTTGCTGGCGGACGCGGCGCACATGCTGACCGATGCGGGCTCTCTGGCGCTGGCCTGGCTGGGGTTCCGCCTGT
Source organism: uncultured Hyphomonadaceae bacterium (assembly GCA_964442925.1). GTDB lineage: Bacteria > Pseudomonadota > Alphaproteobacteria > Caulobacterales > Hyphomonadaceae > UBA5336. The sequence goes on from CAYUEM010000020.1 coordinate 16,108, forward strand.
CCGAGCGCCCGGCCGATGCGCGTCACAGCTATGGATTTCACCGGGTGAAGGTTCTCGCCGCTTTTGTGAACGCGCTGGCTTTGCTCGTGCTCGCGGTCTGGATTGTCTGGGAGGCGATTGAGCGGTTGCGCGATCCCTCGCCGGTGCTTGGCAGCGTGATGCTGTTCATTGCGATTGGCGGGCTCTTGGTCAATCTCGTCGCTTTTGCAGTGTTGCATGGCGGCAATCGCGAGGACCTCAACCTGCGCGGGGCACTCTGGCATGTCATTGGCGATCTGCTCGGATCGGTGGCGGCGATTATTGCCGCGGTGGTGATCGTGCTGACCGGCTGGGCACCGGTCGATCCGCTGCTTTCGGTGCTGGTCGCCTTGCTGGTCGCTTTTGCCGGCTTGCGGCTGGCGCGCGAGTCCGGGCATATTCTGCTTGAGGGCACGCCGCCGGGATTGAGCGCAACCCGGCTCAGCGACAGCGTCATGCGGGGCGTGGCCGGCGTTACCGGCGTCAGCCACGTCCATGCCTGGAGCCTGAATGAGGCGCGACCTCTGGTCACGATGGAGGTTCAAACCCATCAGGGGGCCAGTGCCGAGCAGGTGCGCCGCGAGGTCAAGGCCCTGCTTTTGCAGGAATTTGATGTCTCACATGCCACGGTTGAAGTGATCGGGGTGCCCGAAGCAGAGCCAGAAATTTCGCAATCCACAACGACGTGAGCAGACCGCAGCCTTTATTCTGACGCGCCGCGCCCCCATAAGAATTGAGTGACTCATGATTCCGCCGCCAAGGAGGGCCAGACATGGCAGATACGGAAAACACCACGCGGCACGCAGACGTGCTGATCATCGGTTCCGGCCCGGCCGGCTGGTCGGCTGCGATCTATTCCGCGCGCGCCCTGCGCGATGTGCTGGTCGTTGCCGGGCTGCAACCGGGCGGGCAACTGACCATCACCACCGAGGTCGAGAATTATCCGGGCTTTGCCGAGATACAGGGGCCGGAACTGATGGTCAGGATGCGCGACCATGCCGAAGCCATGGGCGCGAAAACCGCTGAAGACCATATCGCAAGCGTCGATCTTGCGACCCGTCCTTTCGAGGCCGTTGGCGAAAGCGGCACGCTCTACACCGCCGATGCCCTGATCATTGCCACAGGCGCGCAGGCGAGATGGCTTGGCCTGCCATCCGAGGAGACGTTCAAGGGCTATGGCGTTTCTGCCTGCGCAACCTGCGACGGCTTTTTCTATCGCGGCAAGGAGGTCATCGTGGTCGGTGGCGGCAACACGGCTGTCGAAGAGGCGCTGTTCCTGACCAATTTCGCTTCGAAAGTGACACTGGTGCACCGGCGCGACAGCCTGCGCGCAGAAAAGATCCTGCAGCAAAGACTGCTGAAACACCCCAAGGTCGAGGTGATCTGGAACAGCGTTCTGGACGAGGTTGTCGGCGAGGACAATCCGCCCGGCGTGACCGGCGCGCGCATCCGCGACGTGAACAGCGGCGAGGTTCGCGAACTGCCGGTGCATGGCATCTTCATCGCCATCGGCCACGCCCCTTCCACTGAACTTTTCGCCGGCAAGCTTGAGATGCGCGCCAATGGCTATCTCGTGACCGCGCCGGACTCCACGGTGACGAATGTGCCGGGCGTGTTTGCCGCCGGCGATGTCACCGATGACATCTTCCGCCAGGCCGTGACAGCTGCCGGCATGGGCTGCATGGCCGCGCTTGAGGCCGAAAAATGGCTGGAAACCCTCGATGAAGAGGAAAGCGAGACGATCGCAGCGCAATAAACGCATCGCAGGGCAGACCATCCTCTCCATCCCGCCCCCCCCGGACCTGATCGGGGGGCTCTCGCGTCCGGGCCAGAAACAAGCAGGTCCCGGGTCAAGCCAGGGACAAGGCGGATATATCGTGCATTTTCCGCGGCCCGCCAAAAGCCCCCGTATCGAGCGCGGGGGCCGTCAGGGTGAGACGGGTTGCGCAGGTCGCAAGTGCTGTGAAACGCGTCAGCCTTTCGCGCTGGCCTTGTCCATCACCGCGTCGACCGCGCGCAGACCGTCCGTTTCCGGGTGTGTTCCCTCAATCTCCGCCATCTTTTGCGTCCACAGGCGTTTCTGGTAGCGATTGGAAATCACATCGGTCACCACAAGCACGAACACGACCAGATAGAATGAGGATTTCGACAGCGCTTCGATCGGATAGCTGAACAGTTTCAGATGCGCGATATGGGCGCCCTCGGTGACCAGCAAGGCGCCGACAAGGAACAGGATGAACAGGCCCAGCACTTCATACATCCGGTTACGCTTGAGGAAATCGGCCACATAATCGGCCATCAGGACCATCAGAACGCCTGACAGGATGATGGCGATGGCCATGATCCAGACCTGGTAGTCCTTGCCAGGCGAACACCCCACCGCGCCTTCCACAGGCGAGGCGATCAGCGCGGCCTTGCACTGGATCACTGTGCCTTCGAATGTGCCAAGAAGAGCGCCGGAGGCATCGACGATACGCGCGACCTCCTCATTGGCGATGGCCATCGCCGAAAGGATCGAATCAAATGAGAAAACAAGGTTCATGGCCACGATCATCAAGATCGCCTGCGTGACGGATTTCGCAGCGCTGCCCTCGGAATGCTCGATATGATCAACCGACAAAAGGTGGGTGATCTCCTTGACCGCCGTGTAGATGATGAAACCGCCACCGGCGAGCGTGACAAGGCTCTGGAAGGTGAATGATCCCTCGATGAGGCTGCCGAGCCTGATCGAAAACAGGGGCTCTGCAAGAAGCGTGAATATGTTGACGATGATCACCAGAAGGATGATCCGGAACAGAACGGCAAGACCGATGCCCCAGCGGCGCACTTTTGTGGCGTTTGCCTCGCCCACCCGTTTCGACTCGATTGAAATGTAAAGCAGGTTGTCAAAGCCGAGCACGGCCTGCAGCATCAAAAGCATCATCAGCGTGAACAGGCCGCTGACACTGAAAACCTCATTGATCAATTCCGACATGGGCTGCGCCCCTTCCATTGTTGTCCCGGCGGGCCGCAAGTGCCGGCCGCGATGCAAATCCCGCAGTCAATAAGGGTTTAGGCAGGTTCGCGGCCCTGGATCAATCAGGCTTGTCAGCAATGTCAAAGGCGGGCGCGATCTGAAGCGCCCGCCTTTTTTCAGGTAAGCAGCGATCAGAAGGCGTAGCGCAGCATAAGTTGCACGACCGGACCGGCTTCTTCGGATTCGATCTCGAATTCGTCGAAATCGCGGGCGATCTGTTCGGCCACCGAATCGAACTTGTTGAACACTTCGTCCTTGGAGCTGTCGAGCAGGTTCTGGCCGACAAGGCGCACGGTCAGATTGTCCCCGAAGCTGCGTTCGGCGAAGATTTCAAGGTCGCCGTCATAGGAGGTCGTCACTTCCTCTGTTTCGACCCGACCAAACGCATCGCCCTGTTCGCGATAGGTGACGCCGAATGCGCTGCTGATCTGCGGCAGCGTCTGGATAAAGCCGACATTGAAGACATATTCGGACTGGTCATTGAAGCGCCGCTCGCCGATGAAATCATCCACGCTGCTGTCGAGCAGGGAGAGGTTGGCAAACACACCGGTGTCTTCCAGGCTGATGAAGCCAAGCGAAGTGGAAAGGTCGAATTCGATCCCGTAAACCTCGCCGTCGCCGACATTGCGCGGTTCGAAAACATTGAATTCGATTGGCGCAGGGGCGGGGTCATTCTCCGATCCACGCTCGCCGGTATTGACCAGTTCGATCAGGTCATCGACCTTGCGATAGAAGACATTGACGCCAAACACCCCGCCCTCCGGCAGCCGGCGCTCATAGCCGATGTCGAACCCATAGGCCTGTTCCGGTTCCAGATCGGGATTGCCGCGCAGGTCCTCGTCGCCAAGTTCGGCCTCAAGCGTGAGCGGCAGAAGCTCGCTGAAGCGCGGGCGGCGAACCGTGCGCGCCGCAGATGCGACGATGCGGTCATTGCCGGTCAGGTCGTATTTCAGGCTCGCCGAGGGCAGCAGGAAGGAATAGTCATTGTCGACGCGCGCACCGGTAACGGCCTCGGAAATCGAGACATCGGTGGTTTCAAAGCGCAGGCCGGCTTCCCATTGCAGCGGACCGTTATCGCCATTGAAGACGCCATAGATGTCGAACCGGGTCTCTTCGATATCGGCCAGGCCGCCATCAACCGCCTCGACATCGGGCTCGCCTGTGCGCAGGTCGAACGGCTTTTGCGAGAACTGGTCCCAGGTGCCGGTGAATTCGAGTTCGACCTCGCCTTCCAGAATCTCCGTGTCGCGCTGTTTTTCCTGAACGTAGATGCCGGTTTCGAATGCGAGCTGGTTGCTCAGATCCCAGGTCTGGTCGATCTCGAAAGTGATTTCCTCGTCCTGGACATCGAAGAATTCCCGTTCCTGTTCGACTTCGCCATCGTCGAAATCGATCTCGTCCTCATTGTCGTTATTGGTCTCTTCGAAGGAGGCAAAACCGAGCCGGACATCCACCTTGCCACCGAGGAAGTTGCGCTCGAAAGAACTATCGATGGCAAAGCTGGTCTGCTCGATATCCTGGAACTGCTGGTTGTCGGTCAGCAGGTTTCCGCCTTCGCTGACCGGGCCGGTGACCGCTGTCGGATCATCATATTCGAAGGAGCGCTCGTTCTCCTCGCGATCAGTATAGGTGAAATAGCCGCCGATTTCGAACTCGCCATCATTGGCGAAGTCCTGATTGTAGCGACCGTTGAAGGAATAGTCGGTGCCGTCGCGCGTGTCGGTCTGGTCCTCGCGGTCATCAAACTCATTGGTGCGGAAGTCCGGGTCATTTTCCGGGCTGTCACCAAAGCGCAAGGACGTTTTGGTCTTCGGGTTGTAGCGACCCTGAATGTTCGCGCCGAGAAGCAGGCGACCGGGGCCAGCTTCGGTGCCGTAGACCGCACCAAAGCTGGGCTTGACCTCGTCATCATGGAAGCGCAACGCGCCAACGCGAACATAGCCGCCATCAATGTCATAGCCGTCGCGCAGTTCGATATTGATCGCGCCGGCCACCGCATCGCCCGTGCGACGCGCCGAAGACGAGCGGATGATTTCGACACGCTCGATCAGCTCGGCCGGTATGCGGTCGAGGAAGAAGGAGCGGTCATCCTGCCCGCCGGGCACACGCTCGCCAT